>NZ_NYWI01000034.1:0-329870 GCF_002684955.1 Tistrella sp. | reverse complement strand
CGTCGCCGTCTACGCCGTCGCCAAGGCTCGAAAACCCTTCGTGCCAAAGCTCGCCGACTGAAAAAAGCGCTTGCTCAGCGTGACGGTATCTCATGGCGCGTCTTCTCCAATGTCGGGGGGAGGGATTATTGTCGCGGCCGGGCCGCATTTTCTATATACCTATCATTAGGTATTGATGCTCGCAAGCGGCAGGATGGTCCCCGCTTCCCCTGCCCCCCCGAAAGAAGGCCAGCCCATGCAGCTCTCCCCCTCGCCCCGCGCCGCCGATCTCAAGGCCCGGCTTGAAGCCTTCATGGCCGAGCATATCTACCCGGCCGAGGAGCGTTACTATTGCGAAAGTGAGGAATTGGGCCCCTGGAATGTCCAACCGGTTGTGGAAGAGCTGAAGCCCCTGGCCCGGGCGGCCGGGCTCTGGAACCTGTTTCTGCCCGACAGCAGCCATGGCGCCGGGCTCTCCAACCTCGATTACGCGCCGCTTTGCGAGGTGATGGGCCGCTCGCATCTGGCGCCCGAGGTCTTCAACTGCTCGGCCCCCGACACCGGCAATATGGAGGTGCTGGCACGCTATGGCACGCCGGATCAGCAGGCGAGCTGGCTGACCCCGCTGCTGGAGGGCCGCATCCGCTCGGGCTTTGCCATGACCGAACCCGCCGTCGCCTCGTCGGATGCCACCAATATCGAAAGCCGCATCACCCGCGATGGCGACCACTACGTCATCAACGGCCGCAAATGGTTCACCACCGGCGCCACGGATCCGCGCTGCAAGATCCTGATTTTCATGGGCAAAACCGATCCGGACAATGCCGACCGGCACCGCCAGCAATCCATGATCCTGGTGCCCATGGATACCCCCGGCATCACCGTGCACCGGCCGCTGCCGGTCTTCGGTTTCTACGGCATGCCCGACCGTGCGTCGGAGGTGAGTTTTGAAGACGTGCGCGTGCCGGCGGCGAATATGCTGCTGGGGGAAGGCCGCGGGTTCGAAATCGCCCAGGGCCGCCTTGGGCCGGGCCGGATCCATCACTGCATGCGCCTGATCGGCCTGGCCGAGCGGGTGCTGGAAAAGGTCTGCGGCCGCGCCGAAGACCGCGTCGCCTTCGGCCGCCCGATCGCCGAACAGACCGTCACGCTGGAGCGGATCGCCGAGGCGCGGATCGCCATCGAACAGGCGCGCCTGCTCACCCTCAAGGCGGCGTGGATGATGGACACGGTGGGCAACAAGCAGGCCAAAGCCGAGATCGCGATGATCAAGGTCGCGGTGCCGAACATGGCCTGCCGGGTGATCGACATGGCGATCCAGCTGTTCGGCGGCGCCGGCGTCACCAATGATTTCGCCCTCGGCGCCGCCTATGCCACCGCCCGCCTGCTGCGCATCGCCGATGGGCCCGACGAAGTCCATCGCAACCAGATCGGCCGGCTGGAACTGCGCCGTCAGCGCCTGGCGCGGGCGTAATCTCAGAGTTCGCCGTCTGGTCGAAAATCCCGGGCAGGGCCGGCGCCCTGCCCTTTCCTGTTTCCACTTCCGGCATTTCCCGTCATATTTGCGGCACATTCAAGCTGTCGGGCAAAGGGAAGCGGCCATATGGATCGACGACTGTTCGGGTGGCGGATCGCGTCAGAGATCGCCCTGCCTGAACTCCCCCCTTGGACCGGGGCCGGGCAGTCGGAGAGCGACGACCGGCCGGCCGATATCATCATCCGCCGCGGGCCCGTGCCTGCCCGTTTTGCCGAGATCCGCGTGGAACGCCCGCTGTTTACCATTTCTGCAGACGGCGAGATGCGGATCGACGTCAAGGGCCATCATGTCTTTCTGGTCCGCGACGGCCGCGAGGTCGTGGTCGATACCGGCACGCCCGACGATGCCGACTGCCACACCTATCTTCTGGGCCCGGTGCTCGGCGCGCTCTGCCATCAGCGCGGCGAGGTGATCCTGCATGCCGCCGTACTGCGCTTCGGCGATGCGGCGGTGGCGTTCTGCGGCCAGTCGGGCGCCGGCAAATCCACCCTCGCCGCCACCCTGCTCGCCCGCGGCCATCGCATGCTGGCCGATGACGTCACGGTGCTGCGGCGGGCCGCCGGCGGCACGCAGGCCTGGCCGGCCTATCCACGCATGCGCCTCTGGCAGGATGCCGCCAGCCGCAGCGCCATCGATACCAGCACGCTCGACCGCTGCGTCTTCGACATCGAGAAATTCGTCGTGCCCGTCGATCCCGCCTTCGACACCACCCCCCTGCCGCTCGCCGCCCTTGTCCATCTGGACCGCTGCGAGAGCCCGGCGGACGAGGCACTGATCCCGCTCAAGGGGCTGAAGGCCGCCGGTCAGCTGCGCGACAATCTCTACCGCGCCGGCATGGCCCATGCGCTGGACCGGGCCACGCCCCTGCTCCAGGCCACCGCCCGCCTCGCCGCCGGCATCCCCCGCCACCTGATCGCCCGCCGCCATATCGACGACGGCGCGGCGGAGCGGCTGGCGGATCGGATCGAGGCGGCGATCGGGGCGTGATCCCGCGCAGATCGCCGCAGGACTGATGTTGCGGCGGCTCACATCATCGCCCTGGTCGCCAGATAGCGCGTCAGGTTGCGCGCCCCGGCCAGCGCCGCCTGACGGTGGCGGTCGCGCAGCTCGGCGGGTTCCTCATCATCGTCCGCCAGAGAGACGTGCAGCGCCAGCAGCCAGGCCACGAAGGCCGCACCCGCATCGGATGCGATGGGCAGATGCATGACCGAGGTCTCGATCGCCAGCCGCCGTTCATCCGCCGCCAGGCAGAGGGCAGGATCGTCGGCCGGCAGCCAGTCGGCGGCAATGCGATCGTCGAGCAGCACCCATTGGGCCGCCAGGTCAGCAACAGGACAGAAGGGCATGCGATACCTCCCCCACAGGGCGCCGGGTATCCGATCGAAATCTCGACGGACTAAACGAGAATTGCGGCACAACAGCGCAAGCTGTGGTAGATAAGGTGCAGCCTGTCATCATCGACTTTCTCTCGATGGTTGCGGGTCAGGTCGGCCGGGATGTTGCTGCGTCCCGGCCGACCGTCTTTATTATGGGTAGAATTTTACTTGACTTCAATATCCTATTAATACAACCGCATGGATCAGACCGGCGCCGATCCGTGTCTTCAGGTCGTCGGACCGGAAAAACGCCGGCCGCCCCCAGGGCCGGCCGGCGTTCGATGTCGCGGGTCGGGAAAGGTGGTACGGGCCGGGCCCGGTCAGCTGATATTGGGCAGATACATGATGATCCCGGGGAAGAGCACCATCACCAGCACCAGAATCAGGTCGGCGACCAGGAACCACATGATGCCGCGGAAGATCTGACTGGTCGTCACCAGGTTTCCGACCACGCCCTTGATCACGAAGACATTCATGCCGATCGGCGGGGGGATCATGCCGATTTCCAGGAACTTGGTCAGCAGCACGCCGAACCAGATCAGGCTGAAACCGGCGGCATCGATGATCGGCAGAACGATCGGCATGGTCAGCAGCATCATGCCCAGCGGTTCCAGGAACATGCCCAGAATCAGGTACATGATCGTCACCGCCAGCAGCAGCATATAGGGGTTGGCGCCGATATCGATCACGACGGTCGAAATCCAGTCGCCCGCCCCCGACAGCGCCAGAAAGCGGCTGAGCAGGCTGGCGCCGATGCCGATGATCAACAGCGCGCTGGTGGTGACCAGCGTCTCCTGTGCCGCAGTCCGGAACATCTTCCAGGTGAAGGTGCCCTTGGCGACGGCCACCACGCAGGACAGGAAAGCGCCCACCGCCCCCGCTTCCGTGGGGGTAAACAGCCCGCCGAACAGGCCGCCGAATACGCCCAGCATGATCGCCAGCACCGGCCAGGTGTCGCGGAGCGCATCCATCTTTTCGGACAGCGGAACGTCTTCACGCACCTGCGGCGCCAGCGCAGGGTTCAGCTTCACCCGGATCAGGATCACCAGAATATAGCCCAGCGCCGTCAGCAGCCCGGCGACCAGCCCGCCCAGGAACAGCTTGGTCACCGCCACCTGGGCGATCACGCCATAAAGGATCATCAGGATCGACGGCGGGATCAGCGCGCCGATCGTGCCCGCCGCCGCCACCGTGCCGGTGGCGAGCTGGGCGTCATAGCGGTGGCGCATCATTTCCGGCACCGCAATCCGCCCCATCGCCGCCGAACAGGCGATCGACGAGCCGGTGACCGCCGCAAAGCCCGCCGAGCCGAACACCGCCGCGATGGCGAGCCCGCCCGGGATGCCCGACATCCACACCCTGGCCGCCCGGAACAGCCCCTGGGTCAGCTGGGCGTGGTAGCAGACGAAGCCCATCAGCAGGAAAACCGGCACGGAACTCAGCACCCAGTTGGCCGCGAACTGATAGGGGATCAGGCCGAGCGAACTCCACGCGACCTTCCAGCCGAGCAGATACCAGATGCCGCCGAAGGACACGCTGACCAGCGCCATGCCGATCGGCACCCGCATGGCCAGCAGAAGGAAGAGCAGGCCGATGCCGGCCAGACCGATACCGACGTCGCTCATCCGTGATCCTTCCCGCCGACGACGACGTCGTCCGGTGTGTCGTCCCTGAGCCCCGAGGCCGCGCCCGTCACATGGGTCGCCAGCCGGTAGAGCACCACCAGTGCCATCAGCGCCGTGCCGACCGGCAGGATGTAGTAGGACGGCCAGATCGGGATCCGCCAGCCTTCCTGGATCACGAAGGCGCCGACGGCCTGTTTTTTCATCGCCTCCAGCCAGGATTGCCGGGTCATGGCGATGAACACCGCCGCCGACAGCACATAGGCGAAGCCGCGCAGCACCGCCTGGGCGCGCGCCGGCAAAAGGTCGGTCACGACCTCCACCGAGATATGCTTGTCGCCCTCTTCCGCATAGGCGAGCGGCAGGAAGGCGACCACCAGCATGTAGAAATTCGACACGGCGGCGATGGTGCCGGGCAGGGCGATCCCGAACAGATTGCGCACCACCACGTCAGCCGTGATGTGCAGCATCATCAGGGTCACCGCCAGCACGCCGATCACCGACGTGAAATGGATCAGACGCGACAATCCGCGTCCAAGCGCCTGCATCGCGCGGTCTCCCATGGGTCAGAGGGGGCCTGCGGAAAGATGAACAAAGGGCGGCGACACCCGCCGCCGCCCCTTAGACTCACATGCCGTAGGTCTTCACATCGACCTTGGAGACCACTTCCGTCCAGTAGACCTCAGCCAGTTCGTCCGGGGTCTTCACCTCTTTCACGATCTTCGCCCATTTCTCAAGCAACGGCTTGAAGGTGTCGATCGCCGCCTGCGGCTCGGCCACGCCGAACTTGGAGGCATAGAATTCGGCGATGGTCTTCATGTCGCTCTGCACGAAGCTCTGGGTCTGGTCGATCAGCGCCTGATCGGCATGATGGATCCGGATGCCCTTGGCCTCGGCGCGCTTCAGATCGCGGCCTTCGAAGTTCACATACTGCCAGCCGGCATGGGCCGACATATAGGTGCCGGCGCGGAGCAGCGCCGCGCGCTGGTCTTCGTTCAGCCCCTGCCAGGTGTCGACATTGATATTGGCGATCGCCGAGGCGCCGAACACGCCGCCCGGCACTTCCGGCGTGATGTCGCTGACCGCATCGATCAGCGCCAGGCCGGAAAGCTCGGGCGCTGAAATGATCGCGCAGTCCACCGCCCCCTGGGTCAGGGCTTCGAAGATCTCGTTACCGGGCATGGAAACGGCGGTCGCGCCCACGCTTTCCGACCAGCGGCGCCAGTTCTGGCTGCTGACCCGCAGACGCTTGCCCTTGATTTCCTCGGCGTTGGTCACCTTCTTGTTGCACAACAGCATATAGCGGGTAGAGGCGGCCGAGGCGGTGAAGACCTGGTTCTGGGCCTTCATGTCGTTCTGGCAGGTGGGGCAGTGCAGGAACACATATTCCAGCATGGCACTCTGGAAGATCAGCCCGTCGCGGCCGCCGGTATCCATCAGGTTCAGCAGCATGGTCAGGTCGCCGGCCAGGTTCATATTGGCGAATTCGGCCGGGTTATAGGCGGTCAGCACATAGCCGATATCGGTGATGCCGTCGCGCACGCCGCCGGGCGTTTCCGCCAGGTTCAGCAGCGACAGCGGGAACACCTTCACCGACAGCGTCCCCTTGCTCAGCTCCTGCACCTTCTTCACATACACATCGGCCGCAATGGTCGATGCGGTGTTGGCCGGAAAGCCGATGGCATAGCGCAGCTCTTCGGCCTTCGCGGCCTGGCCCGCAAAAATACCGGCTGCGGCAACACCGGCCGCCACGGCCAGGGATGCCAGTTTTCGAGACAGCGGGGTCCTGGTGGTCGTCATGATGCAATCCTCCCGTCGGATCATTTCTTTTGTTGTCTTCCGGACATGCCCGGCCGTACCGCCGACGACGCCGTCACATCTATGCCGGCGCGTCAGGTTACGCAGATTCCGCCATGTCTTCTTATTCATGTCCTGTCCGCAATTGCCGGCCTCTGCACCGACATTTACACCGTCATCCCGGCGAAGGCCGGGATCCAGGTTTCCCGCCACGTGACGGGCGTCGAAACGGCCGGCCCCGGCCCGCGATGACCGTGCCACGATGGCGGGCACGGCGGTCCCGACACATGGTCATCCTTCATTCCCGCCCATGCCTACCTGGATCCCGGCCTGCGCCGGGATGACGGTAGGGCGGGCATGTGAAAATGAACGAAGCCTGTGTCGGACATCCCCGGTGGAAACGCCACCGGCTCACGCCGGCTCGAAATGCCCCGCATAGCGGCTGCGGAGTTCGGTCTTCCGCACCTTGCCGGTGGCGGTCATCGGCATTTCTTCCAGGAATACCACCAGCTTGGGCACCTCGAAGCCACCCAGCTGCCTGCGGCAATGCTCCACGATGCTCTCTTCGGTGGGTTCCGTGCCGGGCTTGGCCACCAGGAAGGCGGTCACCGCCTCGCCCCAGCGGGCATGGGGAATGCCCACCACCACCGCGTTCTGCACGTCCGGATGGCCCAGCAGCACCTCTTCGATCTTGATCGAGGGCACGTTCTCGCCGCCGGACTTGATCATGTCCTTCTTGCGGTCCAGGAACAGCAGTTCGCCATGCTCGTCGATCACGCCGATATCGCCGGTATGGTGCCAGCCATGCAGCCGCGCCGCCGCCGTCGCCTCGGGCTGCTTGTAATAGCCGAGCATGGCGTTGGGGCCGCGATGCACGATCTCACCCGGCTTGCCCGGGGGCAGCAGATTGCCGTCGTCATCCATGATCGCGGTGTCGTTGACGATGCAGGATTCGCCCCAGTAATTGCCGAAGCGCAGGCGGGCGCGTTCAGGCCGCGACATCACGGTGCCGGGATACATCTCGGTCTGGCCGCTGGAGAGGCGGAAATCCGGGCAGAATTCGTCCAGCAGCCGCCGCATCAGCGGCTCGGGCATCGGCGCCATGGCATAGACGCACATGCGCAGCTGAAGGCTCCGCTCCTTGCGCAGCGGGTGCTCCAGCACCGCCCGGTACATCAGCGGCAGGCCGACCATGATGGTCAGCCCCTCGGCGGCCAGCCCTTCCAGCATCACCCCGGGGTCGAAGCCGCGCATCAGATGCATCTTGGCGCCGCCCATCATGGTGGTCAGCAGCACGGTGTGCTGGGCGCAATGGAACAGCGGCAGCACGCCCGTCACGCCATCCTCGCGGCCGATCTGCCATTCGATCGAATTGCTCATCGCCGCCATCACCACCGCCAGATGGCAGTGCATCACGCCCTTGGGGCGCGAGGTGGTGCCGCTGGTGTACATGATCAGGGCAAGGTCGCGCTCGTCGATCGCCACCTCGGGCTCGACCGTGGACCGGCCCTCGATCGCGGCGCCGAAGCTGATATGGGGCAGCGACCCCTTCGGCACCGGGCTGCCCGGCACCTCGATCACCGTCACCGGCCGGCCCAGTTTCGCCAGCATCTCCGCCATGGCGGGCTGGGCGGCCAGCACGTCGTCGGCCACCACATGGCCCACCTCGGCATGGCGCATGATGTAGTCGATATCGTCCACGCCCAGCATCGCATTGGCCGGCACCCAGACCAGCCCGGCCTTGTGGATGCCGAAGATCACCGGGATGAAATCGGTGGAATTGGCGCAGATGCAGCCGACCTTGTCGCCCGGCTTCAGCCCCTGGGCCAGCAGGTAGTTGGCGAAGCGGTTGGCGTCGTCATCCAGCCTGCGATAGGTGGTGCGGCGGTCGCCTTCGACGATGGCGACCCGATCGGGGTGCCGGCGGGCCGTGCGGCGCAACACGTCGCCGATGGCGACGCGGCCGATCTGTCCCGGCCCCGGCACGCCTTCGATCATGCGCTCCGAGCTGGTGGTCATGGCGGTCAATCCTCCCTGGCGGCTTCCATTCTGTGCGGGGAAGCTCTGGTCGTTCGGTTTGGGCGCGTCAGCTGCCGGCGGCCCAGGCGGGCTGGCGTTTTTCAAGGAAGGCGGCAACCCCTTCCTGGCCTTCGGCGCCGCGCAGGCAGCGGGCGAATTCGGCCGAAGAAAGGTCGAGCAGTTCGGGCAGGGCCGTGGTCCGCTGGGCCATCAGCAGGCGCTTGGTGGTGGCGTTGGCGCCGGGGGCGCAGCGGCGGATATCGGCCACCAGCCGCGTCACCCGCGCCTCCAGCGCCGCCGCGTCGTCCACCCCCTCGTGCACCAGGCCGATCCGGCCGGCTTCCGCGCCGTCGAAGCGCATGCCGGTCAGGGCCAGGCGGCGGGCCTGCGACACGCCGATGCGTGCCGCCACGAAGGGCGCGATCTGGGCCGGCGGGATGCCCAGCCCGGTTTCCGACAGGGCGAAGCGGGCATCCCGGGTGGCGATGACCACATCGCCGATGCAGGCGAGGCCGAGACCACCACCAAAAGCTGCACCTTCAACCGCAACCACTACCGTTTGGGGCAGGGCCTCGATCCGGGTCAGGAAATGGCCGAAGCGGCGGTTGTCGGCCTGGATCGGGTCGGGCTGGCCCGCCTCGGGCCGGGCCGCCCGGAACGAGGCCATGAAGCCCTTGATGTCGCCGCCGGCGCAGAAGGTGCCGCCGGCACCGCTGATCACCAGCGTGCCGACCTCGGGATGGTCTTCGGCCCAGGCGACCACCTCGGTCAGCTGGCGGACCATCTCGCCGGTCATGGCATTGCGCACATCGGGCCGGTTCAGCGTCAGGCGCAGCACCGGGCCGTCGCGGTCCAGCAGCAGATCGGGGCAGATCGGAAGCTTGGCAGCGGGCGTGGATCTGGTCGTGGGCATGGCCGGGGGGCCCTCAATCGGTCTTGCGGCCGGGCAGGATGCCCATGCCCTTGGCGATGATCGACAGCATCACCTCGTCGGCGCCGCCGCCGATCGAGGTCAGCCGGCCGTCGCGATAAAGCCGGGTGACTTCGGTCTCGTTCATGAAGCCCATGCCGCCCCAGTACTGCAGGCAGCCATCGGCGATTTCGCGCGTGAAGCGGCCGGCGCAGAGCTTGGCCATAGAGGCCAGATGGGTCATGTCCTGGCCGGCGACATAGCCTTCGACCGCGCGATAGATGATCGAGCGCAGCAGCTCCACCTTGGTCTGCAACTCGGCCAGCTTGAAATGCACCACCTGGTTGTCCAGCACCGGCTTGCCGAAGATCATCCGGTTGCGGGTGTATTCAATCGTGTCGGTGATCGTGCTTTCCAGCAGGCGCAGGGAACAGGCCGAGCCCCAGATGCGCTCTTCCTGGAACTGCTGCATCTGGTAGACGAAGCCCATGCCCTCGTCGCCGATGCGGTAACGCTGCGGCACGCGCACGCCATCGAAATGGATCTGGGCGGTGTCCGACGCGCGCATGCCCATCTTGTCCAGCTTGCGGGCGATGGTGACGCCCTTGGTCTTCATCGGCACGCAGATCAGCGATTTGTTGCGATGGACCGGGCCCTCGCCGGTATTGGCCAGCAGGCAGATCCAGTCGGCCTGGGTGCCGTTGGTGATCCACATCTTGCCGCCGTCGATGACGTAGTCGTCGCCATCCTTGCGGGCGCGGGTCTTGATGCTGGCGACATCCGATCCGGCGCCGGGTTCCGACACGCCGATGCAGGCGACGCGGTCGCCGGTGATCGCCGGTGCCAGGAATTCCCGGCGCAGTTCGTCCGATCCGTGCTTGGCCAGCGCCGGGGTGGCCATGTCGGTCTGCACGCCGATCGCCATCACCACCGAAGGCGAGCGCGCGGCGCTGATCGCCTCGCAGAAGGCCAGCTGATAGGTGTAGTCCAGGCCCAGCCCGCCATAGGCCTCGGGTTTGTTGATGCCAAGAAAGCCCTGATCGCCCATCTTCTTGAACAGCTCATGGGCCGGGAAGATGCCCGCATCGTCCCATTCCTGGACATGCGGGTTGATCTCGGCTTCAACGAACTTCGTCACCGAACGCATCAGTTCGTGATGCTGCTCCGTGTAAAGCATCTGCCTCAGGCTCCTTGCCGGCATCCTGGCGCGGGGCGGGCCCCGTGCGGGACGGTGGATTCGGGGGGGTGAATTCGGGGGCTTGGGGGGGGGGGGGGAAGGGGTTGCTTGCCTTATATACCCTTATATCTAACAATAGGCATTGAACGCCGGGCTTGTAAAGTCTCCGCGCGACCTCGCGGCCATGATACGGGGGCTCGCGCAGGTGCAGCAGCGGTGTTATGTTGCAACGCAGCCAGAACATCGGGGTTTTCATCGCATCTGCGAAATGCCCGGATGTCCGCCATCATCAGATCCACCGCAGACAGGCGTTCCGCGGCTGGTCGACGACACGGGGTTCCGCATGCAAAGACTTGGCGCCATCCGCCCGGCCGATGATCTGGACGACAATGACCGCGTGGCGCTCTATGTCCGCCTGGCCCGGATCTTCCGCGACCGCATCCGCTCGGGCGAATGGTCCCCGGGCGAAAAGCTGCCGCCGGTGCCGGATCTGTGTCGGGATTTCGCCGTGGCGCCGATCACCGTCCGCCAGGCCCTGCGCATGCTGGCCGACAAGGGCCTGCTGATCGCGATCCGCGGCAAGGGCACCTTCGTGACCGAAGGCCAGCATTCCGCGGTCGACGATCCGGAACTCCGCCGGGCGATCAACGACCGCCTGGACCTGACCCCGGGCCAGGGCATCCGCGTGCTGAAGCGCGAGACCGGCATCGCCCTTCCCCCGGAACTGCAGATGGAAGGCGGCCATCCCAGATCCAGCTATGTCAAGATCACCAAGATCCATCTCTACAATGAAACGCCCTTCGCCCTGATGGACGTTTATGTCGACGAAGCTTCTTACCGCCACTTCCCGCCGAATTCGGAGCATGGTTCCAAGATGCTCCGCATGCTGACCAACCACGGCCCCGACAAGATGGGCTCGTCGCGCCAGCTGATCACCATCTCCCACGCCGATCAGGACGTCGCCCGGGCCCTCGATTACTCTCTGGGCGGGGTGATGGTGAAGATCGTCTCCAACATCTTCAGCACCGACGGCGATATCCTGATGGCCAACAACGCGCTCTATCGCGGTGACATGTTCGTGATGGAACGGGTGGAACAGACCCCCGCCGTCCCGGTCATCCCCGACCCGACCCGGCCCAAGGACCGGCATTGATCGGCACGCAGACCATGGAGGATCCATGGACGCCGGCCCCGGGCTGACCGCCCTGCCCCAGCTCGACGACCTGATCGACGCCATCGACAGCGCGGCCGAGGCCTTCGTGCTGTGGGATGCAGACGATCGTCTGGTGTTCTGCAACGACCACTTCCGCCGCTTCTTCGGCGAGCCCGACAGGGTGCGGCCGGGGGTGCGATTCGACGAGCTGGTCGAGATGAACATCGTCTATACCAGCATCTCCGAAATCAGCTTCCTGCCCCAGGGCTGGGATCCCGACCGCTATCGCGAGCGCCGCATCGCCGCGCACCGCACCGCCAGCGACACGTTCATCCAGCTGCGCGACGGCCGCTGGCTGCAATCGCGAGAGCGGCGGACCCGTTCGGGCGGCATCATCGGGGTCTATTCCGACATCACCGAGCGGATGCGCACCGAACTCGCGCTCTCTGCCGCCAAACAGGCGGCGGAGGATGCCAATCTGGCCAAGTCGCGCTTTCTGGCCGCCGCCTCTCATGATCTGCGCCAGCCGCTGCATGCGGTCGGCATCCTGATGTCGGCGCTCTCGGCCCGGCTGACCACCGATCGCCAGCACGCCATCGCCGGCCAGATCAACGACTGCCTTCAGACCGTGACCGGGCTGTTCGATGCCCTGCTCGACATCTCGCGCCTGGATGCGGGCGTGGTGGCGCCGCAGCCGGTCGACCTGCCGCTCGGCCCCCTGCTCCGCGCGCTCGCCCGCGAATTCGAACCCGCCGCCCGGGCCAAGGGGCTGGAGCTGACCGTTCGGCCAGGACCAGTGGCAGGAGCGGTGGCAGGAGCAGGAGTGCGCAGCGACGCCGCCATGCTGGGGCGGATCCTGCGCAATTTCGTCTCCAACGCGGTCAAATACACCAGCCGCGGCCGGGTGCTGGTCGGCGTGCGCCCGCGGGGGGCCCATCTCAGGATCGACGTGATCGACACCGGCCCCGGCTTCGATGCGGCAGAGGCCCAGGCGGTGTTCCGCGAATTCCACCGGCTGGACGGCGCCATGGCCGAACAGGGCATCGGGCTTGGCCTCGCCATCGCCGACCGCCTGGCCCGGCTGCTCGGCCACCGGATCGAGGTGACCAGCCGGCCCGGCCACGGCACCCGCTTTTCGCTGATCCTGCCCCGCGCGGCCCGTGTGCCGGTGCCCGAACCGGTCGCCGCCGCCCCCGCCATGCCGGCGGGCCTGGCCGGCCGGCGCCTGCTGCTGATCGACGACGACCCCGACATCCGCCGCGCCGCCGCCCAGCTCTTCGACGCCTGGGGCTGCATCGCCGCCTTTGCCGCCGGCGCCCATGATCTGGCCGGGGTTCTGGATGCCATGGACGGCCCGCCCGAGGCGGTGATCATCGATTACGTTCTGGGCGACGGCTGGACGGGTGCCCGCCTCGCCCCCTGTCTGCGCGCCCGGTTCGGCGATGCCCTGCCGATGGTGATGGTCACCGGCGACACCGCCCCCGAACGCCTGCGCGAGGTGCAGGGGCTGGGCTTTCCGGTGCTGCACAAGCCGCTGAACCCCATGCGGCTTGGGGCCACGCTCAGGGCGCTGCTGCCCCAGAAGCCTGGCCAGGCGGCACCCTCTCAGCCCCTGTAGCGCCGCGCCAGCGCCGCCGCCTCGGCGCGCGAGCCCAGATCCAGCCGCCGCAGCATCTGCGACACCTGATTCTTGACCGTCTGTTCCGCCAGGCCCAGCCGGTCGGCGATCGCCCGGTTGGGCAGGTCGTGGGCCAGAAGTTTCAGGATCTCGCCCTGGCGGCGGGTCAGGCCCAGCGCGCCGGCATCCAGCCCCACCGGGGCATCGGCGGCCGGCTCTTCGGCATCCAGCGCCGCAGGCGGCACGTAGATGCCGCCGGCCAGCACCAGGCGGAGCGCGCTTTCCAGCACCTCGGCCCTCAGCGATTTGGGCAGATAGCCCGCCGCCCCCGCCGCCAGCGCCTTGCGCATGATCGCCGGCTGCTCGTCGGCCGACACCACCGCCACCGCGACCGAGGGGAAATGGCGGCGCAGCACCTCCAGCGCCTCCAGCCCCCTGGCGCCGGGGATGTTGAGATCCAGCAGCACCAGCCCGATCCCAGGGTCGCGGCCCAGCGCATCCGCGGCCTCGGTCAGGGTCGCCACTTCGACCACGGCGGTGCCGGGGGCGCAGAGTTCCAGCATTTCGCGCAGACCCGACCGGATCAGCGCATGGTCATCGACGATCATCGCCCGTGCGACGGACATGGCCTCAGGCCTCCGGTCATGAACGGTACGGTACCAGTGTACCGGGCGTCGATGACGGTTCGGCTGTCGGCCGGATCCGCAGCCGCCCGCCGCCCGCGGGCGATGGATGCAGGCTCATGCATGCAGGCATGCGGTACGTGGCGTTGCCGTATGGTCAAGCCTGCGACAACAGAACCGACACATTCCGGGTCTAAGGTCGCGGCCGTCATCCACCGGCACCAGAGGATGCGGACCACATGGCGGCGATCGACATCTGCGGCATCACCAAGAATTTCGGGCGCACCGAGGTTCTGAAACGGGTCGATCTGGACATACGCGACGGCGAGTTCCTGACCCTGGTCGGCCCGTCGGGCTGCGGCAAATCCACCCTGCTGCGCATCATCGCCGGGCTGGAAAGCCAGACCGGGGGCGAGATCCGCATCGCCGGCGCGGCCGTCGACCATCTGCGGGCCCGCGATCGCGACCTCGCCATGGTGTTTCAGTCCTATGCGCTCTATCCGCATCTGACGGTGGCGGAAAACATCGCCGTGCCGCTCAACATGCGCCGGCTGAACGCCGCGCGGCGCCTGCCGCTGCTGGGCCCGCTGCTGCCGGGAACCCGCCGCATCACGGCAGAGATCAAGGCCGAGGTGATGGCGACCGCCGCCATGCTCGGCATCGGCCATCTGCTTGCCCGCAGGCCGGGCCAGCTTTCGGGCGGGCAGCGCCAGCGGGTGGCGCTGGGCCGGGCGATGGTCCGCCATCCCCGCGCCTTTCTGATGGATGAACCGCTCTCCAATCTGGATGCCAAGATGCGGGTGCATATGCGGGCGGAAATCGCCCGGCTGCACCGCCGGCTGGGCACCACCTTCATCTACGTCACCCACGACCAGGCCGAGGCGATGACCATGTCCGACCGGCTGGCGGTGATGATGGAGGGCCGCATCCTGCAGCTCGACACCCCCGACGCGGTCTATGACGACCCGGCCGATATCCGGGTGGCGGAATTCATCGGCAGCCCGCGGATCAACCTCGTCACCACCCGGCTGGCCCCCAGCGGCCGGCTGCTGCTGGGCGACAGGCTGCTGGCGCTCCGCCCCGCCGCCCCCGGCATCACCCCCGGTGCCGAAATCCGGCTGGGTTTCCGGCCCGAACATGCCGATCTGGTGCCCGCCGACCGCGCCGCCCTGCGCGGCCGGGTCTCCCTGCTCGAAAACCTGGGCTCGGACCTGCTGGTGCATCTGGAGCTGGACGATGCGGCCGGTGGCGGCACGGCGGTGGTGCGGCTCGATCCCGCCCGCGGCCGCCCGGCCGAGGGGGAGATCTGCGGCGTTGCCATGGGGCCGAAGCCGCTCGCCTTCGGGGCCGACGGCGCCCGGCTGCCGCTTGCAGCCGCCCCGGCGGCGGAGATGGCCCATGTCTGACCAGGCCCTGCATCTTGCCCCCGGCGCCCTGGCGCCCCGAAGCCGCGCGGCGGCGCGGGCCGAACGTCTGCGCGCCATGACCGCCTGGGCGCTCTCGGCCCCCGCCGTGATCCTGATGGTCCTGCTGCTGATCGGCCCGGTGATCGGGGTGATGGCGCTGTCGCTCACCGATTATCAGCTGGGCGCCGCCACCCTGTCCTATATCGGCTTCGACAACTATGCCGAGATGTTCGGCGACCGGGTCTTTCACACAGCGCTCATCAACACGCTGCTCTATGTCGCGGTGGTGGTGCCGGGCTCGGTCTTCCTGGGGCTCGGCATCGCGCTGCTGATCGAATCCGGCACGAGCGGCCGGGCGCTTTATCGCGCCATCTATTTCCTGCCGGTGATGGCGACGCTGATCGCCATGGCGATCGTGTGGGAATTCATGCTCCACCCCCAATTCGGGCTGATCAACCTGGCCCTCGGCCGGATCGGCATCCCGGCGCAGAACTGGCTGACCGACGGCGATCTGGCGCTCTGGGTGCTGGCCGCCATCGGCATCTGGCAGGCGGTCGGCTTCAACATGGTACTGTTCATGGCGGGGCTGGTCTCGATCCCGCGCTTCCTCTACGACGCGGCCGAGATGGACGGCGTGCCCGGCGCCTGGGCGCGCTTCCGCCTGGTCACCTGGCCGATGCTGGGGCCGGTCACCCTCTTCGTGGTGGTCATCACCTCGATCCGCTCCTTCCAGGTGTTCGACACGGTGCATGTGCTGACCAAGGGCGGGCCCAACAAGGCGACCGAGGTGCTGCTCTACACCATGTATGCCGAAGGGTTCGAATTCTTCCGCTCGGGCTATGCCGCCGCGGTCACCGTGGTGTTCCTGGCCTTCGTGCTGGCATTGACGCTGGTCAAGATCGGCGTCCTGGACCGGAAGGTGCACTATTCATGACCCGCCGCCCCGCCGCTCGTCATCTGCTTCCTGCCGCGCTCCGCCATCTGGTTCTGGGCCTGGGGGCCGTGATCATGCTCGCCCCCTTCGTCTGGATGGTCTCCACCTCGCTCAAGCCCGCGGCCGAGATCTTTCTGGACCATATCCGGCTCTGGCCGCACCAGCTGGCGGCGGCAGAAAACTACACCACCGCCGTCACCAAGGTGCCGCTGCTGCGCTTCATGCTGAACGGGCTGATCGTCACGGTCACGATCTTCCTGATCCAGGTCGCGGTCGCCCTGCCCGCCGCCTATGCGCTGGCCAAGCTGCGTTTTCGCGGCCGCGGACTGATCTTCGGCGCGATCCTGTTTTGCCTGCTCATCCCCCCGCATGCGATCGCGGTGCCGGTCTTCCTGCTCTTCCACCAGCTGGGCATCCTGAACAGCTATGCCGCCATGGTGGTGCCCTTCACCATCTCGGTCTTCGGCATCTTCCTGATGCGCCAGTTCTTCCTGACCGTCCCCGACGACCTGATCGATGCCGCCCGCATGGACGGCTATGGCGAGTTCGCCATCGTCTGGCGGGTGATGCTGCCCACCGCCGTGCCGGCGATCACCGCCTTCGGCATCTTCTCGGTCGTCGCCCACTGGAACGACTATTTCTGGCCGCTGATCGTGGTCAACGATCAGCACCTGCTGACCCCGCCGCTCGGCGTGGTCGCCTTCCGCAACCAGGAGGCGGGCAGCGATTTCGGCCCGCTGATGGCCGCCGCCACGCTGATCATCGCGCCGCTGGTGATCGCCTTCCTCTTCGCCCAGCGCCGGTTCATCGAGGGCATCACCCTGACCGGCATGAAGTAGCCACCCTTCCCCCACCCGGCCTTCCACCTGTCCAGAGAGGACGCACCCCATGTTCCGGACGCTGCTCACCGCGTCGGCGATCGCCGTCGCGACCGCTGCCGCACTGCCCGCCGCTGCCCAGCCGGTGGAGCTGGTCATCCAGTACCCCTATGGCGAGCTGTTCAACGACACCCACGCCCAGATCCGCGAGGCCTTCGCGAAGATCCACCCCGAAATCACCCTCACCTACCGCACCCCTTATGCGGAATACGAGGAAGGCACCCAGAAGATCCTGCGCGAGGCGGTGACCAACCAGCTGCCCGACGTCACCTATCAGGGTCTGAACCGGGTGCGGATCATGGTCGATCGCGGCATCGCCCGGCCGCTCGACGGCTATATCGCCGCGGAGAAGGATTTCGAGGCCGAAGGCTTCCATCAGGCCATGTACGACATCGGCACCCAGAACGGCCATGTCTACGCCCTGCCCTTCGCCATCTCGCTGCCGATCACCTACTGGAACCTGGATCTGGTGCGCAAGGCCGGCGGCGACCCCGCCAGCCTGCCGACCAGCTGGGACGGCGTGATCGACATGGCGAAGAAGATCGACGCGCTCGGCCCCGATGTGAACGGCATCAGCTATGTCTGGGACATCACCGGCAACTGGCTGTGGCAGGCCCCGGTCTTCGCCCATGGCGGCACCATGCTGACCGCCGACGAAACCAAAGTCGCCTTCGACGGCGCGGAAGGCAAATTCGCCATGCAGACCATCGCCCGGATGGTCACCGAGGCGCATATGCCGAACCTGGCCCAGGCCGATGCCCGCGCGACCTTCGCCGCCGGCAAGACCGGCATCTACGTCACCTCGACCTCGGACCTGACCAAAACCACCAACATGATCGCCGGCAAGTTCGAGCTGAAGACCCATGTCTTCCCCGACGTGACGCCCGGCACCGGCCGCCTGCCCGCCGGCGGCAATGTGGTGATGATCGTCTCCAAGGACGACGCGAAGCTGGATGCGGCCTGGCAGTACGTGAAATTCGTCACCGGCCCCGAAGGTGCCGCGATCATGGCCCGCACCACCGGCTACATGCCCCCCAACAAGAAGGCCAACGAGGTCTATCTGAAGGACTTCTACGTCCAGAACCCCAACCACTATACCGCCGTCAGCCAGCTGCCGATCCTGACCAAGTGGTACGCCTTCCCGGGTGAGAACGGCCTCAAGATCACCGACGTGATCAAGGACCACCTGAATTCGGTGATCACCGGCGCCCGCGCGGCCGAGCCCGATGCGGTGCTGGCCGACATGACCCGCGACGTGCAGCGCCTGCTGCCGAAGAAGTGATCCCGATGAAGCTCATCCACCTCACCGACACCCATTTCGTCTGCCCGGGGGAGAGGCTTTACGGCCTCGACCCCAGGGCCCGGCTGGACGCCTGCATCGCCGACATCAACCGCAACCATGCCGACGCACGCCTGGCGGTGATCACCGGCGACCTCACCCATTACGGCGACCGGGCGGCCTTCATCGGCCTGCGCGACGCGCTGGCGGCGCTGACCGTGCCGGTGCGGCTGCTGCTCGGCAATCACGACACGGTCGAGACCTTCCGCGAGGTCTTCCCCGACACCCCGGTGGATGCCGAAGGCCGGGTCCAGGGGGTGGAGGATACCGAGGCCGGCCGGCTGATCTTCCTCGACACCAACATGGCCGGCACCCATGCCGGCTGGTACGACCGGCCCCGCCTCGACTGGCTGGCCGCCCGGCTCGCCGAGGCGCCCGAAGGCCCGGTCTATCTGTTCATGCACCACCCGCCCTTTGCGCTCGGCATCGCGTCCATGGACCGGATCGGCCTGATCCGCCCGGATGATTTCGAGGCCTGCATCGCCCCCCACCGGGCCCGGATCCGCCATATCTTCTTCGGCCATGTCCACCGCCCGGTCTCGGGCTCGTGGCGCGGCATCCCCTTCTCCACGCTGCGCGCCACCAACCACCAGGTCTGGATGGATCTGGACGCGCCCGAAATCCGGGTCAGCCACGAACCCCCGGCCTATGCGGTGGTCCTGCTCTCCCCCGACCAGACCATCGTCCACACCCACGACTTCCTGGACGCCGGCCCGGTGACCGACCTCACCGACATCGCCGGCAGCTTCTGGGACGAACAGGCCCGACGGGCGGAGATGGCGGAGGCCTGACCGTTCCGACGGAACCGCGGCGCACCTTCAGCTGAAGGTGCGCCGCGTTCTCATTCGATCGGCATCCACCGGCCAATCCCGGCCATGCAGGCAGCCGCAGGACCCGCCTGCATCCTGTCCCGGATAGTCCAGTCGTTCGCTTTCAGTCAGATTTGACGCCGCCAGAAACTGCCCACTATAATTCACATATGGTGGAGCTGATCAGACCCCGTGCTGAGCTATGACCAACGAAATCTTCAGCCGCTATGATTCTGCCGATTACCTGCGGACAGAAGAAGACATCGCAGCGTACATGGAAGCCGCCATGGAAGAGGGCGGTGATGACCCGGCCTATGTCGCGCGTGCACTCGGCGTGGTCGCCCGCGCCCGCAATATGAGCCAGCTTGCCCGCGACGTCGGGATGAGCCGGGAAGGTCTGCACAAGGCACTATCGGGCGAAGGCAACCCTACCCTGTCGACCATCATGAAGGTCTCGAAAGCGCTTGGTCTCCGCATTGCCTTCCACCCGACCCGCCCGTCATAAACCTCAGCGGGCCGGCGGGTTTGCGCGACGTCCGGGGAGGCCCTGCATCCACCGCCGTCAATGCGCCGCCAGCAGCGTCCCGAAGCCCTCCACCCGGTCCGTGATCCCCGCGCGGCGCAGCGCATGCCAGTAGAGCGCGGTGTTGACCGCGATCACCGGCTTGTCGAGCCAGAATTCGGCCACCGCCGCCAGCCGCGCCATGGGCAGATTGGTGCCAAGCTGCACGATCGCCTCCACGGCCGGATCATCCAGGCGGATCAGCGCGTCACGGACGACCCGGGGTGACAGATCGGCCATTTCGACCGGCCCCGGCGCCTGCACGCCGCCCACGGCCACGACCTCGAAACCCAGCCCTTCGAAGAAGCGGACGACCTTGTCCTCCCCCGCCTTCTGATAGGGGGTCAGCACCGCCAGCCGGCGGATGTCGCCATGGGCGCGGATCGCCGGGCCGAAGGCATCCGACGCCAGCGTCACGTCGAGCCCGCCCGACCGGGCCGCCAGTTCAGCCGCCAGCCGGGCCGAGGCCTCGGGGCCGTCCCAGAAGGTTTCGGCCGACATGCCCATGATCAGGGCATGGGGGCGGCAGGTCATCACCCGGTCGACCGCCGCCATCAGCTCGGCCTGCACCCGTTCCATCAAGGCGGCGAAATCGGCCTCGGTGGTCAGCGGCCGGTCGGGGATGTGGATGCGCGAGACATGATTGCTCACCCCGCCGGGGCGCATGCGGGCGAATTCGGTCTGCACCACCGTGTTGGTCGACGGCACCATCACGCCGAATTTCAGGCGGCGCCCTTCCTGCTCGAACATCTCCGCTCCTCTCTGCCCGGCGGCCGCCCGATCGGGGCCCGCCCATGACGCCCCTTGCGCGGCGCGTCGTCCCGGCTATGCTACACGGAAAATTTGTCTGGACAAATAGGTGATCTGCGACGACCATCCAGCCGATCACCCCAGCCGCCGGAGACCGTCCTTGTCCCAATCCGCACGCCGCAGCCTGTTGTTCGCCCCCGCGACGCGCCCGGAGATCTTCGCCAAGGCGCTCGCCTCGGGCGCCGACCTGGTCTGTGTCGATCTGGAAGACGCCGTGGCCCCCGACCTGAAGCAGGCCGCCCGCCCGGCCGGCTTCGACTTCCTGCGCGCCGCCGCAGGCGACGGCGCCGGCGGGCCTGAACGCATCCTGCGCATCAACGGGCTGAAGACCATCGCCGGGCTGCGCGACCTGTCGGCCCTGGCCGATGCCGGCATCGCCGCGGGCATGGTGATGCTGCCCAAGGTGGAAAGCGCGGAAGAGCTGCGCCTGGCCGATGCGGTGCTGACCGAGGCCGGCAGCATGCTGAAGCTGGCCGCCCTGGTCGAAAGCGTGCGCGGGATCGAAGCGGCCCATGCCATCGCCGGCGCCACGCCGCGGCTGGACCTGATGATGTTCGGCGGGGCCGATCTTGCGGCCGAACTCGGCACCCGGGTGGCGCCGGAGCCGATGGCCTATGCCCGCGCCCGGCTGGTCCAGGCCGCGCGCGGCGCCGGCATCGATCTGATCGACGTGCCGGCGCTGGATTTCCGCGACCCGGATGCCGTGGCCGAAGACGCCGCCCGCGCCCGGGATCTGGGCTTCACCGGCAAGGTCGCCCTGCATCCCGCCAATGTGGCGGTGGTCAATGCCGCCTTCACCCCGATCGAGGCCGATATCGCCTGGGCCCGCCGGGTGATCGAGGCCTTCGAAGCCTCCGCCGGCGGCGTCGCCGTGCTCGACGGCAAGCTGATCGAGAAACCGGTGGTCGCCGCTCAGCGCCGGGTGCTGTCGCGCGCCCGGGCCGCCGGCCTGCTCCCCGCCTGATCCGGGCTTGCCCGCCCCCGAAACCAGTTCCATCCAGAGACGACAACGGGAGACCTCCCCCATGGTGCAGACCCACGTGACGGTCGGCGAAAACCGCTATCGCGAAAGCTTCGGCCGCTATTTCGAGGATTTCAGCGTCGGTGACATCTACGAGCACCGCCCGAAGCGGACCATCACCCAGAACGACAACATCTGGTTCACCCTGCTGACCATGAACACCCACCCGATGCATTTCGACGAGGAGTTCGCCAAACACTCCGAATTCGGCCAGTGCATCGTGTGCTCGCCATTCACCGTGGCCCTGCTGGTGGGCATGAGCGTCACCGATGTCAGCCAGAAGGCGATCGCCAATCTGGGCTGGAAAGAGATCAAGCTGACCCATCCGGTCTTCGCCGGCGACACGCTGGAGGCGGAATCGGAGGTGCTGGACAAGCGCGAGAGCAAGTCGCGCCCCAATGCCGGCATCGTCACCGTGCGCACGCGGGGCATGAACCAGCACGGCAAGGTGGTCTGCGAATTCGACCGGACCATGCTGATCGCGAAAAAAGGTTACGACGTGGAAGAGAAGGCCGGTTACTGACCGGTTTCGCGTCTTCCCCAAGTCGACCCGCCGGTGACCACCCGTCATTCGGGAACACGAAGGGCGTATCATTGGATGCGCCCTTCGTCGCATCTATGACACCGGAAGAACATCGGTCGATGACATGCAGGCAGACTAGCATCCATCTGTCGCAGCCCCCTCCCTCTCGCGAGGCTGTCCCAGATCATGGATGTCCAGGATGCAGGAAGTCGACACAACCACGCCCACCACCGGCTTCGTACCGCTCGGCACCCTTCAGCCGGTGCTGCCGGCCATCGAGGACTGCATCACCCGCTGGCGCGATGACGGACGTCTGGACGGCCTGCTGCGCCTGGGGGCCGAGGAACTGCTCGCGCTCTGTCGGGATGAACTGCCCGCCGATTACCTGCGCTTCCTGAGCGAGGCCGGCGCCGGGCCGCTGCCGGCGGACGGGCTGGTGATGTTCTGCTGCCCGCTCGATTTCGACGAGGTCTATGCGCGCGAGGATGGCGGGCGCCATGCCATCTTTGCCACCGATGGAAGCGGCGCCTGCTATGCCTTCGATCGGCAGGACGGGCTTGGCGTCGTCCGCATCCCCGCCACGGGGGAACCGATCAGCCGCGTGGCGGCAGACTTCACGGCCTTTCTGGCCGGCATGCTCGACTAACCTCCGGCCGGATTAGTCTACTATTTTTATCGACTGAAGATTTGTCAGGATCCGCAGGTCGCGCTATGCTGCTTCCAGACTGCCGGCCGCATCCCTGGTGATGCGGCAGACCGGGTTACACCGGCCGGCCCACGGGGAGGATCGCGCGATGACCGACGACGCCGGATTGCGCGGCATCCGGACGCTGATCCTGGATGCCGGCCCCCATGCCAGCGCCTCGGGCAGGCTGTTACGCCGCTTGGCGGCTGATGAAGGCGATGCGCGGGTGTTGCGGCTCACCGGCACGCATGATGCCATGCTCTCCCGCGCCTGCCGGGCTGTCGCCGCCGCCCCCGGGGTGGTGGTCTGCGGCCATAATCTCGGCGCGGCCCTGGCCCTGCATCTGGCCAACCGGCCGATCGCCGAGGCCGTCGGCGGTCTGCTGCTGCTTGCCCCCGCCGATGTCGAACAGCGCCCCGGGCTTGAAGACCACGGCCCCCTGCCCCGCGGCCAGCTGCCCTTCCCCACCATCGTCGCCGCCCGGCCGGGGGATCCCTGGATGGATGACGCCCGGCTGAAGCGGCTGGCGCTCTGCTGGTGCGCGGAACGGGTGGAGCTTGGCGGCGACGACGACCGGCCGGTGCTGCGCCGCCTGCTCCGCCGGCTGCTGCTGCGCGCCCGGATCGACCGCGAGGGGCCGCCCGCCGGCCGTCCGCCACTGATGGCCGAAGACGGCCCGCCCGCCCGCGGCTGGCTGATGTGAGCCCCGCTTAAAGTCCTGCGGGTCCGGTGAAGTGGCGGGTGTTCCGCCCGATCGCCGCCCGCGCCGCCTTCAGCTCCGCCTTCGCCACCGTCTGCAGATGCACCTCGTCGGGCCCGTCCAGCACCCTGAGCGCCCGGCCCCAGCTCCAGAGCCCGGCAAGCGGCGTGTCGGGCGACAGGCCCGCAGCCCCGAAGACCTGCATCGCCCGGTCCAGCACCCGGGTCTGCAACCGCGCGCTAGCAAGCTTGATCGCAGAGACCGCCGTGCGCGCCGCCGCATTGCCTTTCGTGTCCATCAGCCAGGCCGCCTGCATCACCAGCAGCCGGCACTGGTCGATCTCGATCCGGCTTTCGGCGATCCACTCGCGGATATTGGCGCGATCGGCGAGCGGCGTGCCGCCGATCCGGCGTTCCAGCGCCCGCTCGGTCATCAGCTCCAGCGCCAGTTCGCACTGGCCGATGGAGCGCATGGCATGATGCACCCGCCCGGGGCCCAGCCGCGCCTGGGCGATGGCGAAGGCCTCGCCCTCGGCCCCGATCAGGTTTTCCGCCGGCACCCGGACATTGCGGAACACGATCTCGCCATGGCCGTCGGCGGCATGCGCGCCCATCAGCGTGATGTCGCGCACGATCTTCACGCCGGGGGCATCGATCGGCACGATCACGAAAGAATGCCGCCGGTGGCGCTCCGCCAGACCGTCCGGGTCGGAGACGCCGAAGACGATGGCAAAGGTCAGATGCGGGTGGCGGGTGCCGGTGATGAACCATTTCCGCCCTTCCACCACGTATTCGTCGCCGTCCCGACGGATGGTGGTGGCAAGCGAGGTGGGGTCGGATGACGGCGCATCCGGTTCCGACATGCAGAAGACCGACCGGATCTCGCCCAGCAGCAGCGGATCCAGCCAGCGCGCCTTCTGATCCGGCGTGCCGAACAGCTGCAGCAGCTCCATGTTGCCGCTGTCCGGCGCCGCGCAGTTGAACACCTCCGACGCCCAGGGCACCCGGCCCATGATTTCGGCCAGCGGCGCATACTCGGCATTGGACAGCCGGACCCCCGGCTGGTCGTCGGCAAGCGAGGGCAGGAACAGGTTCCACAGCCCCGCCTCCCAGGCCCGCGCCTTCAGCCGTTCGATCACCTCGGTCGGGTGGCCGCCCTCAAGGAAGGTGCGGGTCACCGCCCCATGGGCCGGCAGGATGTAATGGTCCATGAAATCCGTCAGCCGCTGGCGCAGCGCCTCGACATGGGGCGGGTGGTCGAACTGCATCTTGTTGTTCTTTCTCTCTGCCGGACCGGGACCGATATCATTCATACGTTCGTTTGAATTGAAGATGGCATAGCATCCATCCGCGGTCAAGGCGTCCCGGTCATGACCGATCCTCATGATTCTGGAATGCGGGGACCAGATGATGTGCCCGGGCAGGCGGTACCGGGCTTTGGGTTCCAGGCCCATCTGGCAGGGTGAAACAGTCACCCTGATGGAAGGACGGATCGATGGAACATCGTCAGCTCGGCGCCTCGGGCCTCAAACTGCCGGTTCTGGGGCTCGGCGCCGGCACTTTCGGCGGCACGGGGCCGCTGTTCGGCGCCTGGGGCAATACCGATGCCGCCGAGGCCCGGCGGCTGATCGACATCTGCCTGGAGGCCGGCGTCACCCTGTTCGACAGCGCCGATGTCTATTCCGACGGCGCCTCGGAAGAGGTTCTGGGCCAGGCGATCCGCGGCCGGCGCGACCGGGTGATCCTGTCGACCAAGATGGGCCTGCCCATGGGGCCCGGTGCCAATGACGCAGGCGTCGGTCGCGACCGGCTGATCCGCGGCGTGGACGCGGCACTCCGCCGGCTTGGGACCGACCGGATCGACATCCTGCAGCTCCACGCCCATGACGCCGCCACCCCGGTGGACGAGGTGGTGGCGACGCTGGATGATCTGATCCGCGCGGGCAAGCTGCGCCATGCCGGGGTGTCCAACTATCCCGGCTGGGCCTTGATGAAGGCGCTGGCGGCCGCCGACCGCACCAGCCGCAGCCGCTTCGTCGCCCATCAGGTCTATTATTCCCTGATCGGCCGCGATTACGAATGGGAGCTGATGAAGCTGGGGCAGGATCAGAAGGTCGGCGCCCTGGTCTGGAGCCCGCTGGGCTGGGGGCGGCTGACCGGCCGCATCGGCCGCAACCGGCCGGTCCCTGCCGGCAGCCGGCTGCACGACACCGCCGCCTTCGCCCCCCCCGTCGACGAGGCCCTGCTCTACCGCGTCACCGACGTTCTGGACGAGATTGCCGCCGAGACCGGACGCACGGTGCCGCAGATCGCGATCAACTGGCTGCTCGGCCGCCCGACGGTCACCTCGGTGATCATCGGCGCGCGCAACGAGGCGCAGCTGCGCGACAATCTGGGCGCCACAGGCTGGCAGCTGACCCAGGACCAGATCGCCCGGCTGGATGCGGCCAGCGTCCGGGACGCCCCCTATCCGCACTTCCCCTATCGGCGGCAGGAGGCTTTCGCCCGGCTCGACCCGCCGGCCATCTAGCGCGGTCTCTCGTCTAGGGCAGCAATCGCTTCTCGTAACGCCAGACCACGATCTCGAACGGGCCGTCGGCCGTCTGAAGCTGCATGGGCGTGGTGGCGGCGCGATGCCAGCCCGCCTTTTCATAGAAGCGCGCGGCGCGGTCGTTTCCCACCACGCAGAGCAGCCAGGCGGTCTCGACACCGGCGGCGGCCAGCCGGGCTTCGGCGGCGGCGATCAGCGGCATCGCCAGCCCCTGGCCACGCAGGGCGGGGTCGACATAGAACTGGTCGAGGCAGGAGCCCTTCAGCCAGAAGAAGCCCGAGGGTTTCCCCTCCGGCCCGGTGACCTGGATCTCGCCCGCGGGCGCTGCTTCAAGGCGGGCCAGGAAACTCTCCAGCCGCCGCGCCCGGGCAAGCCCCGCCGACGCCGATGCCAGATGTCCGTCGCGCCAGCCCTGATGCCAGAGCCGGGCGAGCGGCGGAATATCGGCGGGGCCGAGCGGGCGCATCGGCGCCGGATCGAGATGGGGGGAAGCCTCGACAGGGGCGGTCATAAAGGGCATCTCCTCACGGCAACTGCACCTCTCTGCGAGAGGCACTCTCCCGAGGATAGAATGCCGTCGACGCAAGATGAAGCGTCGGGAACGGATGCGGTTGCGTCCCCGACGCTTCTTCTCAGATGCCCGCGCGGTCGATCGTGATCGGATCGTAGCGGGCGACATGGTGCTTGTGCGGTGGCGTCGAGAGGATGTGCCGCGCCCGGTCATCCAACCCATCGGCGGCAAGCCGCCGATGCTGCGCGAGGACCACTTCCAGCGCCGTGACGAAGTGCTCGTAATAGTTCCACTGCTCGGGCCCGAACCCAGGATTGGCCGCCTCCCAGTTGCGGATCGCATCGGTCAGCGCTTCCTGAAATTCGCCCCAGGCGAATTCGCCCGCCTCGCAGGCGGCAACGGCGATGGCGAAGGCCCGCAATTCCCAGGGCTTGTCGAAGGGCACCTGCCCCTCGCGCCGTTCAAGCAGAACGGCCAGATCGGTGCTGCAACTTGTCGATACAGGCATCATCTGCGATGTCCCTTGCCGGTCGTTCAGGCCGCCCGGGGGAAGCCGGTGCCGATCATCGAATCCCGGGTGACCAGGGCCGCAAGCTCGTCAGCCCCCATCCCGTCGGTGCCCGCGGGGCGCTGCGGCAGCACCCAGTAGCGGATTTCGGAATTCGAATCCCACACCCGGATCTCGGTTTCCTGCGGGATGTCGAGCCGGAAATCCTCTTTCAGGCAGAGGCGCGGCTCGCGGATGATGCGGGCGCGATAGGGCATCGACTTGAACCAGTTCGGCGGCAGGCCGAGCACGGGCCAGGGATAGCAGGAGCAGAGCGAGCACACGACGACGTTATGGATCGTGTCGGTGTTCTCGACGACGATCATGTGCTCGCCCTGCAGGCCGCCGATCCCCAGTTCGTGGCAGGCGGCACTGGCGTCCGCCAGAAGCCGGGCCTTGAACTCGGGATCGGTCCAGGCCCTGGCCACCACAGAGGCGCCGAGCCGCGGGCCGACCTCGTTTTCATAGACGGCGGCGAAGCGGTCGACACCCGCTTCCGACATCAGCCCGCCTTCGATCAGGATGGCCTCGATCGCCTTCACGCGGGCCGCGATCTCTTCCTCGCTGCGGGGTGTGTAGACCAGATTGACTCGGGTCATGCATCGTCCTCCCTTCAGGACCGCGCCAGGGTGATGTAGGGCTCCCACATGTCGACATGCTGGCATGCATTGGGATCTGCATGCGCCGCCCCATAGAGTTCCGACTGGGCGAAGCGGACGGTGTAGAGATGTTCGGCGGTCTCTCCGCCGCCGGCGGCGGTGGTGTCGGGAAAGACATGGGCGCCGTGATGCATCACGATCTCGCCGACACGCCCCATGGCATAGCGGGGCCTGCGATGGTGATGGCGGGGCACCGAGGCATCGACGACGACTTTGTCACCGATCCGGAATTTCGGCGCCGCCTCGATCTGCCGGGCCGCCGGGAAGCCGTTCTGGATGGCCTGGTCGGCGAAGTCGACGAGGGCCGGGTCGTCATTCGGCGGCAATGGCGCATCCGGATACTGAAGATAATAGGCCGTCCGCTTGTCCAGCTCCTCGCGGGTCCAATGACCCTTCTCGCAGCCGATCCGTTCGACCGCATCCACCCAATGCTCGTAATAGAAGGCGGTGAGATAATGGAGCGGGTGCATCCCCTCCAGATGCTTGCGGAATTCGTCCAGGCCGAACATCCCGGCCCGGGCCGCGAAGGGGAACAGCGCCCAGGCCGCCTTTTCCCATTCGGCATGATAGGGCGGCTCCCAGGCAGTGGGGCCGACCGGCCCCATCCCGTCGATGCCGCCGAGGTCGTGAATACCGTTCATGGCTTATCTCCCTGCTGCAGGACCGGTCCCGGGACCATCATCAGGCCGGCGCGTGGAGACGACGCTCCAGCAGCATGCCGTTGCGGAGCGACTTCGCGAGCGCCAGCACGCCCAGATCGATCAGAGGTTCGGCCAGAATGACCGCCAGATAGGCCGCCCCGAACGCCGAGACCGACTGCAGAACCGAAAGCTCGCCGCCCTGGCCGTAAAACACCCAGAACGCCACCCACGAGACGATGCCGGCCTGGTAGGTGGCCGAAAGCGCGAGCACCTGACGATAGGAGAGGTCGACATAGGGCGTGCCCGGGGCGATCAGACGCCGCGCGGCCCAGGACAGCGCAAAGAGCGGCACCAGAAGCGTCGTGACGTTCATGCCATATTGCGGCAGATCGAAGGGCGCGAAGAGCAGCCCCTGCACCAGCAGCCCCGATGCCAGGCCGATGGCCGCAGGGGCGAGGCCGAACATCAGAAACAGCGTGGAGCCGAGGATCAGATGAACCTCCGACACGCCGACCGCCGGATGCGGCAGCAGCTGGAAAAGACCAAGCACGACGGCCGCCGCGATGCCGCTGCGGGCGGCGAGTGACGCGCCGCCGCGGTTTCTGATCTCGTCATAACCGAATTTGAGCGTCGCCAGCCCTGCCCCGGCCGCCGTCGCGTATCCCAGGATGGCCTTTGCGCCATCCACGATGCCCGGTTCGATGTGCATCGTCCGCCTCCTGATTTTTTATGGAGAGCACCCGCGCGCATGTCATCCACTCAGGACGCGCTCTTCCCCCGCGCGCCTTCCCGGGATCATGGCCCCGGCTGCCGCGTCGGGTGCTGTCTTATTCATAATTGTCAGATGACACTATTGCAAAGGAAATATATTTGTATGTCGGTGGATCACCCCTGAACATGTGGGGCGCGCCGCAGATGAGTCCCGCCCCGCCCGCAGCGCCCCGCACAGGCAAGCCGACAGACCAATCACTGACCGGGAGCCTTGAAGATGATTCAGGTGGTTTCTATGCTGAAAACAAATCAGCGGGGGCCGGTGACCATGTCCAAAGTGAATATCGGATTGCTGATCTCGCAAAGCGGCCCGACCGGTATCTGGGCGCCATCCTGTCTGAACGGCGCCATCCTGAGCGCCGCCGAGACAAACGCCGCCGGGGGCGTCCATGGCCGGGAGGTCAACCTGGTGGTGCGGGATGCCGGCTGGGATCCGGCCGTGGCGGCGCGCATCGCCCGGGATCTGGTCGAGATCGACAATGTCTCGGTGATCGTCGCCATGGTGGCATCCAATGCCCGGCGGCGGATCTCGTTCGCGATCGCCGGGCGTGTGCCCTTCATCTATACGCCGAACTATGAAATGGACGCGCCCGAGCCGACCATTGCGCTCAGCGCCACCGATGACCGCCTGATCCCGCCCATGCTCGCCTGGATCGAGCAGCGCTTTCAGGCGCGCCGGTTCCTGATGATCGGCAGCGACTATCGCTGGCCGCAGCGGACCATGCCGATGACCGGACGGATGATCGCGGCGGCGGGCGGCACCGTGGTCGGCATGCTGTCCCGGCCGCTGGATGCGCCGGAAGACTGGGACCGGCGCGCCGTCGAAGACATCCGCAAGGCGGATCCCGACGTCGTTCTCTGCTTTCTGGTCGGGGATCAGGGCATCCCCTTCTACCGCATCTATGGCGAGGCCGGTCTTGCCGGCCGGATCCCGAGATGCGCCATCGCCACCGACGAAACCATCCTCACCAGCCTCTCACCCGCAGCGATGGAAGGGCTGTTCGCCGGGGCCTGCTATTTCGCCGCGGCCCGGACTGCGCCCAATACCGCGTTCATGGAACGCTACTGGTCGTCCTTCGGAAGCCTGGCGCCGATCCCCAATGCTTATGGGCAATCCTGCTATGAAGGCGTCAGCTTCGCGCTCGGCCTCATCGGCCGGTGCCGGTCCGCCGACCCGCGCCGCCTGCTGAGCCTGCCGCCGCATGGGGTGGAATATCGATCCGCCCGGTTCGACACCGCCACCGGCACGCTCTCGCAGCGCCTGCCGGTCTATATCGCAGCGGCAGACGGGTGGTCCTTCGATGTCGTCGCCCGGTTCTGAGGAGTCTGATATGAATACACCGTCTTCCGGCCCCGCCCGGGAAACGACAAGGAAACAGTGATGTCCGGCGAGTCTCTCCAAACGACCATCGGCTTTCTGGTCGCGAACCTGAACCGCCAGCTCGAACGCGAGCTGGAAGAGAATCTGCGGCCGCTGAAGCTGCCGGTCGACCAGCTCCGGGTCCTTCAGACGCTGGCCTCCGACGATGCGGCCGACGGGCTCAGCATGTCGGAAATCGCCCGAACGATTCTGATCGATGCCTCGACCCTGACCAAGGTCATCGATCGGATGATCTCGGACAGCCTGGTCTATCGGGCCGCCGATCCGGCCGATCGCCGCCGGGTCCGCGTGCTGCTGACCCAGAAAGGCGCCGCCCTTCTGAAGACGCTGCGCCCGATGCTCGACCGGCAGGAGGAAGAGCTTCGGCGCACTTTCGACGTGTTGATGGACGACCCGACGCCGCGGAACTTCGCGGAACTGCTGGAGCATTTCTGCAAGCGAAGCGCGCCGCCGGCATAGGGTCGCCCGGATGCAGGCGGCGCCCGATCAGACGCCTTCCACCATCAGCACGCGGTAATCGGCCGCGCGATAGCGATGGGCGCGGGCCTCGGCATAGGCCGGGCTGTCATACCAGGCGCGGGCGGCATCCATGTCGGGGAAGGACAGGATCACCACGCCTTCCGCCGCCGCACCTTCCAGCACCTGATGGGGGCCATAGAAGGCGAGCGGGGTGATGGGGTGGTCGCCGCGCGCGGCACGGGCGCCGGCGGCATAGTCCTTGAAGGCGTCTTCGTCGCGCATCTTTTCGCGGATCATCACGACATAAGCGGTCACGGGGCATCTCCTCCATGGGGGTGGTCTGGTTTTGACATCAAGGTGACCATCCGCCTGAACCCGTCTGCGAACTGCCGCCGCGCGACCACCGGATCGGAGGTGATCGCACCCGACAGGTAGAACGCGCCGAACCCGATGCAGTAGGCCAGCAGGTCGGTCGTCACATGGCGCAGATTGCCGGCCTGAAGCCGGCCGGCCTCGACGCATTCCCGTATGGCATCGCGGGCCACGTCGTAGGTGGGCAGATGGATCCCCTCGATCGGGCGCCGGTCCTTCAGCCCGCTCAGCGTGCCGGACGACAGGAACATCAGTTCGAAATAAGCGCTCTTCTCGATTGCGAAGTCGAAGACGCGGGCCGCCAGCGCCTCCAGATGGCGGACCGGATCCGCCTCCCGGCGTTCGATCGAGAGATAGCCTTCATAGATCCGGAAGCCCTCCTCTATGAGGGCACGCATCAGGGCTTCCTTGTCGGCGAAATGGCGGTAGATCGCCATGGGCGACAGGCCGGCCCGTTTGGCGATCTCCCGCAGCGACAGCGACGCCGCCCCCAGGTCGAGCAGGGCATCGACGGCAATGGCGAGGATCCGGCTGCGCGTGTCCGACGGAGCCCCGCCCTCAGTCATGAGACGTCCTGAGCGAAAATCGGCGCCTTCTTGATCTCATCGACCATGTCCCTGCCAGTGACGGCAGAGGCACAGAGCACACCACCGAACAACGCGCCGATGATGCCGTCGCTGGTCACGTCCTGTCCAGTCAGATACAGGCCCGGTACGGGGGTCTGCGCCCGCAGCCAGTCCTGTTCATAGCGCTGCGGCGAGCTTTCGATCCCCAGAAAATCGCCGTATTGCTGACGGACGAAGGTCTCGTAGGTCAATGGGGTCGAGACCTCGACATAGCGCACGGCACCGCGGGTCGCAGGTACAAGGCGATAAAGATCGGCAAGCAGGCGTTCCTGCACTCTGGCCTTCATCGCCTCGTAATCGGCCCCGCGCTTCATCCACCGCGTGCCCTGCCAGCGGGCGAAATGCCGGTAGTCGGTCAGGGCGTGCATCTCGATCGTCGACCGGTTCGGGAAGGTCTCGTTCCAGGTCGGGTCCTTCGCCGAGGCGAAGGTGATGAAGTGGAAGGGGAAGGGCGCATCGAAATCGGCACGGTGCGCCGCCAGATTGGCATCGAAATCGGTCCCCGGATGGGCCCAGATGTTCGCGGGTTCAAGGCCGAGCGTGGCGGCATCGCCTTCGAGGCCGATATGCAGCCCGACCACGGTATTGGTGTAGGTCACGCTCTCGCGCAGGCGATCGAGCCCCGCCGCTGCACGCGCTTCGGGCGCCATCAGCCGGCCGAAGGTGTTGCGCAGGCCGGCGCCGCTGATCACCACATCTGCGCGCACCTCTTCACCCGATGCCATCACGACACCGGTCGCCCGGCCGTCCTCGACCAGGATGTGCGCCACCTCGGCACTGTGCAGAACCAGCCCGCCCGCCGCCTCGATCACCGGCACGATCGCATCCGCAAAGGCCCGGCCGCCGCCATGGGGATAGCTGGCGCCGTTCATATAGTGTTTGGCCAGCATCGCATGCATGGCGAAGGAACTGCGGGCAGGTTCGATGCCGTAATCGCCCCAGTTGGCGCAGAGCACCGCAGTCAGTTCCGGATCCGAGGTCAGGTCGGCGATCACCTCGCGGGTCGTGCGCCGGGCGAAATCATGGAAGGGGCCGGTCATCGCTTCCAGCGCCGGCATCGGCCGGTCTGCCGGATAAGCCTTCAGGGCGAAGAAGGGAGCCGAGGATTTCGATGCCGCCGCCAGAAGCTCCAGATAGCGGTCGATCGCCGGCGCTTCCTGCGGGAACCAGCCGTGGAGCGCCGCGCGATAGGCCTCGACACCTGCCGGAATCCGGTATTCGCGCCCGGCAATGTTCATCCGGTTGTAGATCGGGGGCAGATGCGCCCAGCGGATCCCGCCCCGGGCCGCGTAGTCGAACATCTTCCAGGTCAGCGTCCGGGGCGATGCGACGTCGCCGATATAATGCATGCCTACCGTCCAGCGATACCCGGCCCGGTCATAGCTCTGGGTCAGGCCGCCGATCACGGCGTTCTGCTCCAGCACCAGCATGCGCATCCCCTGCTGCGCCAGGACCGAGGCGACCCCGAGCCCACCCATGCCCGAGCCGATGACGATGGCATCGAAGCCATGGGGAATGCCGTCCCTGCGCCTGTAGGGCCGCCCTTGCGTATACATGCGTCCTCCCGATTTTTGTGTACGCATGTAAACTATCATACGGTCATCGACGATCAAGATGGATTCTTAGCCCGCGTATTGAACGTCATGTCCGCAAATTCCGCAAAATGCGGGGATCGAACATCGCATCTTGCCTTGTATACGTTCGTATACTACAGACGTCATCGAGGAGACCAGAGCCCCACACAGACCGGACAGGAAGGACGGCCCGGAGATGTCGGACCATCAGCCGAACCCGACCATGACCATCAACGGTCATGGCGTGACCTCATCCCAGGTGATCGAGGTGATCAACCCGGCCACCGGCGAGGTCTTCGCTACGGCCCCGGACTGCAGCCGCGAGCAGCTGGACGCGGCGGTCGAAACGGCGCAGCAGGCCTGGGAAAGCTGGCGCCGGACCCCGGTGGCCGAGCGCCAGGCCGCCGTGCGGGGCGTCGCCCGTGTGCTGCGCGATCATGCCGACGAGCTGGCACGCCTGTTCACCGCCGAACAGGGACGGCCGCTGAAGGCCGCCCGGCAGGAAATCACCGGCGCCGCCGACTGGCTGGACGTCGTGGCCGGCATGACGCCGCCCGAGCATCTGACCGAGATGCCGGATGGTCAGCGCATCCACACCCGCCACGTGCCGCTGGGCGTGATCTGCGCGATCGCCCCCTGGAACTTTCCGGTCAGCCTGGCGATGTGGAAGCTGGGTCCCGCGCTGGTGGCCGGCAACACCATGGTGCTGAAGCCGTCGCCCTTCACCCCGCTCTGCACGCTCAGGATCGGCGAGTTGCTGCGCGACGTGCTGCCGGCGGGCGTGCTGAACGTGATCAGCGGCAGCGACCGGCTGGGCCCCTGGATGACCGCGCATCCGGGTTTCGCCAAGATCTCATTCACGGGATCCACCGCCACCGGCAAGGCGGTGCTGGCCAGCGCCGCCGCCGATCTGAAGCGCGTGACCCTGGAATTGGGCGGCAATGATGCGGCGATCGTGATGCCCGATGTGGATGTCGACGCGGTCGCCCAGAAGATCTTTTTCGGCGCCTTCTTCAACACCGCCCAGATCTGCGTCGCGACCAAGCGGCTCTATGTCCACGAAGACATCTACGACGCGCTGCGCGACCGGCTGGTTGCGATCGCCCGATCGGTGAAGATGGGTGACGGCACCGAACAGGGCACGGTTCTGGGGCCGATCCAGAACCGCCGCCAGTTCGACCGGGTGATGGAACTGCTGGACGATGCCCGGCGGAACGGGCTGACCCTGCTTCAGGGCGCAGACGTGCCGGCGGCGGGCTATTTCATCCCGGTGACCATCGTCGACAACCCGCCCGAGACATCGCGTGTGGTCCAGGAAGAGGCCTTCGGCCCGGTGCTGCCGATGATGCGCTTCTCGGATGTCGACGAGGTGATCGCGCGCGCCAATGACAGCCCCTATGGCCTGGCCGGCGCGGTCTGGTCGGCGGATGAGGTCGGGGCCCTGGCCATCGCCGAACGGCTTGAGACCGGCACCGTCTGGATCAACCAGAACCTCAACATCCGCCCCGACACCCCCTTCGCCGGCCACAAGCAGAGCGGTTTCGGGGTCGAGAACGGGATGGAGGGACTGCTGGAATACACTGTCCCGCAGGCCATCCATCTGCCGCCGCTGGCGACGCGCCAGAGCTGAGCCTCACCTGCCGAAGATTCTTTAGCGGAGCCGTTCTCCCGCGCCTGAGCGGACAAGGACGGCCCTGCGGGTGACGAGCGGGCCCCCACCCGTCCGCACTCGAAAGGCAGGGGGCGGCCCCGAAGGACCGCCCCCTGACTCTGCCGTTTCTGCTCTCTGTCTCAGATGCGCCGTGGTCGTTCGGATCAGAAGGTCTTCCAGTCGCCCGCCGCTTCAAAAGCGGCCGCGGCGGCGTAGATGGTGCTTTCGGCATAGTCCTTGCCGACCAGCATCATGCCGACCGGCAGGCCGTCGATCAGGCCGCAGGGCACCGTCATCGCCGGATGGCCGGTCACGTCGAACTGCTGGGTGTTGCCCAGCACCGAGAAGGCGGTGGTGATGATCTCGGTCAGCGAGGCATCGGCGGCCGGGATGGCCGGGGCCACGATCGGGCAGGTCGGCATCAGCAGCAGGTCGTACTCGGCGAAGGCGGCGTCATAGGCGGCCTTGACCTTGCGGGCGATGTTCTGCGCCTTGGCGTAGAACCGGCCGTTGTACTTCTGGATGAAATACTCGCCGACGAACATCGAGATCTTCAGCGAGGGCGACAGCTCGTCGGCACGCTGGCGCCAGCCGGCATGGGCATCCAGCAGGCCGACATTGTAGAGCCCCTTCCAGTTCATGCCCATGCCGTTGCCGGCCATCATCTGCCACTGCAGACCTTCCAGCGCGATCGGCCCCCAGATCACCGCGGCGGTGTGGTGTTCGGGGATCGAGATTTCGGTGAGCACCGCGCCCGCCTCTTCCAGCTTCTTCGCCGCGGCGCGCACCTTCTCGTAGACCGCCGGATCGCCGTTTGCGACCTCGAAACCCTCCTTCAGGATGGCGATCTTCATGCCCTGGACGCCCTTGCCCAGCGCCTCGGTATAGGGCGCGGTCACCGGCGCATACTGGCGCGGATCCAGCCCGTCGGCGCCGGCGATCACCTCCAGCATCAGGGCATTGTCCGCCACCGACGAGGTCATCGGGCCGGTGTGGTCGATGGTCGCCTCGATCGGCATCACGCCGGTATAGGGCACCAGGCCATGGGTCGGCTTCATGCCATAGAGGCCGCACAGGGCCGACGGCATGCGGATCGAGCCGCCCTGATCGCCGCCGATCGCCATGTCGACCTCGCCGCAGGCGACCAGCGCCGCACTGCCCGACGACGAGCCGCCGGCGATATGACCCATCTTATAGGGGTTGTGCACCGGGGCCGGCGAGGAGGTGTGTCTGCCGCCCGACAGGCAGAAATACTCGCAGGTCGCCTTGCCGACGATGGTGGCGCCCTCGTCCAGCATACGGGTGACGATGGTCGCATCCAGCGCCGGGATATAGCCTTCCAGCGTCGAGGCGCCGTTCATCATCGGCACGCCGGCCAGCGCCACATTGTCCTTCAGCACCACAGTCTTGCCGGCGAGCTTGCCGGTGGCGGCACCCTTCACTTCCGACTTCACATACCAGGCGCCGTATTTGTTCTCAGCACCTTCCGGGCGATAGCCGGGGGTGCGGGGGTATTTCACGACCGGGATATTGTCGGGCATCGCGTCGAGCGCGTCATAGGCGGCGAAATTGCCGGCCATCAGGGTGAGATACTCGGCCGCCTCGTCGGCGGAGAGCGTCATGCCGAGATCGGCGGCGAGGTCGATCAGCTGGTCGGTATTCGGGCGGGTGACGGACATCTTGGTCTCCGTTGTCCTTGAACGTGAAGCGAAAGACAAAGGGGGAGCGGCCCGGCGCCGAGTCCCTGTTCTCGCGCCGGCGGTCTGCATGCTCCCCGGGGTCTGGCCCGGTCGTCTCTTGGGGAAAATCGGGCGGGGGCCGTGGGTGTGGGGGGCCGTGGGTGTCAGGGGACTGGTGGTCCGAGGTCTCCTGTCGGTCAGGCGTGCATGCCGACGAAATCGGCGATGCGCTCCGGATCCGCCATCAGCTCCGGCGAGACCTCGTCGGTGATCACCCCTTTCTGGATGATCAGCAGCCGGTCCGAGAGGGCGGTCAGGAATTCGAGATTCTGTTCGACCAGGATCATGGCGATCCCGGTCTGGCGGCGCAGCTCGTGCAGGGTCTCGACGATCTCGTCCAGGATATTGGGCTGGATGCCCTCGGTCGGTTCGTCGAGCAGGATCATGCGCGGTTCGGTGCACAGGCAGCGGGCCAGCGCCAGCAGCTGCTGTTCACCGCCCGAAAGCGCGCCGCCGCGCCGGTCGAGCAGCCGGGTCAGCCGCGGGAACATGGTCAACACCCGATCGATGACCTCGCGACTTTCCCGCCTCTTGCCGGCCTGGCCCATGCGCAGGTTTTCGTAGACCGACAGATCCGGGAAGATCTGGCGGCCCTGCGGCACATAGCCGATGCCGGCCGCAGCCTTGGCCGCCGGCTTCGCGGCGGTGACGTCGCGGCCGTCGAGCACGATCCGCCCACCGGTCGCCGGCAGATAGCCCATCAGCGTGCGGATCAGCGTGGTCTTGCCCATGCCGTTATGGCCGAGGATGCCGAGGAATTCCCCGGCGCCCAGGGTGAAATCGACGCCCATCAGGATCGGGATCCGGCCATAGCCGGATTTCAGGCCCTGAACCTCCAGCAATGCGGTCATGTCAGTGCACCTTCTTGCCGAGATAGACGTCGCGCACCCGCTGATCCGCCAGCACCTGATCGACCCCCGCCTCGACCAGCACCTTGCCCTGATTGAAGACGGTCACGGTCTTGGCGATCATCCGGATGAACTGCATGTCGTGTTCGACCACGATCAGCGCCTTTGTCCGGTTGATGTCGCGAATGATCTCGGCGGTGCGCAGCACCTCGTCATGGGTCATGCCGGCGGCGGGCTCGTCGAGCAGGATCAGCTCGGGATCGCCCGCGATCACCATGCCGATCTCCACCCATTGCCGCTGACCATGGGAAAGCCGGCCGACCTGGGCATCGGCCAGTTCGGTCATGCGGATCCGCGCCAGCACCTCGTCGGCCACATCGCGGGCCTTGCGGTCCAGATGCTGGCGGCGGGCGGCGAGCCAGACATGTTCGCGCACCGAAAGCCCGTCGAAGACATTGGGCACCTGGGTCTTGATGCCGATGCCGCGCCGGGCGATGGCATGGGGTTCGTCGCCCGCGATCGGCGCCCCGCGGAAGGCGATCGCCCCCGTCGACGGCTTCAACTGGCCGGTCAGCATCTTGAAGAAGGTGCTCTTGCCGGCGCCATTGGGGCCGATCAGGCAGCGCAACTCCAGCTCGCGCAGGGTGAAGTCCACCTCCGACACCGCGACCACGCCGCCGAAGCGCATGGTGAGGTCGCGGGTCTGAAGCAGGATGCCGTCGGACGGGGTGGTTTCCTGGATGGTCATGTCACTTCGCCCCCTCGACAGCCGTGGTTTCGGTGACGGTGGCATCGGATGCGCGGGCCTTGCCGGGCAGCAGCCGCATCACCAGCCCGACCAGCCCGAGGCGCATCAGCGGCACCAGCCCCATCGGGATCGCCATCACGAAGCCGAGCAGTATGGCCCCCATGACCAGATCGGCATTGAAGGTCTGCTGGGTGCCGATCTGCATCACCAGATACTGCATGATGAAGCAGCCGAGCACCGGGCCGACCAGGGTGCCGAGACCGCCGATCGTCACCCAGATGATGATCTGGGCCGCCGTCGACAGGCTGAACACGGTGGGGCTGACGAAGGCCCCCCAATTGGTGAACAGCCCGCCGGCCAGCCCCGCCACCGCACCGCCGACCACGAAGACCATCAGCTTGTAGATCCGCGGGTCGTAGCCGAGCAGCGCCGCCCGGGTTTCGTTCTCGCGCACGGCCACCACCACCCGGCCGAAATGGGTGCGCAACAGCCCCTTCAGTGCCAGATAGACCAGCAGCAGGCAGCCGGCCGAAAGATACCAGTTCTCTTCCGGCCCGAAGAAGAAGTCGGGATCGCCGGGCATCGACAGCCCCGGAACCGCCGGAATGCCGTTGAAGCCGCCGAGCGCCGCGTTGCCAATGGTATAGGCGTCGCCGGCGGTGCTGTTGACCACGTTGAACAGGATCAGCGTCACCGTCAGCGTGATGACGCCCAGATAGACGTCGCTGATCCGGCCGTAGAACATGAAGTAGCCGAGGATGGCGGCGAACACCGCCGGCACCAGCACCGCCAGGCCGACCGCGGCCCAGCTGCCGTCGGTATTGATCGCGGTCACCGCGAAGGTATAGGCGCCCAGGCCGAAAAAGGCGGTCTGGCCGAAGGAGAGGATGCCGCCGAAGCCCCAGATGAAGCCGAGGCTGAGCGCCAGCACGCCCATCACCACGAAGATCGTGTACTGCATCAGATCGAACAGCTCGACCATCGCCGGCATAAACACGATCAGCAGGGCGGCGATGACCACGCCGATGGTCTGGCCGGTTTTGGACAGGGTCCGGATGTCGAGGCCCATGGATCAGAGGCTCCCCCTGAAGAAGCGCCCGGAAATGCCCTGGGGCAGCAGGCGGATCAGGATGATGGCGGCGACGAACAGGAAGACTTCGCCGATCACCGGGGTGGTCAGATAAGACGCGGTCTGGTTGATGAAGCCGAACAGACCCGAGGCGGTGGCGCTGCCGGCGATGATCGAGGTGCCGCCCGCCACGACGGTGATGAAGGCCTTGGCGATATAGGCGGCGCCCATGGTCGGCAGCACGCCCGCCACCGGCGCCAGCAGCCCGCCGGCAAGCCCGGTGATCGCGGCGCCGAGGCCGAAGGTCGCCATATAGACCCGGGGCGGGCTGACCCCCATGGCCGCGGCCATGTCCGGGTTCTGCATGGTGGCGCGCGCGATCAGGCCGAAGCGGGTGCGGCGCATCAGCAGCCAGAGCCCGCCGAGAAGGGTGATCGCCACCGCCACCAGAAAGACGGTGTAGAGGCTGCTGCGATAGGCGCCGATGGTGAAGCCGCCCAAGGGCGACGGCACGCTTTTGATCGTGTTGCCGAAGATCGTGGTGATCAGGCCGACGAGGAACAGGCTCAGGCCCCAGGTGGCGAGCATCGAATCCACCAGCCGGCCATAGAGCAGGCGGATGAAGGTGCGTTCCACGACCAGCCCGACCAGCCCCACGAAGACCGGCGAGACCACGAGCATGGCGATCCAGATATTGATGCCGGCCTCTACCGCCACCACGGTGGCATAGGCGCCCAGCATCAGGAATTCGCCATGGGCGAGGTTGATGATCTTCATCATCCCGAAGATGACGGCGAGGCCGGTGCAGAGCAGGATCAGCGAGGCCACGCCGTTCAGCACATCCAGGGTCAGGACGGCTGCGAGATCCATGAGCCTGTCCCCCGGGTCAGAGCGAGATCACATACTGCTTGTTGTCGTTCGGATTCTTGACCAGATCGCAGACCGCGGCGGTATCCGAAGGCTTCTGATCGGGATAGCTCGCCACCACGTCCCAGAGCTTGTCCTTCGCCTCGGCCAGGAAGGCGTTGCGCACCGAATGATGGGTCGCCTTGTCCAGCGTCACCTTGCCGGTGGGGCCGTCGAAGCTGAGCCCGGTCTCCAGCGCCTCGATCACCTTCATGCGGTCGATCGACTTCGCCTGCTGCGCCGCCTTGACCCAGAGATGGAAGCCTTCATAGGTGCCGGCCGCCAGTTCCGAGATATAGGGGATGCCCGGGAACTTCTCCTTCAGCGCCGAGACGAATTTCACGCTGGCATCGGTCTTCAACTCTTCGTAATAGCCATAGCCAGAGACGATGCCGTTGCTTTCCGCAGGCTCCAGCGCCGCCAGCTCGTTGACCAGGCCGAAGGTGGTCGACGAGATCGGGATCGAGCCTTTCAGGCCGGCTGCCGCCCACTGGCGATAAAAGGCGGTGTGGTTGCCGCCGACCAGGGCCGAGAACACCACATCCGGCTTGGCCTGCTGAATCTTGCTGATCGTCGAGCCGAAATTGGTCACGTCGAGCGGGAAGAAGTCGATGGCCAGCACCTCGCCGCCATTGTCGCGGGTGTACTTCTCCATCCACTTGGCGGTGATCTGACCATAATTATAGTCGGCGGCCAGGATGTAGACCTTCTTGCCCCAGCGCTCCAGCGAATAGGGGACCAGCTTTTCCACCGTCTGGGCCGGGGTGGTGCCGGTGCAGAAGATGTTGCGGTCGCAGACGCCGCCCTCGTAGAGCGTGTTGTAGAAATAGAGCGTCTTGTAGCGATCGAAGATCGGCCGGATCGCCTCACGCGAGGCCGAGGTGATGCCGCCATGGATCACCGCGACTTTGTCCTTGAGCGCGATCTGCTGGGCGTACTGGGTGTAGAGCTGGATGTTCGACTGGGTGTCGTAGTGCACCAGCTTCAGCGGCCGGCCGAGCACGCCGCCGGCCGCGTTCACCTCTTCGATGCCCAGTTCCAGCGCCCGCACCATGGGCACGCCCGAGGTGCCGACCGGGCCCGACTGGTCGTGCAGGCTGCCGATCAGGATCGGGTCGTCCGAGCCCAGGGCGGCGTGGCGCATGATCATCGGCGCCGCGATCAGCCCGCCGGTCGCGAGTGCGGTGCTGCGGAGAAAACTCCTGCGGGTGAAGTTGGTCCGGTCGTTGGACATGTGTCGGCTGCTCCCTGCCAATGGCCGCCTTTCAGGACGCGCTCCCCGTGTCCCTCGACGACTCCCTGACAGGCATTTGAAAACGACCTTATTGAAAAGTCAACTATATGACGCGCTGCAAAAATGATGGATGATCAGACCAGGACCGGCGGCGCCGGCCGGCGGGGAAGCCCCCAGGGGCTAGCGGCCGGCGCTGCGGAAGGCGGTCTCAGAAAGACGCGACATGTTTGAAATCAATACCCTGCACGGTGGCGATATGGACATGACTCGGCATTTCAAGGCTGTCCTCGCTGCGCGCCGACAGATGCGCCAGATGGAACCGGTCGCGCCGCTTGAACGGGCCGTAACCGCGCGGGACCGCATCCACCAGGCTCTTCAGGAAGTGCACGCCCTCGTAGCACGACTGCCCCAGCATGTTGGGCACGGGCGAGCGCGCCCCGAACAGCGCCAGATAGCGGTCCAGGAAGCGGTTGTTGGCGCGGGTGTCGAGATTGGCGAAATAGGCCGAGACGCTGTAGAGCCGCTCGGTGTTTTCCTCGCCCACCGCATAGAGCAGGTTCTCGTCGAAGGCCAGGCACAGCCGCGCCGCCCGTCCGGCCATGCCCGCCTCGCCGAAGGCGCGGTGGAACATGATCGCATCCTCGCCCAGCAGCATCACCAGCACGCCATCGGCACCACTGGCGCGGATCGCGGCCAGCTCTTCCGAAAAATCCGACCGCTCGGAATAAAGCCAGGGAACATAGCGCTCCCCCACCAGCCGGGCACCGGTTCGTGCCGCCAGCGCCTTGACCAGCGCCGCCGAGCGCCGGGGCCAGACATAGTCATTGCCCAGGATGAACCAGCGCTGCACCCGTTCATGCTCCGCCACCCAGCTCATGGCCGGCGGCAGCAGTTCGCGGCTGGTCTCGCCGATGGTATAGACCCCGGGATGGCGCTCGCCGCCCTCGTATTGCGGGGTGTAGACATAGGGCACGCGGCCGGCGATGGAGGCGGCGATCCGCGCCCGCAGGTCGCTGGGATGCATCGCCACCACCGCATCGATGCGCCGTTCGGCCACCGCCTTCGACACCCTGGCGGCCACCTGATCCGGCGGCAGGCCGGCATCCAGCACTTCCAGCGCGATTTCGTGCCCGCCGATGCCGCCGGCGGCATTGATCTCGTGCACCGCCAGCCGGGCACTGGTTTCGCAGGACGGTCCCCAGATGCCGGCGGGACCTTGGAGCTGAATCAGCAGTCCGATGTTCATCGGCGGAACTCCCTCGATTGCCAGTCAGGCCCTGAAACGGCGGCGACTTTTCTTGGATTTTTCGGTCGCCGGACCGCTCCCCTATCCCCTGTCACTCTCGTCTGCGACGCGCAAAGCGCCGCAGTCACTTGCACAGACATGTCGACGTCGGATAAATGATCGCGCGCGTTCCCCCGTGGTCCCACCCGACACGCGCCGGAAAGAGGGTGCAGAGTCTTCGTGCCGACGTCCATCGAACATAACGTGGCCTACATCGCCGCCCGTGTCGCCCGCCATCTGGAGCGCGACCTGGAAGAGGCGTTGCGGCCCGAAAAGATCCCGGTCTCGACGGCGCGCGTGCTGGCCCTGCTCGCCGACGACCAGGGCCGGCCGATGTCGGAACTGGCCGATGCGGTGCTGGTCGATCCGCCGACCATGACCAAGATGATCGACCGGCTGGTCTCTCAATCCCTGGTCTTCCGCGCCCCAGACCCGGATGACCGGCGGCGGGTGCTGATCTTCATGGCCCCGCGCGGCGAAGAGCTGTGGCAGCGCATCGCGCCCGCCATCGCCCGCCAGCAGCAGCGCATCGAAGCGGCGATGGGCACGGCAGACGTCAACCGGCTCTGCCGCATGCTCGACGATCTGACCCGCGCCTGACCGCATCATTCCGCCCCACCCTCGTTCAGCAGAATATGCTTGGCCACCGAATACTGGTCGAGCGCATGGATCGACATGTCGTAGCCAAAGCCTGACCGGCGGCGGCCGCCATGGGGCATTTCGGCCGGGAACACCATGTGGTCGTTGATCCACACACAGCCATAGGCCAGCCCCCGGCCAAGCCGCATCGCCCGGCCGATATCGCGGGTCCAGAGCGACGCCGCCAGGCCGTGTTCCGAGCGGTTGGCGAAGCGCAGCGCCTCGTCCACATCGGCGCAGCGCGTGACGGTGACCACCGGGCCGAACACCTCGCGGGTGACGATCTCGTCCTGGGGGCTGGTGTTGACGATCAGGGTCGGCTCGTAAAAGCAGCCATTGCCCGGCACCGCCCGGCCGCCGGCGACGATTTCGGCCGTGCCGGCGGCGCGGGCGCGTTCCACATAGCTCGCCACCCGGTCGCGCTGGCGCGCGGAAATCAGCGGCCCCATCTCGGTCGCCGGGTCGAAGGGTGATCCGATGCGGATCGCCGCCACCGCCTCGGCCAGCCGGGCCACCAGCCGGTCATGGATGCCGGGTGCCACGAACAGCCGGGCCGCGGCGGTGCAGTCCTGGCCGGCATTGTAAAAGCCGGCGCGACGGATGCAGGCCACCAGCCGGTCGACATCGGCATCTTCGGCCACGATCACCGGGGCGTTGCCGCCCAGTTCCAGCAGGCTGCGCTTCACGCCGAAGGCCGCCCCGTCCAGCACCTTGCGACCGGTGACCAGATCGCCGGTGACGGTGACCAGCGCCACGCCCGGATGGCGAACCAGGGCCTGGCCCACCACTTCGCCCGAGCCTGCCACAACATTGAGCACGCCAGGCGGCAACAGGTCGGCCGCCAGCGCCGCCAGCGCCAGCACCGAGAGCGGCGCCTCCTCCCCAGGTTTCAGGACGACCGTATTGCCCGCCGCCAGCGCCGGGGCCAGCTTCCAGGCCGCGATCATCAGCGGATAATTCCAGGGGATGATCGCCGCCACCACCCCCAGCGGCTCGCGCAGCAGAATGCTGGTCCGCCCGGGCAGATAGGCATCGGCCGCCATGTCGGTGCGGGTGCGGGCGGCGCCGGCGAAAAAGCGGAAGACATCCGCCGCCCGGGGCAGCTCGCCATCGCGCGACGCCGCCAGCGGCTTGCCGCAATTGCGCGCCTCGATCCCGGCAAGCAGAGGCGTGTGACGATCTATGGCATCGGCCACCGCCAGCAGGGCACGCGCCCGCTCGGCGGGTGTCAGCGCCGCCCAGCCGGGTGCCGCCCGCTCTGCCGCCGCCACCGCCTCGTCGACCTGGACCATGGCGGCATCCCGCAGCGTCGCGATCCCGGCACCGGTCGACGGGTCGATCACCATGCGCTCGGGCCCCTCCCCCGCCACCAGCCGGCCGGCGATCAGCAGGGCGGTGTTGTCGATCTGCCCGGCCGGTCTCATGCCGTCATCTCCCCGGCGCGATGGCCCGGCCGCTGGCCCTGGCGGCAGGATTGCAGGAAATGCTCCACCGCCGGCATCCGCTCCAGCCCGCGCCGCCAGACCACGCCCACATCCACCGCCGGCAGCGGATCGGCGATCGCCCGCACCTCCAGCCGGTCGCCTTCCAGTGACCAGGGCCGGTAGGCGAGGTCGGGGGCAATGGCGATGCCGGCACCGGTCGCGACCATGCTGCGCACCGCCTCCACCGATCCGGTTTCGAACAGCACCCGGGGGGAGAGCCCGGCCCTGCGGAAGATCCGCGCCAGTGCGTCGCCGTAATCATCCGCGCTCAGCACGATCAACGGTTCCTCGCAGATGTCGAACAGCGTCACCCGGTCGCGCTTCAGGAAGCGGTGATTGGGCGGCAGCCACAACCGGTTCTGCGACCGGGCCAGCACCTCATGCGCCAGCGCGGCCTTCTCCTCGATTTCCGAGACAATCAGGATGGCGACATCCAGCTCGCCATTGATCAGCAGCTGTTCGATGAACGGCCGGCGGTCCTCCGAGGGCGCCACCTCCACCCCCGGAAAGGTGCGCCGGAAACGCGCCAGCAGATCGGCCAGGAAATAGCCCGCCACCATGGGCGAGACGCCCAGCCCCAGCCGGCCTGTCAGCTTGCGGCCGGCGGCCGACAGCGTGCGCCCGGCGGCGGTCAGCGCCTCGATCATCGCATGGGCATGGCGCAGGAACTGGTGCCCTTCATGGGTCAGCGATACACCGCGGGGGTGCCGCTGCAGCAGCGGCACCCCCAGCTGATGTTCGATCGACTTGATGGCCTCGGTCACCGCCGATTGCGACACGCCGACCAGCGCGGCCGCGCCCGTCACCGAGCCCGCTTCCGCGGCGGCGACGAAATATCGGATATGGCGGAAGGACAGGTCCATGGCGCGATGGTCGCCTTTCCGGCCCGGTTCCCCGGGAGCTGCATTCAGCCGAGCGTCACCCAGACGCTCTTGGTCTGGGTATGGGCGACAACGGCCTCGAAACATTTGTCGCGACCATTGCCGGTCTGTTTCCACCCGCCCCAGGGCTGGGTCATGTCGCCGTTCATATAGCCGTTGATCCAGACCATGCCGCACTCCACCCCCGCCGCAAAACGGTGGGCCTTGGTGAGATCCCGGGTCCACAGCCCCGCCGCGAGGCCGTAGACCGTGTCGTTGGCGATGCGCAACGCCTCGTCCAGCCCGTCGAACGGGATCACCGCGCCCACCGGACCGAAGATCTCTTCAGATGCAATCCGCATGCCATTGTCCACATCGGCGAACAGGGCGGGGGCGACATAGGCGCCGCCCTCGCATCCCGGCGGCACCACGCCGCCAAAGGCCAGGCGCGCGCCCTCCGCCCGGCCGACCTCGATATAGTTCAGCACCCGGCGCTGATGGCTGCGGGTGACCAGCGGCCCCAGCGTGGTGGCGGGGTCGAGCGGGTCGCCGACATGAACGGTCTCGCGGGTACGGGCAGCGAAGGCGTCGAGGACATCGGGCAGGATCGCCCGTTCGACCAGGATCCGCGAGCCGGCGCTGCACACCTCGCCCTGATTGCCGTAGATGCCGGCAACCGCCGTGTTCACCGCCGTTTCCAGATCCGGCACATCGGCCATGATCACATGGGGCGACTTGCCACCGCATTCGGTGGAGACATGTTTCAGGTTCGACTGGCCGGCATATTCCATCATCAGCCCGCCGACCTCGCCCGAACCGGTGAAGGCGATCTTGTCGACATCCATATGGCGGGCCAGCGCCTGGCCGGCCTCTTCGCCGAAGCCCGGCACCACGTTCAGGATGCCCGGGGGGCCGCCGGCCTCGACGAACAGCCGGCCGAGCAGCAGGGCGCTCAGCGGTGACTGTTCCGCAGGCTTCAGCACCACCGCATTGCCTGCGGCGAGGGCAGGCGCGATCTTCCATGCCGCCATCATCAGCGGATAATTCCAGGGGACGATGCAGCCCACCACCCCAAGCGGCTGCCTGAGGATGTAGTGGAGGGCCTGTTCTCCCGTTGCGGTGGTAGACCCGGTGATCTTGTCCGCGGCTTCGGCCATGAAGCGGAAACAGGCGAGGCTGCCCGGGACATCGATGGTCAGCATCTCGGCAATCGGTTTGCCCATATCCTGGGCATCCAGCACCGCAAATGCCTCGGCATGCGCCTCGATCAGATCGGCGAAGCGGTAGAGCACCTCCATGCGGGCACGGGGCGGGATGCGCGCCCAGGGCGCCGTGCGGAAGGCCCGCCGGGCCGAAGCGACCGCCCGGTCGATATCGGCGGCACCGCCGCGGGCGACCTCGGCCAGAACCGCGTCGGTCGCCGGGTTGACGGTGGCGAAGCGGCCGCCGCCCCGGGCCTCGACGAAATCGCCATCGATGAACAGGCCGGTATCGGGTTTGAGCCGGCCGGCGAGCGCCGTCCAGTATCCGGAGGTCTTCAGATCAAAGGGCATGGGTGCCGCCTCACTTCGCCGAAAGTTCGGTGCAGGTTTCCAGGATCACCGGCCCGTCGAAATGCGGCGAGACCGCGGCGAAGAACCCCGCCACCGCCTCCGAGCCGTTATGACGATCCATGGCTGCGACATCGGTGAAGCGTTCATAGGTCGTGAACCGGCAGGGATTGTCCCGCGACCGGCTGATGAAGAAGTCGACCGTCTCGGGCTCGTTGGCCCGGACATGCGCCGCAACCTTGAGCAGCTCGGCCTCGGCAAGCGCTTCCGCGCCGGGCGTGACGGTGATGATGGCCGTGATGGTGATCATGGATCTGCGAATGCCTCCCGCGCAGGCCGACGGATCTCCCCAGACCCGTCCCCTGATCAGCCTGCGGCCGGCGGGGGCGGCATGACCAATTCAAAATCCCGGATTGCGCTATCGGAAAAGCCGAACGCGCTGGCAGGGCCTGCCGCAGATCGACACATCTGCCATCGGCTTTGCCGATACCGGACCCGGCGCGTTTCCTGTTTTACAGCCCGCACGCGCCTGCGCTCTGCTGGCAGGCGGCCGGAACCCTGTCCGGCCGGCACTGACGGACGACGACAAGGAGATGGCAGACATGGCGCGCATGCAGGCGGCAGTGGTCGAACGGCCGGGTGAGGGGTTGCGGATGATGGAGGTCGCGCGCCCGGAGCCCGGGCCGGGCGAGGTGCTGATCCGCGTGGCAGCCTGCGGTGTCTGCCACTCCGACCTGCACATCGTCGATGGCGACTGGGGCACGCCGCCGAAACTGCCGCTGATCCCCGGCCACGAAGTCACCGGCCATGTCGCGGCGCTGGGCGCCGGTGTGTCGGGCATCGCCATCGGTGACGCGGTGGGCGTGCCCTGGATGGCCCATGCCTGCGGACGCTGCGCCTGGTGCCTGGCCGGGATGGAGACGATCTGCGAGGCCGGCGGCGCCACCGGCTTCAGCCGTGACGGCGGCTATGCCGAGTATATGCTGGCCGAGGCCGCCTTCGTCGCCCGGCTGCCCGCCGATGCCGATCTGGTGGCGATCGCGCCGATCCTCTGCGCGGGTGTCACCACCTGGCGCGGCCTTAAGCGATCGGAGGCGCGGGCGGGCGAGCATGTGGCGATCGTGGGCGCCGGCGGGCTCGGCCATGTCGCGATCCAGTATGCCCGGGCGATGGGGCTGCGTCCGGTCGCGGTCGACGTTTCGCCCGCCCGGCTGGACCATGCCCTGACGCTCGGCGCCGAAGCGGTGATAGATGCCGGTGCCGGCGATCCCGTGGCAGCCGTGCAGGCCGCGACCGGCGGCGGCGCCCATGCCGCGATCGTCACCGCCACCGCACCCGCGGCCTTCGAACAGGCCATCGCCATGACCCGCCCCGGCGGCACCACGGTGTTCATCGGCCTGCCGGGGGGCGAACGCGATACCATCCGGGTGTCGATCGCGCGGATTTCCAACTGGGAGCGTTCGATCCGCGGATCGAATGTCGGGACCCGCCGCGACCTGCAGGAGGCGGTGGATTTCGCGCTCCGCGGCCATGTCCGGGCAGAGATCACCGCCCTGCCCTTCAGCCGGATCGACGAGGCGCTGGACCGGCTGCGGCGCGGCGAGGTGACCGGCCGGCTGGTGCTGACCATGGGCAGGTGAAGACGCGCGCAGAGAGGGCTTGCACGTCATATAAGTATCTGCTTATCTATCGACATGACCGAGACCGATGTGTTCAAAGCCCTCGCCGATCCCACCCGCCGCGCCATCTTCGAGAAGCTGGCCGCGGGGCGGATGAATGCCAGCGCGCTCAGGGACGGCATGGCGATCAGCCAGCCGGCGATGTCGCAGCATCTGGCCGTGCTGCGCGCGGCCGGGCTGGTGCGGGAAGAACGACAGGGCCGGTTCGTCGATTACGAGGTCGATCCCGACGGTCTGGCCGTGGTGGCGGACTGGCTGGCGAAGTATCGCGCATACTGGCCGGCGCGGATCGATGCCCTGAAAGCGCTGCTGAAGGAGATGGACCAATGACCACCCCCGCCTCCACGCCCGGCGCCGATCGCATCGTGCAGGATTATGATCTCGACGCCCCGCCGCAGAAGGTCTGGCGGGCGATCAGCATTCCCGAACTTCGGGCACACTGGCTGCCGGCCGCGGATCTGGCGGCGGCCGAACCGGCCTCGGTCACGCCCGGGCGCGAGCTCAGCTATCGCATGCGGGAACAGGCACCGCCCTTCACCGAAAGCCTGGTGACCTTCACCATCGCCCCCAACACCACCGGTGGCACCCGGCTTCGGGTCGTCCATCGCCGCATGGCCGCCGCCAATGACCGCAGCGGCGCGATGATGCGCGCCGCCTAGACGCGGCACAGCTTTTCACAAAATCCAATCAGAGCGGAGGTCGCCGATGCGCGGCACGATGCAGCTCGTCCCCATGGTCGTGGAACAGTCGACCAGGGGCGAACGGGCCTTCGACATCTATTCCCGGCTGTTGAAGGAACGGATCATCTTCCTGAACGGCCAGGTCGACGACGATGTGGCGGCCGTTGTCTGCGCCCAGCTGCTGTTCCTGGAGGCGGAAGACCCCGGCCGGCCGATCAATCTTTACATCAACTCGCCCGGCGGCGTGGTCACCAGCGGCTTCGCGATGTACGACACCATGCGCTACATCCGCTCGCCGGTGCACACGCTGTGCATGGGGACGGCCCGTTCGATGGGCTCGTTCCTGCTGATGGCCGGCACGGCCGGTGAGCGCGCGGCCCTGCCCAATGCCAGCATCCTGGTTCACCAGCCCTCGGGCGGGTTCCAGGGCCAGGCCTCGGACATCCTGATCCATGCCGAGGAAACGCTGCGGGTAAAGCAGCGCATGATCCGGCTTTATGCCGAGCACTGCCACCGCACGCCCGAAGAGGTCGAACGCACGCTCGACCGCGACCGGTTCATGACCGCGGAAGAGGCGCTGGACTGGGGGCTGATCGATCGGATCCTCGACCGACGGCCCTGAAGACGTTGCGCGGCACTTGCGGCGACCGGTTTCCAGTCGCATCATGCGCGGGCGTCTCCGCCGGCCGGCGGGGGCCGAACCGCAGGAAAGTCAGGCCCCCGCCCTCAGATGCCTACCACTGCCGGCAAGACGGCCGCCCGTCACGACACCGCCGCCGACCCCAACCCGTCGCTCACGGCCGCCCGGCGTGACTGGCACCGGCTTCAGGCCGCGCTGGCGCCCGAGATGCGCGACTGGCTGGCCGGGCTGGTTGCCGCCTCGTCCGACGAACTGGCGCGGGATTTCTACGATGTGCTGATGGCCGATCCCGAGGCGGCACCACTGCTGTCGAACGAGATTGTCCAGACCCGGCTGCGCGGCTCTCTGGCCGGCTGGATCCGCAGCCTGTTCCCGGCCGGCCCCGCCCCCGATTTCGAGAGCATGGCCATCGTCCAGACCAGGGTCGGCGAGGTCCATGCCCGGGTCCGGGTGCCCCTGCATCTGGTCAGCCGCGGCGCGCGGCTGATCAAGGCCGGCATCGCCGGGCGGATCGCCGGCAGCCGGGTCGGCCGCGACGAGCTGGTCCGCCTGCTGCTGCATGTGGAGACCGTGATCGACATCGCCATCGAGCTGATGGGCGCGGTCTTCGTTTCCGGCATCACCCATCAGAGCCGCGACGAGGAAGCCTACCGGCTGTTCTTCCTGAGCCAGGATCTGTCGCTGGAACGCGAGAGCCAGCGCGCCTCGCTGCTGGAATGGAACCAGGCGGTGCTGCTGGCGCTGGCCGGTGGCAGCGGTTCGACCGAGCCCCTGCCCCGGATCGGCCGGTCCGATTTCGGCCTCTGGTTCCATCATCGCGGCGGCATCATGTTCGACGGCACACCGGTGCTGGACCGGGTGAACGAGCTGATGCAGCGGCTGGACGAGGGCATCCTGCCCGAGACCGATGCCGCGCGTGCGGCCGGCAACGGTTTCGGCCCGGCACTGGGCCCGATCCAGAATGCCGTGAACGAGATCCGCTTCATCCTGAACGATGCCTTCCAGGCCCTGATCGGCGCCGAGGCCGGCCGCGATGCCCTGACCCGGACGCTCAACCGCCGCTTCCTGCCCGCGATTCTGAAGCGCGAGATCACGCTGGCGATGCGTCGCGACCATCCCTTTGCGGTGATCATGGTCGATCTGGATCATTTCAAAACCATCAACGACAGCCACGGCCACAGTGCAGGGGATGCAGCGCTGCGCCAGGCGGCGGAGACCATCCTCGGCACCTGCCGCAGCAGCGATCTGGTCTTCCGCTATGGCGGCGAAGAGTTCCTGGTCGTCGCGGTCGAGGCCGGCGAAGCGGCCGCGCGTGCGCTGGCCGAACGGCTGCGCGAAGCCATCGGCAAGACCGAAGTCGTGCTGTCGGGCGATACCCGTATCCGGCTCGGCGCTTCGGTCGGTGTCGCGGTGTTCGACGGCCATCCCGATTACAACCATCTGGTCGAGGCCGCCGACAGCGCCATGTATCAGGCCAAGCGCGCGGGCCGCAACCGCGTGGTGGTCGCCGGCGGCCGATAGCCCCTTCTGCCCGTTTCCAACCCTCACCCCCGCCCGGCCCCACAGGGCCATATGTCCCCTCCCGAGGAGCGAGAGATGTATCCGAATACCAGCCTCTTCATCGACGGTACCTGGGCTCCGGGCTCGACGGGCAAGGACGAGGCCGTCCTGAACCCGGCCACCGCCGAGGAGATCGGCCGCGTCGCCCATGCGTCGACCGGTGATCTGGACCGCGCACTCGAGGCTGCCGCCCGGGCGTTCAGGACCTGGCGCAAGGTCTCGCCCTATGACCGGTCCAAGGTGATGCGCAAGGCGGCCGATCTGCTGCGCGAGCGCGCCGACACCATCGCCCGCATCATGACCATGGAACAGGGCAAGCCGCTGGCCGAAGCCAAGGTCGAGACGCTGGCCGCCGCCGACCTCATCGACTGGTTCGCCGAGGAAGGCCGCCGCACCTATGGCCGGGTGATCCCGTCCCGCGCCGTGGGTCATCTCCAGACCGTGACGCGCGAGCCGGTGGGCGTCGTCGCCGCCTTCACGCCCTGGAACTTCCCGATCAATCAGGTGGTCCGCAAGGTCTCGGCCGCGGTCGCGACCGGCTGCACCATCATCGTGAAGGGCCCGGAAGAGACACCGGCAAGCTGCGCCGAGCTGATCCGCGCCTATGCCGATGCCGGCGTGCCGGCCGGCGTGATCAACCTGGTCTACGGCATCCCGGCCGAGGTCTCGTCCTATCTGATCCCGCATCCGGTGATCGCCAAGATCTCGTTCACCGGCTCCACCGCGGTCGGCAAGCATCTGGCGGCGATGGCCGGCCAGCACATGAAGCGTGCGACCATGGAACTCGGCGGCCATGCGCCGGCGATCGTGTTCGGCGATGTCGACGTCTCGAAGGCGGCCAAGGCACTGGCGGCGCAGAAGTTCCGCAATGCCGGCCAGGTCTGCGTCTCGCCGACGCGTTTCCTGGTGGAAGAGAGCGTCGCCGACCGCTTCGTCGGCGAATTCACCGAGGCGGTGGCCTCGATCAAGGTCGGCGACGGCCTCGATCCCGAGACCCGCATGGGGCCGCTCGCCAATTCGCGCCGCGTGGATGCGATGGAGGCCCTGGTGGCCGATGCCGTCGCCAATGGCGCCACCATCCGCACCGGCGGCGAGCGCATCGGCAATAAGGGCTATTTCTTCCAGCCGACGGTGATGACCGGCGTGCCGCTCTCGGCCCGGATCATGAACGAAGAGCCCTTCGGCCCGGTGGTGCCGGTCTCGACCTTCAGCGGTTATGACGCGCTGATCGCCGAGGCCAACCGCCTGCCCTATGGCCTGGCGGCCTATGCCTATACCTCGTCGTCGAAGACCGCGGCAGCGCTTTCGGCCGATATCGAAAGCGGCATGATCTCGATCAACCAGGGCATGCTGGCCCTGCCCGAGGTGCCCTTCGGCGGCATCAAGGATTCCGGCTATGGCTCGGAAGGCGGCATCGAGGCGATGGAGCCCTATCTGATCACCAAGTTCACCGCCCACAACACGACCTTCTGACGGGGCACCGTCGGCAGCAGACACATCGAAAGGGCCGGGATGGCGCCATCCCGGCCCTTTCTGCGCCCGACGGGCGGTCGATGTCAGTCGGTGCCGGTCGCCTGCGCAGGCGCATCCACGGCCGGATCCCGGGCCAGCGCCGCCACCACGGCGCCGGTGGTGTGTTCGATATGGCGGCGGATCACCTCGGCCGCGCGGTCGACATTGCGGTCGAGTGCGGCATCCAGCAGGGCGCGATGTTCCAGATGGATGTCGCGGGTCATCACGGTCTTGGCGCGCGACAGGCGGCGATAGCGTTCATGATGGCGGAACATCATCGCCCGCATGCGCAGAAGCCAGGTCGAGGCGCAGGCCGAGACCAGCGCCTCGTGGAAATCGTGGTTCAGCCGTTCCCATTCCGACATCTGCTCGACGCCCTGGCGGTCGGCCAGTTCCAGCCGCTCCAGGCGGTGATAGGTGGTGATGACCCGCTCTTCCCAGGCGACATCGCCGGCCGGGATGGACTGGGCCAGGGCATCGGCTTCGAAGATCTTGCGCAGATGGCCGATCTCGCGGGCATCGGTCGCCGACATCGGCGCCACCACGAAGCCGCGCTGGCCCTGCATCTGCACCAGATATTCCCCCGACAGCCGGGCCAGCGCCTCGCGCAGCGGTCCCGCCCCGATCTGATAGCGGTCGCGCAGCATCTCGATCTTGAGCTTCAGATCGGGCGGCAGCGCCCCGGTGACGATGTCCTCGCGCATCAGGCGGTAGGCGCGTTCGGCCTGGGTCTTGTCTTCAATATCCGGTCGGGCGGGGCTATCCGGGCGGACGGGCGATCGCTTGTCCATGCGGTGTCGGTTTCCCGGCGAGATTGAAATCAGAGGCAGGCTAGTTCGGCTGCCCGAAAATATCAATTTCCAAATTGACACGATCAAAATATCGATATTTTATGCCCGCAGGGAGGAATATCGATGACAAAAATCCTCGAAGAGGCCGGCGCGTCGCAGTCCCCGCTGCACACCGGCACCCGCGGCGTCCCTGGTCCGGTCGCCTGCCTGCAGACACTCAGCAACCGCATCGCCGGGGTCGAAGCCTGGGCGGCGGGGCTGACGGTGTTCGGCATCTTCTGTCTGCTGCTCGGCAACGTCGTCTCGCGCAGCCTGGGCAATCCGCTGATCTGGACCGACGAACTGGCCGTGTTCCTGATGGCCTGGGCGGCCTTCATCGGCGCCTCGCTCGGTCTCGCGCGGCGCCAGCACATTGCGATCACCCTGCTGCCGGATGCGCTCAGGCCCGCCGCGCGGCGCCGGCTCGCGATCCTGGTGGATGTGGCGCTGCTGGTCTTCCTGGCCGTGCTTTCGGTGCAGATCTGGCGCTGGTTCGATCCGGTGGGCGTGCTGCAGGCCGCCTCGATCGAGGATTTCACCGCCTCGACCTTCAACTTCATCTATCAGGAGCCGACCGTGACGCTAGGCATGCACAAGGTCTGGTTCTGGCTGGTGATGCCGGTCTTCTGCGTCACCGCCACCATCCATGTGCTGGCCTCGCTCGCCGGCCGCCTGACCGGCGGGGAGGAGATGGCGGCATGATCGCGGGCGTCTCTTTCCTCGCCATGCTGGCGGTCGGCATGCCGATCGCCTTCGCGCTCGCCGCCCTCGGCCTGATCTACATCTTCGCCACCGGCAACCTGATCCTGCTCCAGTCCTATGGCCAGCAGATGTTCGGGGGGCTGGAGAATTACGGCCTGCTCGCCCTGCCGCTGTTCATCCTGCTGGGTGAATTCATGAATGCCGGCGGCATCGGCCGGCGGCTGATGGCGCTGGCGCTGGCCATGCTGGGCTCGATCCGCGGCGGGCTCGCCTATGTCAACCTGGTCGCCAATATGATGATGGCGGCGATCCTGGGCTCGACGGTGGCGCAGATCACCATCATGTCGCGGCTGGCGGTGCCCGAGATGGAAAAGGCCGGCTATCCGCGCGACGTGTCGGTGGCGATCACCGCCGCCGGCGGCCTGCTGGCGCCGATCATCCCGCCCTCGATGCTGTTCATCATCTTCGGCGTGATCGCGCAGATCCCGATCGGCGACCTGTTCATCTCGGGCATCGTGCCGGGCCTGCTGATCTTCCTCGCCTTCATCGGCGTGATCATGTGGCTGGGCCGCCGCCACGGCTTTCCTAAGACCGAGGCGATGCCCATCCGCGCCCGCTTCCGCGCCGTGCTCGATGCCCTGCCGGCGGCCGCCATTCCGGTGATCATCGTCGGCTCGATCCTGGGCGGCCTTGCCACCCCCACCGAATCGGCCGCGATCGCCAGCCTCGCCGCGGTGCTGATCGGCCTGTTCGTCTATCGCGAGATGACGCTGGCCGACATCCTCCCCGCTTTCCTCAATGCCGCGCGCGGCTCGGCGACCGTGCTGTTCCTGATCGCCGCCGCCCAGGTGTTCAGCTGGGTCATCACCTTCGAAAACCTGCCGGCCCTGGTGGCGGAGACCATGCAGGCGATGACCGCCTCGCCGATCGTCTTCCTGCTGATGCTGAACGTGCTGCTGCTGGTGCTGGGCATGATCAGCGACCCGATCCCCGCCATCATCCTGATCGTGCCGGTCTTCCTGCCGGTCGCTACCGGCGTCTACGGCATCGATCCCTTCCATTTCGGCGTCGTGCTCTGCCTGAACCTGACGCTGGGTCTGCTGACACCACCGGTCGGCACCGGGCTGTTCGTCGCCTCGCTGATGGGCAAGGTGAAGGCCGAGCGTCTGGCGGTACTGCTGATGCCGTTCTTCTTCGCGGTGCTGTCGGTCCTGCTGCTGCTGGTCGTCTTCCCCGTTCTCTCCACCGGCCTTAAGGACCTGCTCTGATGGCGCGTATCTGGATCCTGGGCGGCGGGCTGATCGGTTGCGGCTGGGCCGCCGCCTTCGCCGGCGCCGGCCATGACGTGACCGTGATCGACCCCGATCCGGCGGTGGCCGATCGCATCGCCACCGTGCAGGCGCAGGCATTGCCGGTGCTGCAGGGCCTGGGCACGCTCAGCCCGCGGGCGACCACGCCGGCCCACGTCGCGACCGCGGCCGAGGCCGGCCCGCCCCCGGTGCTGGTGCAGGAGAACCTGCCCGAAAATCTCGATCTGAAGCGCCGGGCACTGGCAGCGCTGGAACCGCATCTGGCCCCGGACAGCATCATCGCCTCGTCCTCGTCCGGGCTGTCGCCGGACGACATGGCCGAAGGGCTGGCCCGACCAGAGCGCCTGCTGATCGCCCATCCCTGCAACCCGCCCTATCTGATGCCGGTGGTGGAGCTGTCGGGCGGTGCCCTGACCGCACCCGAGGTCGTGGACCGCGCAGCCGGCCTCTTCCGGGCGATGGGCAAGACGGTGCTGACGCTGACCCGGCCGGTGCCCGGCCATCTGGTCAACCGCCTGCAGGCCGCGCTCTGGCGCGAGGCGGTGCATCTGGCGAGCGAGGGCATCGCCAGCCTCGCCGATATCGAACAGGCGGTGATCCAGGGTCTGGCGCCGCGCTGGTGCATCGTCGGCCCCTCCACCGTCTTCCATCTGGCGGGTGCCGAGGGCGGCATCGGGCGTTTCGTCGACGCGCTCGGCCCCGAATTCGAACGCTGGTGGGCGACGCTGGGCGATCCGCGCCTGGATGCCGCCACCCGCGCCCGCCTCGCCTCCGGCATGGCCGAGGCGGATCCGCGGCCGGTGGCCGAGATCGCCGCCAGCCGCGATGCCGGCCTGACCGAACTCATGGTCTTCCTCTCCAAGAAGGAAGCCACCCCCCATAACGAGACCCCGAGAGGAAACCAGGGATGAAAGCAGCACGCATCCTGACCGCCGCCGCCGCATTGATGGTCGGCCTGATCGGCGCCGAGGCCCAGGCCGAACAGTATCGGCTGGGCCTGATCACCCCGCCGCCGCATCAGTGGTCGAAGAGCGCGGTGACGGTCGCAGAGCGCATCAAAGAAGCCACCAACGGCCGGGTCGAGATTCTGGTCTTCCCCTCGGGCCAGCTTGGCAACGAGGCGCAGATGCTTCAGCAGCTGCAGACCGGCGCGCTCGACTTCGCCTTTCTGACGCTGGGTGAATTCGCCAACCGCGATGCCGATTACGGCGTCTTCCTCGCCCCCTATATCGTCAAGGATGCCGCCGGCGCGCGGCAGATCCTGAAGGGCGGCGTGGCGCAGAAGCTGCTGGGCGGCGTGTCCAAATTCGCGCTCAAGGGCTTCGGTTGGGGCATGGCCGGCATGCGGCAGATCGTGATGCGCGGCCCCGTGGCCTCGGTTGCGGATCTGTCGGGCAAGAAGGTGCGCACCGTGCCCTTCGCCCAGGAGCTGGATTTCTGGACCCGGCTGGGTGCGGCCCCCACCCCCATGCCGCTGCCGGCGCTGTATGACGCCTTCGCCAACGGCCAGGTCGACGGCATGCAGATCGATTTCGAGGGCACCTGGAACTCGAAGTATTACGAGCATGCCGGCACCATCGTGGCGTCGAACCACATGATGTTCCCGATGATCGCGGTGGGTTCGGGCCGCAAGTGGCAGACCGTGCCCAAGGAAGATCAGGCGGTGATCGAAAAGATCATGGCCGAAGAACTGGACGGCATCGTCGGCACCTATGCCGAGATCGACGCCACCTATCTCGACAAGCTGAAGACCACCAGCGTGCCGGTGGTGAACGCCGATCGCGCCTTCTTCGGCGGCGCCGTCGACCTCTGGTACCAGTCCTGGCGCGAGAAGACCCCGCTGCTGAAGGAACTGGAGAAGGAAGCCGCGGGCCTCTGATCCGCCTTCTTTCCCACTGCCACGGCCGCCGTCCCCCGCCCCCCGGGGACGGCCGGCCAGGAGGACGATCGAGATGACCGATATCTACCGGGATCTGCGCTATCTGCGGGTGCCCGTCGAAGATCTGGACGGTGCCGAGGCCTTCGCCACCGGCATTTTCGGCCTGCAGCCGGGCGATCACGACGATGCCAATCGCCGCTTCCGTTCGGATGCGCGCAATTACGCGATCTGCTACACGGCCGAGGCCGGCCCCGCCGCGGTGGCGCTGACCGTCGCCCATGCCCGCGAGCTGGACGAGGCCGAGGCGCGGCTTGAAGCCGCCTGTCCCGCCCTGCCCCGGCAGCGTCTGGATGCGGCGGCCTGCGCCGCCCGGCAGATCAAGGCCGGGCTCTCGGTCATCGCCCCCAATGGCGTGGCGGTCGAGATCGTCTGGCGGCCGCTCACCTCGGGCTGGCGCTATCACGGGACGCGCGATGCCGGCATCACCGGTCTGCAATCGGTCCAGCTTGCCTGCACCGACATGGCGGCGAACGAGGATTTCTGGACCCGCGGCATCGGCGCCGGGGTCTCGGACTGGGCGGGCGATGCCGTCTTCCTGCGCATCGACGCTGCCCATCACCGCATCTCCCTCTACCCCTCGGATCGCGACGGCCTGCTGGGCGCGGTGTGGGAGGTGGACGGGATCAATGCGGTGATGCAGGGCTGGTATCTGTTCCAGGCCCGCCAGGTGCCGGTGGTCCACGGCCCCGGCCGTCAGCCGACCTCGGGCGCCATGTTCGTCACCGCCCGCGGCCCCGGCGGCCTGCTGCATTCCTACGCCCATGGCATGGAGCGGGGTGAGGCGGTGACCGGCCGTGGTCCCCGCCAGTTCGCCGATGCCGCCCTGTCGCATTGCGCCTGGGGGTCACCCTCAACGGCCCCCGAATTTCTTGGAAAGGACGAATTCCGGGGGAGGGATGAGAGGTGATCGGTCTCAAGGACGTCGTCTATTGCCGTCTCGGCACCCGCGATCTGGCCGGTGCCGAATGGTTCGCGGTCAACATCCTGGGGCTTGAGGTGGCCGAGCGCCGCAAGGGCGCGATCTACTTCAAGTCCGACGCCCGCGCCCACACGCTGTGCTATGTCGAGGGCGGCCGCGAGCAGGAGGCGACGGCCTTCGAGATCGCGACCTCCGCCGACCTCCAGAACGCGGGTGCGGTGCTGGAAAATCTGGGCCATGTCGTCCATTACGGCACGCCTGCCGAATGCGATGCCCGCCATGTCCGCGAATTCATCCGCTTCGACGACCCGAGCGGCAACCACATCGAATTCGTGGTCCGGCCGGAAACCACGGCGCAGCGCTATCACGGCAGCCGCGATGCCGGCATCACCGGCTTTTCCCATGTCGGGCTCTGCTCCACCGACCCGGCGCGCGACGAGCTGTTCTGGACCGATGTCTGCAAGGCGCGGGTGTCGGACCGGATCGGCGATGCGCCGCTGATGCGCTTCGGCACCATCCATCACTCGGTGGCGCTGTTCCCCTTCCACCAGCCGGGCATCCAGCACGTCAACCACCAGGTGGCGAGCACCGACGACATCCAGCGCTCGCTGGCGCATCTGCGCCGCAACCAGGTGACGGTGACCTTCGGCCCCGGCCGGCACCCGACGTCGTCGGCGCAGTTCCTGTATTTCGCCGGCCCCGACGGCATGACCTTCGAATACTCGACCGGGGTCTGCGAGATCCACGACGAGCCGCTGTGGCGGGACCGCCAGTTCCATTTCGCGCCCAAGGGCTTCTGCCAGTGGGGTTCGGCACCGAACATCGCCGCCTTCAAGGACTGAGATCATGACCGACCGTCTTGCTGCAACCGTCCGGGTCGCTGCCCGCGCACTCGGACGGGCCGGGCTGGTGCATGCCTATGGCCACTGCTCGGCGCGGATCGATGCCGACCGTTTCCTGGTCTGCCCGTCACGGCCAATGGGGCTGGTGCGCCCGGGCGAGGCCTGCACCGCGGTGCCGGTCGACGGCCCCCTGCCGGCGGGCGTGCTGGGCGAGGTGCGGCTGCACCAGCGGATCTATGCAAAGCGCCCCGAGGCGCAGGGTGTGGTGCGCTTCATGTCGCCCAACATGATGGCGCTGGCGGCGCTCGGCCGGGTGCCGCGCATGCGCCATGGCTTCGGTACCTATTTCGCCCCCGGCGTCGGGCTCTGGGACGACATCCAGCTGGTCCGCGACGACGAGAAGGCGGCGGGCGTGATCGAGGCGATGGGCGAGAGCGCCGGCGTGCTGATGCGCAGCAACGGCGCGGTCGTCGCCGGCGCCAGCCTGGAAGAGGCCGTGGGCCTTGCCTGGTATCTGGAAGACGTCTGCCGGATCGAGCTTGCCGCCCTTTCTACCGGTCTCGGCGACACCGCCCCGGTGATCGGCCCCGAGGCCGCCGCCGCCCGCGCCACCCGTGCCGGCCTGATCTTCGAACGCATGTGGGACTACCTGACCGACGGCGATCCCGAGCGCGACATCGCCACGCCGCCGGCCGAGCGAAAGGAATGACCGACTTGACCCGTTTCCTGAACTTCATCGACGGCGAATTCGTTGCCGGCAGCGGCGAGGCCTTCGCCAATCATTTTCCAACCACGGGTGAAGTCATCGGCGAGGTCTCCGCGGCCGGCCGGGCGGAAGTGGATGCGGCGGTCGGCGCTGCAAAGGCGGCGCTGAAGGGCCCCTGGGGCCGGATGTCGATCCCGGAGCGGGTGGCCCTGCTCCGCAAGCTGGCCGACGGCATCAACGCCCGCTTCGACGAGTTCCTGGCGGCCGAGATCCGCGACACCGGCAAGCCGCGCTCGATCGCCTCGCATATCGACATTCCGCGCGGGGCCGCCAATTTCAACGTCTTCGCCGACCAGATCCTGACCGCCTCCACCGAAACCTTCGAGATGGCGACACCCGACGGGGCCGGCGCGCTCAACTATGCGCTCCGCCTGCCGCGCGGCGTGATCGCGGTGGTCTGCCCCTGGAACCTGCCGCTGCTGCTGATGACCTGGAAGGTCGCCCCGGCGCTCGCCTGCGGCAATACCGTGGTCGTGAAGCCGTCGGAAGAGACCCCCGCCACCGCCACCCTGCTGGGTGAGGTGATGAATGCGGTGGGCATCCCGCGCGGTGTCTACAACGTGGTTCACGGCATGGGCCCGGGCGCTGCCGGCGAGTTCCTGACCACCCATCCGGACGTCGACGGCATCACCTTCACCGGCGAAACCCGGACCGGTGAGGCGATCATGCGCGCGGCGGCCGGCGGCATCCGCCCGGTCTCGCTCGAACTCGGCGGCAAGAATGCCGGCATCGTGTTCGACGATGCCGATCTGGAGGCGACGCTGGAAGGCCTGGGCCGCGCCTGCTTCGCCAATACCGGCCAGGTGTGTCTCGGGACCGAACGGCTCTATGTCCAGCGCGGCATCTTCGACCGCTTCGTCGAGGGGCTGGCGGCCAAGGCGCGCAGCTACCGCTTCGGCGATCCGTTCGACCCCGCCACCACCATGGGCCCGGTGATCAGCGCCGAACATCGCGCCAAGGTGCTGTCCTATTACGACAAGGCGCGGGCGGCCGGCGCGACGCTCGTCGCCGGCGGCGGCACGCCGGATGTCGCGGGCTATGCCGGCGGCTACTGGGTGGAGCCCACCGTCTGGACCGGCCTGCCCGAGGATGCGGCCGTGGTCCGCGACGAGATCTTCGGCCCCTGCGCCCATGTGACGCCCTTCGACACCGAGGAGGAGGCGCTCGCGCTCGCCAACGACACCCCTTACGGCCTCGCCACCTCGATCTGGACCACCAATCTCGGCCGCGCCCATCGCACCGCCAAGGGGATCGAGGTCGGCATCGCCTGGGTGAACTGCTGGTTCCTGCGCGATCTGCGCACGCCCTTCGGCGGCTCCAAGGCATCGGGTATCGGCCGCGAGGGCGGCATCCATTCGATGGAGTTCTATACCGAACTCCGCAACGTCTGCATCAAGCTCTGAGAGAGGGATCGGGTTTCCCATGCTGACCGAAGAACAGCGCGCACGCTGCGTCGAAAGCCTGCTTGAAAGCCACCGCACCAAGGTGCAGGGCCAGCGCCCGTCCGAGATGTTCCCCGAGATCGAGATCGCCGACAGCTATGCGATTTCCTCGGCCGTGGCCGCCGCCAAGGTGAAGGCCGGGGCGAAGATCATCGGCCACAAGATCGGCCTCACCTCCAAGGCCATGCAGGCGGCATCGAAGATCGACGAGCCGGATTACGGCTACATGTTCGACGATCTGGTGCTCGCCGACGGCGCCAAGGTGCGGTTCGAGGATTTCTGCGTCCCCCGCGTCGAGCCCGAGCTGACCTTCATCCTGAAGGAGCCGCTGAAGGGCCCGAATGTCGGCCTGGTCGACGTGCTGCGCGCCACCGAATGGGTGGTGCCCTCGATCGAGATCATCGATGCCCGGGTGACCGAGCCGCGCCGGATCTTCGACACCGTCGCCGATAACGGTGCTGCCGCCGGCCTGGTGCTGGGCGGCCGGCCGGTGCGGCCGACCGATGTCGATCTGCGCTGGGTGGGGGCCATCTTCTACCGCAATTCCGAGATCGAGGAGACGGGCCTCGCCGCCGGCGTGCTCGGCCATCCGGCGATGGCGGTGGCCTGGCTCGCCAACAAGCTCGCCCCCTTCGACGTGACGCTGGAACCCGGCCACATGCTGCTCTCGGGCAGTTTCACCCGGCCGGTCTGGGCGAAGAAGGGCGACACGCTGCATGCCGATTTCGGCCCGCTCGGCGCCGTCGCCGTGCAGTTCGTCTGAGGTGCGCGATGAAGGCCCCCTGCAACGACTTCAAGCGCCGGCTTGCCGCCGGTGAGGTTCTGAACGGCTTCTGGCTGTCGCTGGCAAGCCCCGTCGCCTCGGAAGCCCTGTCGCTGGCCGGCTTCGACTGGCTGCTTTTCGACGGCGAGCATTCGCCGGTGGATGTGGCCGGCGTGCAGCCGCTGCTTCAGGCCGCCGCCACCGGCACCGCCTCGGCGGTGGTGCGCCCGGCCTGGAACGACAAGGTGCTGATTAAGCGCCTGCTCGACATCGGCGCCCAGACCCTGCTGGTGCCCTTCGTCCAGTCGGCGGAAGAAGCCGCAGCCGCCGTGCTGGCCTCGCGCTATCCGCCCCATGGCGTGCGCGGCGTCGCCGGTGCCACCCGCGCCAGCCGCTACGGCCAGACCGAGGATTATTTCGCGGTCGCCAACCGGGAGATCTGCGTCCTGGTCCAGGTGGAAACCGGCGAGGCGCTGGGCCGGCTGGAAGAAATCGCGGCGGTCGACGGGGTCGACGGCGTGTTCATCGGCCCCTCGGACCTCGCCGCCTCGATGGGTCATCTGGGCAGGCCCGGCCATCCCGAGGTGCAGGCCGCACTGAAGGACGCCGCCGCCCGTATCGCCGCCACCGGCAAGGCCCCCGGCATCCTGGCGACCAACGCCGCCGATGCCCGGCGCTATGTCGACTGGGGCTATCGCTTCGTGGCCGCCGGGGTCGATATCGGCGTGCTGATGGCCGGTGCGAAGGCCATGCTGGCCGAGGTTCGCGGCAGCTGACATCCGACGCGATCGGAACGAGGCGCGGGGGAGGATGGCATGGCCATTCTCCCCCGGTCATGTTCAGCCGCCCGCCGCCCACTGGTCGAGCAGCCGGATCCAGAGCGCCTTGGCGCGGAGCTGATAGGCGATCATGCCCCCGGTCAGCCGGCGCCGCGTCTCGCCCGGGCGCAATTCGTCGGGCAGCAGCGGATCGCGCACCAGATTGCGGATCACCGTGCGGCCGATGGCGAGCGAGTCCGCCGCCACCGGCTCGGGCGCCGCTTCCCCCGCCTCGACCGCATCCTGCGCCGCATTGCCGAGCACCAGCAGCCGGTCGAGATCGGCCTCCGTCCGGTCCATGGAGGCGGCATCCCAGAGGGCGCGGGCGCGACGTTCATCCTCCGGGGCCAGATCATCCAGGCGAAACACGGTCGCCAGGGGCGCCAGGCCCAACTGCGTCAGATCATCCCGCAGCGCCGTCGTGCCGCCGGCCAGATTGTCGGGCCGGATCCACACCCCCTGGGTCAGCTGCCGGAAGCCGCGCAGCCTGAGCGCGCGGTCGTGGCGGCGAAGCTGCGGCCGGTCCGTCCGGTCGATCGCCGCATCGGCGACGCCGATCCAGGCACCGGACCAGGCGACCAGACGCCCTTCCCGCCGCCGCCAGCCTTCCACCTCGCGCACCAGCGCGCCGGCCGCGGCCAGCGCATGCACGCCCCGCGCCGGCGAGGCGATCACCCCGTCCGCCTTCAGCCGGCTGAGCGCCACCCGCACCGTCTGATCGGTGTAGCCGAACAGATTGCCGGCCCGGACCAGCGCCTTCAGCGGCAGTTCATGGGCGTCATGTGTCGTCAGAAGATCCAGAACCATCTCCCGCGCGTTGGGCGGGGTTGGATTCGTGACCGTTTCGGTGGAAACTGAAGCGTCGGCTTGCGATGTTTCGTCGATCGTCATTAAATACCATAGACTGAAGCAAACGGTTTGATGCGACGGAGGCGCCCGATGAACCCAGATGATACCACGTCCGAACGCCAGCCCGTCAGGGTCGAAACCGATGCCGGGATTTCAACCATCATCCTGGATCGCCCCGAGCGGCGCAATGCGGTGGACCGGCCCACGGCCCAGGCGCTGCGCGCCGCCTTCGCCGCCGCCGATGCTGATCCCGATGTGCGGGTGATCGTGCTCTGGGGGGCGGGTGGCACCTTCTGCGCCGGGCCGATCTGCGCGCCCTGGGCGACCCGGATCTGCGCAACGAGGTGGAGCCGACCGGCACCGGGCCCGGACCGATGGGGCCCAGCCGGATGGTGATCGACAAGCCGGTCATCGCCGCGGTCGCAGGCCATGCCGTGGCCGGCGGGCTGGAACTGGCCCTGATGTGCGACATGCGGGTCGTGGAAGAAGATGCCGTGTTCGGCGTGTTCTGCCGCCGCTGGGGCGTGCCACTGATCGATGGCGGCACGGTGCGCCTGCCGCGGATCGTCGGCCATGGCCGGGCGATGGACATGATCCTGACCGGCCGCCCGGTCGATGCGATCGAGGCGCTGACCATGGGTCTTGCCAACCGGGTGGTGCCGAAGGGCGAGGCACGCGCGGCTGCCGAAACGCTCGCCCGCCAGATCGCCGCCTTCCCCCAGGCCTGCATGCGCGCAGACCGGCGCTCGGCGATCGGCCAATGGGATCTGCCGATGGCCGAGGCCCTGGCACGGGAAGGGGCCGGCGGCTATCCGATCGTGTTCGAGGAAGCCATCGCCGGTGCCGGCCGTTTCGCGGCCGGGGCCGGGCGTCATGGCAGTTTCGACGACTGAGACGGAAGCCCCGGATCCAACCGGGGCCCGGAGCCACGCAACCATGCCGGCCGCGCCCACGCCCGCGGCCCCGTGACAGGGAGACCAGACGTCCGATGTCCGCCACCGCCTGTGGACCTCTCTACCGCGACCTGATCGACCAGGGTGCGCGCTGGCACGGCCCGCGCACCGCCATCGAGTTCGAAGGCCGAAGCCTGACCTTCACCGAGGTCGACCAGCTCTCCGCCCGGCTCGCCAACGCCTTCCATGCCGCAGGCCTCGGGCACCGCACCCGCGTGGCGCTGCTGCTCGACAACGGGCTGATGAGCGTGCCGGTCGATTTCGCCTGCGTGCGCGCCGGCATCGACCGCGTGCCGCTGAATTCCAGACTGTCGCTGCGCGAACACGCCCATATGCTGCGCGAAACCCGGGTCGGCGCCCTGGTCTACGGGCCGGAACTCGCCGGGCGGGCGGCAGAGCTTGCGGCCGAACTGCCCGATCTGACCCTGCTCGGCCTGGGCACGACCGAAGGCGGCGGCAGCGATGTCGTGGCGGCAGCCGCCGACCAGCCCGCCACCCCGCCCGCGATCCGGGTTGAACCCGACGACGTGGTGCTGACGCTGTTCACCTCGGGCACCACCGGCACGCTCAAGGCGGCGCAGCACACCCAGGCCTCCTATGCCGCGATCTGCCGTAACGTGCTGCTGAACCTGCTGCCGGCCGGGCCCGATGACGCCATGCTCCATGCCGCCTCGCTGATCCATGCAAGCGGCGTGTTCGTCCTGCCCTTCTGGCTGCGTGGCGGCCGCACGGTGATCATGCGCGGCTTCGAGCCCGATGCCTACCTGGCCCGGATCGCCGAGGACGGCATCACCGCGATCAACATGGTGCCGACCATGCTGGGCATGCTGCTCGACCGGCCGGGGGCGGCCGCCGTGGCGGACAGCCGGCTGAAAACGATCATCTACGGCGCCTCTCCCATGCCGCGGCCGGTGATCGAACGGGCGATGGCGATGTGGGGGCAGCACCGCTTCTGGCAGTATTACGGCCAGACCGAATGCCCGCTGACCATCTCGGTGCTCCGCCCCGAAGACCATGTTCCGGACCTGCTGGGTGCCGCCGGCCGGCCGGCGCTGGATGTCGAACTCCGCATCGTCGATGCCGCCGGCCAGGACGTGCCGGCGGGTGAGCCGGGCGAGATCGCGGTCCGCGCCCCCCAGCGCATGAAGGGCTATCTGGACGCCCCGGCGCTCAATGCCGAAACCCTGCTGCCCGACGGCTGGATGCGCACCCGCGATATCGGCCGGATCTGCGAACGCGGCTATCTGCACCTTCTGGACCGCACCTCGGACATGATCGTCACCGGCGGCTACAACGTCTATCCGCGCGAGGTGGAAGACGTGCTGGCCGCCCATCCGGCCGTCGCCGAATGCGCGGTGATCGGCCTCAGCGATCCGCAATGGGTCGAGGCGGTGACCGCGGTGGTGGCGCTCCGCCCCGACCACCGCGCCCGCGCCGCCGCCGAGCCCGAGGCCTTCACCGAGGAACTCCGCAGCTTCGCGGGCGAACGCCTGGCCGGCTATAAGAAACCGCGCCGGGTGATCGTGGTGGATGCGATCCCCAAAACCGCGGTCGGCAAGCTGAACCGCAAGGCCCTGCGCGACACGCATCGGGCGGGCTGACGCACCACGAGCGCCTCCCGGGTCATTGGACCCTGAATCACCGGGCCGGCTGCGATGCGTCGCAGCCGGCCCGGTCGCGTTCCGAGGATCAGGGCCGTCCACCGGTCATGTCACTTCCGCCCGGTCTCGATCCCCAGCCGCTCGATCATCCGGCCGGTGTCGCGCAGATGGGCGGTCAGCAGCTCCACCGCGGTCGGGGCGTCGCGGGCGATGGCGGCGTCCATGATCGCCTTGTGCTCGGCCTCGATATCGCGGCCAGCTGCGCCCCCGCTGCCCACCCCACCCTCGTCATCCGGGGCGGCGCCCGCGCGCATCAGGGCCGGGCGGCGATAGCGTTCTGTCTGGACATAGAGCATTTCCGACAGCTCCCGCGTCCAGCGCGAAGGACAGGCGGCGATCAGGGCGCGGTGGAAGGCCTGGTGCCGGCGCTCGATTTCCTCGATCGCCGGCTCGCTCGGCCAGTCGCCGGCGGCGCGCAGGCGTTTGCTGCAATGGCTGAGGGCATGGAAGGCCTGGACGATGCCGATCTCCCAATCGTCGCCGCCCCGGGCGATCGCGGCGGTCAGCGCCTCGCGTTCGATCATGATGCGGGTCTCGATCGTGTCCCACATCTCATCGACCGACATTTCGGCGACGCGGAAGCCGCGGAGCGCAAAGGCCGTCACCAGCCGCTCGCTCTGCAGCCGGGCCAGCGCCTCGCGCAGCGGCGAGAAGCTGAGCCCGTAGGTCTCCTTCAGATACTCGAAACGCATCGGCTGGCCCGGTGCCAGCCGGCCCGCAACGATGTCGCGGCGGATGGCGCGATAGGCCTGTTCGGCCAGCGTCTGGGCGGGCTCGGCATCGGCTTCGGCACGGATGGCGGCGGTGTCGGCCATGGCGGCTCCGGGGGTGGCGGGTCTGGATGGGGCCCATCTGGGTGGGACATCGGCCCATGGGATATGAACCCGGCGCGCGATCTTGTCCAGACCGCTTTCGCAGGACGTCTCCATCTTCGCCAATTTGCATGATCGACGCAAATTCTCAGGATTTTCGACAATCCGTTTGACTTTCTACAGACCGGGTCCTAGCGTTTGAACAGGACGCAGGCCGGGGCATGAGGTTTCCTTGAAGAGACCAGCCCGGGGCCGGCGCGCAGCCGGCGCGGGAGAGACGCCGGAATCGACAGACAGGGAAATTCCGGTCCGCAGGGAGAACCGATCGATGCGGGAAGACATTCCCGGCCGGGCGAATGTCGCCGACACGCCCGAACTTGCCGCCTATTACGAAGAGCTGGCCGCCCGCGAGATGGGCGCGCTGTGGACGGTCGCCAACGATATCGAGCCCTGGTTCCCGAAGCCGAAATCGGTGCCGGTGATCTGGCGCTGGCAGGATGTCCGCCCCTTCGTCGACCGTGCGCCGGGCCTGGTGCGGCCCGAAGATGCCGGCCGGCGGGTGGTGATGCTGGTCAATCCGGGCCGGCGCGACATCTCGGCCGCGGTCGGCCTGCTCTATACCGGCGTGCAGGTGATGGATCCGGGCGAATGCGCCAGCGCCCACCGCCATATGGCGAGTGCGCTGCGTTTCATCATGGAAGGTTCCGGCGCCTATACCATCGTCGAGGGCGAGCGGATGACCCTCGGCGCCCGCGATTTCGTGCTCACCCCCAACGGCACCTGGCATGAACACGGCGTGGCCGAAGGCGGCACCCGCAGCATCTGGCAGGACGGGCTCGACATCCCGCTGATGAACGCCCTCGACGCCAATTTCTACGCGGTCCATCCCGATCTGCATCAGGGCGAGACGAAGCCGGTCGACAGCTCCGCAGCGCTCTGGTCGGGCGGCATCATCCAGCCGACGGAGCTGCGGAAGAACTGGCAGAAACCCTGGTCGCCGGTGCTGAAATACGCCTTCGAGCCCGCCTTCGAGGCGCTGACCCGTGCCGCGAAGATCCATGAAGGCTCCCCCTTCGACGGGGTGATCATGGAGTATGTGAACCCGCTGACCGGCGGGCCGGTGATGCCGACCATCGGGGCCAGCCTGCAGCTGCTCCGCCCCGGCCAACATACCCGTGCCCACCGCCATACCGGATCGATCGTCTATCAGGTGGCCAGGGGCAGAGGCTTCTCGATCATCGACGGCAAGCGCTACGACTGGTCTGAGAAGGACATCTTCGTGGTGCCCTCCTGGTCGCTGCACGAGCACGGCAATGCGTCCGAGAGCGAAGAGGCTTGCCTGTTCTCGTTCAACGACCTGCCGGTGATGCACGCGCTCGGCATCTATCACGAAGAGGCCTATACCGGCACGCCCGACGGCCGCCAGGCGATCATCGCCGGCTGAGGCCCCGCCCACACCGACATCCTCTTCCCCCACCGGTCGCCCGCCCCCGCGCGGCCGGTCGCGGGAGGGCGCATGCCCGCTCTCCCGCCCCTCCCTTCCGTCACATCCCCCAATCGACGTCTTTTCGAGGACCTGATGAAGCTCGTCACCTTTGACCGGGACGGCGCGGCGCGGCTCGGTGCCGTCGCCGGCGACCTGATCGTCGACCTCTGCGCGCTGGCAGACGCTGCGGGTGAATCCTGCCCCGAGACCATGCTCGCCCTGATCGAAGCCGGCCCCGCGGCGCTGGACAATGTGAAGCGGCTGATGGCCGCCCATGACGGCGCCTGGCCCGCCGGCACCACGGTCAGGCTGGCGGATACCCGCCTGCTCGCCCCCATCCAGCGCCTGCCCAAGGGCGTGATCGGCGTCGGCCTCAACTACTCCGAGCATGTCGAGGAAAGCAGCCGGACGATGGACACCGATCGCGATATGCCCTCGCATCCGGTGATCTTCTTCAAGCCGCCGACCGCCGTGATCGGGCCTGAGGACAGCATCGTCCACAACCAGGCCCAGACCTCGCAGCTGGACTGGGAAAGCGAGCTTGGCGTGGTGATCGGCCGCCGCTGCCGCGACGTGGCCCCGGGCGACGCGCTCGATCAGGTCTTCGGCTACACCTGCGTCAACGACATCTCGGCGCGCGACCTGCGCCATGGCGGCCAGTGGTGCTTCGCCAAGGGCCAGGACACCTTCGCGCCGATGGGCCCCTGGATCGTGACGGCCGACGAGATCGAGGATCCGCATGCCCTGCGCATCGGCCTGCGCGTCAACGGCGTCACCAAGCAGGACGGCAACACCCGCCAGATGATCTTCCGGGTGCCGGCACTGATCGCGCATCTCTCGTCGGGCATCACACTGGAGCCCGGCGACGTGATCGCCACCGGCTCGCCGGCCGGCGTCGGCATTTCCTATGTGCCGCCGCAGTTCCTGAAGCCGGGCGACGTGGTCGAAGTGGATATCGAGAAGATCGGCGTCCTGCGCAATCAAGTCATCGCCGGCTGAGCTGCTGGTTTTTGTCCCTCGCCGGGCGGGCATTCCGTGCCCTTGGCCGCCGCCTCAATGGCGGCTGGGGGATGCAGGCCCATCGCCTTCCTCACCTCTTCCCCTCCCCGCACCCGGTGCAGGGCCGGCCGCGCGAACGAGCCGGCCCGCGCCATCCGTCTCAAGCCATGACAGGAGGCCAGACATCATGCGGACCAGGATCACCGCCTTCACCCTCGGCCTGACCGCCGCGACCGCGCTTTCGGGCGTGCTGCTCGCCGCGCCGGCCGATGCCGCCGACCCGCTTCGGATCGGCTTCATCACCACGCTCTCCACCCCCGCCGGCTATATCGGCGAGGATGAGCGCGACGGCTTCAAACTCGCCATCACCCAGGAAGATGGCAAGCTCGGCGGCGTGCCGGTGGAGCTGGTGGTCGAGGACGATGCGCTGAAGCCCGCCAATGCCAAGCAGATCGCCGAGCGCATGACCGGCGACGGCATCCGGCTGTTCACCGGCGTCAACTTCTCGAACGTTCTGTCGGCGGTCGCACCCACCGTGCTCAAGACCGGCGCCTTCTATGTCAGCCTCAACCCCGGCCCCTCGGTCTTCGCGGGCGGCGGCTGCAACCCGAACTATTTCGTCGCCTCGTATCAGAACGACAATTTCCACGAGGCCGGCGGCCTTGCCGCCAATGAACTCGGCTACAAGAAGGTCGTGATCCTGGCGCCGAACTACCAGGCCGGCCGCGATGCGCTGGAAGGTTTCAAGCGCACCTTCAAGGGCCAGGTCGTCTCCGAGATCTACACCAAGCTCGACCAGACCGATTTCTCGGTGGAGCTGGCGCGGATCCGTTCGGCGGCACCGGATGCGATCTACCAGTTCCACCCGGGCGGTGCCGGCATCAACTTCGCCAAGCAGTATGCCAATTCGGGCCTCGCCAAAGAGATCCCGATGGTGCTGCCGGTGTTCTCGATGGATGCGCGGATGATGGCGGCCACCGGCGATGCGGCGGAGGGCTATTACATCGCCAGCAACTGGAGCGCCGGGCTCGACAACGCCGCCAACAAGGATTTCGTCGCCGCCTTCGAGACGACCTATGGCCGCAAGCCGACCATCTATGCCGCCCAGGCCTACGACACCGCGAAGCTGATCGCCTCCGGGCTCGACAAGGTCGATGGCGACATCGAGAAGCAGGACGCGTTCCGCACCGCACTCAAGGCCGCCGACTTCACCTCGGTGCGCGGCAGCTTCGCCTTCGCCCAGAACCAGCACCCGATCCTGGACTGGTATCTGATGCGGGTGGAGCGCGGCGCCGACGGCCAGCTGGCCGATACGGTGGTGCGCAAGGTGGCGACCGCCATGCAGGACGCCTATGCCGCCGAGTGCAAGATGTGACGATATGACGTCCGGCACCGGACGACCGGGCGGCGGTGCCTTGCGCCGCCGCCGCACTTCCTCTCGCATGCGGAAGGGCCCATGTCCACGCTGCTGATCGAGCAGATCCTGAATGGTCTGCAATACGGCGCGATGCTGTTCCTGCTCGCCTCGGGTCTCACCCTGATCTTCGGGATCATGGGGGTGATCAACCTCACCCATGGCTCGTTCTACATGGTCGGCGCCTTCTGCGCCGCCTATGCCGCAACCGCCACCGGATCCTTCGCCGCGGCGGTGCTGGCGGCGCTGGTCGGCGCCGGGCTGTACGGGCTGGTGATGGAGCTGGTCGTCATCCGCCGGCTCTATGCCCGCGACCATCTTGACCAGGTGCTCGCCACCTTCGGCATGATCCTGTTCACCAATGAACTGGTGAGCGTGGTTTTCGGCCGCACGCCGCCCTTCATGGACATCCCGTCCTTCCTGACCGGCACCGTCACCCTGCTGCCCGATCTCGCCTATCCGGTGGTGCGCCTCGCCTTCATCCTGGTCGGCGCCCTGGTCGCCATCGGGCTCTGGCTGCTGATCACCCGCACCCGGATCGGCATGCTGATCCGCGCCGGTGCCGATGACCGGGCGATGGTCGATGCGCTGGGGGTCGACATCCGCCGGCTGTTCAGCCTGGTCTTCGCGCTGGGCGCGGTGCTCTGCGGTCTTGCCGGCGTGATGACGGCACCCCTGCTCGCGGTCGAGATCGGCATGGGCGAGCGCATCCTGATCACCACTTTCGTGGTCATCGTGGTCGGCGGGGTCGGATCCGTGCGCGGTGCGGCCGTGGGTGCGCTGATCGTCGGCATGATCGACAGCCTGGGCCGGGCCTATATCCCGATCACCCTCTACGAATTGCTGCCGCCCGAGATCGCGAGCACGCTCGCGGCCGGGCTGGTCTCCGCCAGCATCTATGTCGCCATGGCGGCGATCCTGCTTGTGCGGCCGCGCGGCCTGCTGCCCGCCCGAGGATAGGAAGGCATCCCCATGTCCGACAGCCTTACCCATAGCGCGGCAGCGGCGACCGCACCCCGCCCGGGCCCCGGGCGGCGGCTGGTGGTCCATGGCCTGGGCCTTGCCGTCTTCGCCGCCATGCCGCTTGTCGCCGCCGCGGTCGGCGACCCCTTCGTCGTCAGCCTGTTCACCCGCTTCCTGATCTATGCCATCGCCGCGGTGGCGCTGGATCTGGTGATGGGCTATGGCGCGCTGATCAGCTTCGGCCATGCCGCCTTCTTCGGGCTGGGCGGCTATGTGGTCGGCATCATTGCCCATCACGCCGCCGAAACCGGCACGATCTTCGGGATTGCCACCAGCAATTCGGCACTGGTGGTCTGGCCGGTCGCGATCGGCCTGTCGGCCCTGCTGGCCCTGATCATCGGCGCCCTGTCGCTGCGCACCCAGGGCGTGCAGTTCATCATGATCACCCTCGCCTTCGGCCAGATGGTCTATTTCATGCTGGTCTCGCTGGAGGTCTATGGCGGCGATGACGGGCTGCTGATCATGGAGCGCAACACCCTGCCGGGGATCGACCTCTCCGACCCGACGGTCTTCTACTATCTCTGCCTCGCCGTCCTTGCCGGCTGGCTGCTGCTCTGCCGGCGGCTGGTGGGGTCGCGTTTCGGCATGGTGCTGCGCGGGCTGAAGCAGAACGAGCGCCGGGCGGTCAATCTGGGCTTCGCGCCGCTGCCGCACCGCCTGGCCGCTTTCGTGATCTCGGGTGCCGGCACCGGCTTTGCCGGCGTGCTCTGGGCCAATTACGCGCTCTATGTCAGCCCCGACATGGCCGCCTGGTCCAAATCGGGCGAATTCATGTCGATCGTGATCCTGGGCGGGGTCGGCACGCTGTTCGGGCCGGTGATCGGCGCTGCGGTGTTCCTGGGCCTGGAACAGCTGCTGGCGATCTGGACCGAACACTGGATGCTGGTGATGGGGCCGGTGCTGGTGGCGGTGGTGCTGTTCGCCCGCCGCGGCCTGTATGGTTTCCTGGTGGGGGAGAGGTCCCATGACTGACGCCACCGCAGCCGAACTGCCCCGGCTGATGATCGAGGGGCTGCACAAGCGTTTCGGCGCCGTCGCCGCCACGGCCGGTGTCGATCTGGAGGTGCGCCCGCGCGAGCTGCACGCCCTGATCGGCCCGAACGGCGCCGGCAAGACCACGCTGATTTCCCAGATCGCCGGCGAGATCTTCCCCGATCAGGGCCGGATCCTGATCGACGGCCGCGACGTCACCCGCATGGCCGCCCATGCCCGGGCCGGCCAGGGGCTGGCGCGGTCGTTCCAGATCACCCAGCTGTTCACCGATTTTACCGCCCTCGACAATGTCGCCATGGCGATCCAGGCCCGGCAGGGCGGCAACTGGCGCTGTTTCGGATCGGCCCGGCAGGACCGGAGCCTGCGCGAGCCGGCGATGACCCACCTCACCGCGGTCGGCCTGGGTCACCGCGCCGATGAGGTGGTGGCGGATCTCGCCCATGGCGAATGCCGGCAGCTGGAACTGGCGGTGGCGCTGGCCGCCGAGGCGTCACTGCTGCTGCTGGACGAGCCGATGGCCGGGCTCGGCCCCGAAGAGAGCCGGCAGATGACCCGGATCCTGCAGGGGCTGAAGGGCCGCTATGCCATCCTGCTGGTCGAACACGACATGGATGCGGTCTTCGCGCTGGCAGATCGGGTGACGGTGCTGGTCTATGGCCGCACCCTGTTCACCGGCACGCCCGACGAGGTCCGCGCCCATCCCGAGGTGCGGGCCGCCTATCTGGGAGACGGTGTCTGATGCTGAAGGTCGATGGTCTGGAAGCCGGCTATGGCCGCTCGCAGGTGCTGTTCGGCATGACGCTGGCGGCCGAAGAGGGCGAGGTCGTCTCGCTGGTCGGCCGCAACGGCATGGGCAAGACCACCACGGTCAACACGCTGATGGGCCTGCTGCCGGTGCGCCGCGGCCGGATCGGCTTCGACGGCGCCGACATCGCCGGCCGCGCCCCCAACCGCATTGCCCGCGCCGGCATCGGCCTGGTGCCGGAAGGAAGGCGGGTCTTCGCCTCGCTGTCGGTGGAAGAAAACCTGGTCGCCACCGCCCGCCGCGGCGCCGGGACCCGCTGGGGCCTGGCCGATGTCTTCGGCCTGTTCCCGCGCCTGCAGGAACGCCGCCGGCAATCGGCGCGCACGCTGTCGGGCGGCGAACAGCAGATGCTGGCGATCGGCCGCGCGCTGCTCACCAACCCCCGCCTGCTGATCCTGGACGAAGCGACCGAGGGGCTGGCGCCGATCATCCGCCAGGAAATTTGGGCCTGTCTCGGCCGGCTGAAGGCCGAGGGCCAGACCATTCTGGTGATCGACAAGAACCTGAAGGAGATGGCCCGCCTGGTCGACCGCCATCACCTGATCGAGAAGGGCCGCGTGGTCTGGGCGGGCTCCCCTGAGGCGCTCGCACAGGAACCCGATCTCGCCCATCGCCATCTCGGCCTCTGACGGAGCCTTTGCCGATGTCCTCTCCCCTTCCCTTCCTGGCCGGCGTCGCCCAGATCGGCGCCGATCCCTTCGATCCCATGGCCTCGGCCGCGAAGGTCGCAGCCAACATCCGCCGCGCCGCAGGTAGCGGCGTCGCCCTGCTGGTCTTCCCCGAAGCCTGTATCGGCGGCTATCCCAAGGGCGCCAGCTTCTCGACGCCGGTCGGCATGCGCCTGCCCGAGGGCCGCGAAGCCTTCCGTCGCTATCACGAGGCTGCCATCGACCTTCACGGCCCCGAACTGGCGCTGGTGGCCGAGGCCGCGGCGGAAACCGGCATGGTGGTGGTGCTGGGCGTGATCGAGCGCGACGGCGGCACGCTCTACTGCACGGCGCTCACCTTCGACGGCGCGCACGGGCTGGCCGGCCGGCACCGCAAGCTGATGCCGACCGCGGCCGAACGGCTGATCTGGGGCTTCGGCGACGGCTCGACCATGGAGGCGGTGCCAACCCGCCTCGGCACGGTCGGTGCGGTGATCTGCTGGGAGAACTACATGCCGGCGCTGCGCATGCACATGTACGCGCAGGGCGTGACGCTCTACTGTGCCCCCACCGCAGACGATCGCGACAGCTGGCTCTCCTCCATGCGTCATATCGCGCTCGAAGGCCGCTGCTTCGTGCTCACCGCCTGCCAGTTCATCCGCCGCGGCGCCTATCCCGCCGATTATGACTGCGCGCTGGGTGACGATCCCGAAACCGTGCTGATGCGCGGCGGCAGCGCGATCGTGGGGCCGCTCGGCCAGGTTCTGGCCGGGCCGGATTTCGAGGGCGAGACGGTGCTCACCGCCCGGATCGACCCGGCGGAGATCCTGCGCGGCAAGTATGATTTCGATGCCACCGGCCATTACGCCCGCCCCGACATCTTCCGGCTGGAGGTCGACACGGCGGCGAAGCCCGCGGTGCTGCGCCGCGACGGCGGGCTCTGAGGGACGGATCGGATGGAGTTCGATTTCGCAACGCTCGACACCGCCCACCGCTACAAGGTACTGGCCTCGACCGTGGTGCCGCGGCCGATCGCCTGGGTGACCAGCCGGGCCGCCGACGGCACCGCCAATGCCGCCCCCTACAGCTTCTTCAACGTGATGGGATCGAACCCGCCGGTGGTGGCGCTGGGCATCCTGGCCCGCCCCGACGGCACGCTGAAAGACACGGCGGCGAACATCGTCGCAGGGGGTGCTTTCATCGTCCACCTGGTCTCGGAAGATCTGGCACCGGCGATGAACCTGACCTGCATCGACGCGCCGCCCGGGGTGGACGAGATTGCGCTCGCGGGTCTCGCCACCACCCCCGGCACGAAGACCGGGCTGCCGCGGCTGGTGGATGCTCCGGTCGCCTTCGAATGCGTCAGCCGCGCCGCCATCGCCACCGGCCCGTCGCAGATGCTGGTGGTCGGCGAGGTGCTGGCCGCGCATGTCCGCGACGATGCCGTGCTCGATGCCGGCCGCTGCCATTTCGCCACCGAACGGCTGGGCCTGGTCGCGCGCATGCACGGCGCCGGCTGGTATGACCGCGCCGGCACCGACATGTTCCAGCTCGACCGGCCCGTCTGGGCCGACCGCCTGTTTGCGGAGACCGGATCTTGACCACCCTTACGCCCACCGACCGCCTCTGGCGCGGCTTCGACCGCGCAGGCCTGGACCATCAGTATGATGCCCGCGCCACCGTCGCCGATTACGAGGCCGAGGCCCGGGCCTATGCCGAAGACAGTGTGGCCGCGATGACGACCCTCGACCGGCGCGCCGATCTGGTCTTCGATCCGGCCTCGGGTTCGGCGCTCGACCTCTACCCGGCCGCGGGGCCGGGGCCGCATCCGGTGTTCGTCTGGGTGCATGGCGGCTATTGGCGGGCGCTTTCCAAACAGGAAAACGCCTTCGTCGCCCCGGCGCTGGTGGCGGCCGGGATCAGCGTCGCGGTGATCGACTACACCCTTGCCCCGGCGGCGGCGCTGGAAGAGATCACCCGCCAGACCCGGGCGGCGGTCGGCTGGATCCACCACAACGCCGCCGCGCAGGGCCTGGATGCCAACCGGATCTTCGTCGGCGGCTCTTCGGCCGGCGGGCATCTGACCGGCATGCTGCTTGCCGCAGACGGCTGGCGGGCTGAGGCGGGGCTGCCGCAGGACGTGATCAAGGGCGCGGTGTCGCTGAGCGGGCTTTACGACCTGGAGCCGGTGCGGCTCGGCCGGGTCAACGACTGGCTGGGGCTGGATGCGCCCCGCGCCCGACGGTTGAGCCCGCTGCATCTGCTGCCCACCGATCCGGCCGATGGTTGCCCGCTGATCGTCTCTTACGGCGGATCGGAAACGGCCGAATTCAAGCGCCAGACCGACGACTATCTGGCCGCCTGGACCGGTCATGGCCATCCGGGCCGGTTCGTGGCCATGGAGGACTGCAACCATTTCGACATTGCCCGCCGGCTGGGCACGCCCGGCACACCGCTGGCCGAGGCTGCGATCCGCCTGATCTGCGGAACCTGATCCATGGGGGCTGGCCCGCGGCATCCGACCTTCCGGAGTGGCATCCGCGGCCGGCCGCGGGCATGATGCGGGTCTGGCACGACTATGCCCAAGACCATCGGGAAGGAAAGGTCCGCATCATGATCGACTGGATGGAGAAGGCGCGCCGGCTGCAGGATTTCTACGCCGGCCGGCTGTCCGCCGACGAGGCCGAGGCCCTGCGCCGCGATCTGGGCTGGCCGGCGCTGATGCCCATGAACCTCTCCGGTGCCGGCATGCAGGATGCCTGGACCCGCGGCCTTGCCGCCAACAAGGCGATGTTCGACGCCATGACCGCGGCCCCCGGCGGCCTGCCCGATCCGGCCCGGATGGGGGCCGCCGCCATGGCCATGGCGGCGGCAGCAGCCCCGGCGATGGAGGCCTGGCGCCAGGCTGCCGCCGGCACGCTGCGCGGCTTCGGCGGCTTCGAGAGCACGGCACAGCCGGCGCCAGAAGCCCCGGCCGAGAGGCCGGCCTCGGCGCCCGAGGCGGCACCCGCCGCCAAACCCGCGCCAGCTGCGGAGATCGAGACCTGGCGGCAGCGGCTGGACGCCCTGAACCGGGAGCTTCAGACGGCGGTGGCGACGCTGCGCAGCCTGCAGGAAGCGCCCGATGCCGATCCCGCGGCGGTCGAGGCGACGCTGAAGCGGCTGCAGGAGCTGAATGCGGCAGCCACCGAGGCCATGCAGGGCTATCACGCCGCTTTGGCGGCAGGGGCAGCGGGGCCCGGCGCGGGGAAAGGCTGACGGGCGGACGCGCCGCGCAGCCGTCAGAAGATATCCTCGTCGACGTCGATCAGCACGCTTGGCCGGCAGAACCGCTTCACCGCCTCGATGTCGGTGATGTCGATGGTGTTGCCGTCGACCCCGACCCCGTATTTCTTCAGGGCCGCGAAGCTGCGCGACAGGTTTTCGGGCGTCATGCCCAGAAGCGAGGCGAGCGTCTTCTTGTCATAGGGCAGGACCACACGGCCGGTGGCGCCCTGGGCGTCGTTCTGGATCAGCAGCCGCGCCGCCAGCCGCTCGGTGCCCGACCGCAGCTTCAAGGCCTTGTATTCCTTGACCATGGTCCGGAACCCCACCGCGAGTTCGGTGACGATGGCGCGGGCGAAGGCGGCATCCTTTTCAAAGGCCGCGCGGATGTTCTCGGACGGGATCATCAGCAGGCGCGACACTTCGGTGGTGCGGGCCGACATCAGATAGACCGCGTCGCGGATCACCGCCGCCAGGATGAAGGATCTGACCGGCCGGACCATGGCGAGCGTGGTCTCGCGCGCGGCATGGCGGCTGAACAGCTCCACGCAGCCTTCGACCACGATGTACAGGAAATCCGCCGGCTCCCCCTCGAAGATCAGATCGACCTGGCGGGGGAAGCGTTGCAGATAGGCCGCGTTCATCAGCTCGGAGAAGTTCTCCGGTTCCATGCTCCGGAACAGCGGCAGCGCACGCACCTCCGGCAGGTCATTCGCTCGCATGACGGTCCTCTTGATTTTTATCAAGCCCTGCTTTGACGGACATATACCGCGGGGATGCGCGCCTGTAAATCACAGAACCACGACAATCAATTTCCAGTCCTTCATAATCATAAGGGCAATTTATTTCGGAACATGAAGCCACGCTTCTTGATCTGGATCAACATTCGATCCGGATACGGGGCCTAACGTCGGCGCATCCCCACATGCGGGCCACGGATGGCCTGCCAATCCAGGTGGATGACTTCGATGCAGGCACCCGGCACCCCCGTCCCGAAACAGGCGGGCCGGATACTCGGCATGAGTACTCTGGCTTTCACCACATCCTTTGCCGTCTGGACGATCTTCTCGATCATCGGAATCCGCATCCAGCAGGAGCTGGGGCTGACCGATACCCAGTTCGGCCTCCTCGCCGGCACCCCCATCCTGACCGGGTCGCTGGTGCGCATCGTGCTGGGCGTCTGGGCCGACCAGTATGGCGGGCGCACCGTCTTTGCGCTGACCATGCTGGCGGCGGCGGCGGCGACCGCCCTGCTCTCGCTGGCCGACAGCTACGAAACCATGCTGCTGGCCGCCCTCGGCGTGGGCCTCGCCGGCGGCACCTTCGCGGTCGGCGTCGCCTATGTCTCCAAATGGTATCCGCGCGGCCGCCAGGGCACGGCGCTCGGCATCTTCGGTGCCGGCAATGTCGGCGCGGCGGTGACCAAATTCGTCGCCCCCTTCGTGATGGTCGCCTTCGGCTGGACCACGGTCGCCCTGGTCTGGGCGGCGGCGCTGGCGGTGATGGCGGTGGTGTTCTGGCTGACCACGGCCGACGATCCTGAAACCGTCGCCCGCCGTGCGCGGGGCGAACGGCCGCGCAGCGCCTTTCTGGAACTGGCGCCGCTGAAGCGGCTGCAGGTCTGGCGGTTCGCGCTCTACTACTTCTTCGTCTTCGGGGCCTTCGTGTCGCTGGCGCTGTGGCTGCCGCATTATCTGGTGGGCGTCTACGGGCTCGACATCAAGACCGCCGGCATGCTCGCCGCCTTCTATTCCGTGCCGGCCAGCGTCTTCCGGGCCTATGGCGGCCATCTGTCGGACCGCAAGGGCGCGCGCACGATCATGTACTGGACCTTCGGGGTCTCGGTCATCGTCACCTTCATGCTGTCCTATCCGCCGACCGACTACGTCATCCACGGTCTGGCCGGCCCGATCGCCTTTTCCACCAGCATGGGCCTCGTGCCCTTCGTGATCCTGATCTTCGTGCTGGGCTTCTTCATGTCGCTGGGCAAGGCGGCGGTCTACAAGCACATCCCCGTCTACTATCCGGACAATGTCGGCGCGGTCGGCGGCCTGGTCGGCCTGATCGGCGGCCTGGGCGGCTTCATCCTGCCGCTCACCTTCGGCGTGATGCTCGACCTGACGGGCATCTGGACCAGCTGCTTCATGCTGCTGTTCGCGATCGTCGCGGTCGCCTTCGTCTGGATGCATCTCTCGATCCGGCAGATGGAGCGCCAGGCGCTCGCCACCGAACTCGACGCCCTGCCCGAGCTGCCGGAAATGCGCGAAATCCACGGGCCCGCCCAGCGCGCCCAGACCAGCCGGGTGATCGAGGACTGGCGGCCGGAAGATCCGGATTTCTGGAAGACCACCGGCCGGCGCATTGCCCGGCGCAATCTCTGGATCTCCATTCCCTGCCTGCTGCTCGCCTTCGCGGTCTGGATGGTGTGGAGCATGGTGGTGGCCAAGCTGCCGGCGATCGGTTTCGCCTATTCGACCGAACAGCTGTTCTGGCTCGCCGCCCTGCCCGGCCTGTCGGGCGCCACGCTCCGGATCTTCTACGCCTTCATGGTACCGGTCTTCGGCGGACGGCTGTGGACCACGCTCTCCACCGCGTCGCTGCTGATCCCGGCCTTCGGCATCGGCTATGCCGTGCAGAACCCCGAAACCCCCTATCTGATCTTCCTGGTCCTTGCCCTGCTCTGCGGCTTCGGTGGCGGCAACTTCGCCTCGTCGATGGCCAATATCAGCTTCTTCTTCCCGAAGAGCGAGAAGGGCAACGCCCTCGCCCTCAATGCCGGGCTCGGCAATCTGGGCGTCAGCGTGATGCAGTTCCTGGTGCCGCTGGTCATCACCATGGGCGTGTTCGGCGCCATGGGCGGCGATGCCCGGCCGACCGCGGCGGGCGAGGCGCTGTGGCTGCAGAATGCCGGCTTCGTCTGGGTGCCCTTCATCCTGGTCGCGACCGTCGCCGCCTGGTTCGGCATGAACGACATCGCCTCGGCCAGGGCCTCGTTCCGCGATCAGGCCGCGATCTTCGGCCGCTCGCACACCTGGATCATGTGCTGGCTCTATACCGGTACCTTCGGTTCGTTCATCGGCTATGCCGCCGCCTTCCCCCTGCTCACCCGCACCCAGTTCCCCGAAATCGACGCGCTGCAGTTCGTCTTCCTGGGCCCGCTGGTCGGCGCATTGTCGCGGGCCGGCACCGGCTGGATCTCCGACCGCTTCGGCGGCGGCCGGGTCACCCTCTGGACCTTCGTGCTGATGATCGCAGGCACGGCCGGCGTCGTCTGGTTCCTGGACATGAAGGATCAGCCGGGCGCGTTCTGGGGCTTCTTCGCGATGTTCATGGTGCTGTTCTTCGCGACCGGCATCGGCAACGCCTCCACCTTCCAGATGATCCCCGTGATCATGCGCACGGTGATCGACCGCACCGCCCCGGCCAGCCTCGCCCCGGCAGAGCGGTTGCGCCAGGCCGAACGCGAATCCGCCGCGATCATCGGCTTCACCTCGGCCATCGCCGCCTATGGCGCCTTCTTCATCCCCAAAGCCTATGGCAGCTCGATCGCCATCACCGGCGGTGCCGAAGCGGCACTTCTGGGCTTCCTCGGCTTCTACGTCACCTGCGTCGCCGTCACCTGGTTCTTCTACACCCGGAAGAACGCCCCGGTGCGCTGCTGAGCCGCCGCACGCAAGGAATTCGTCCCGATGAGCCATCTCCTCGACCGCCTCAACTTCCTGTCAGAGAAGACCGTCGGCCGGTTCTCGAACGGCCACGGCGTCACCACCACCGAAAGCCGCGCCTGGGAAGACGCCTATCGCAAGCGCTGGCAGCACGACAAGATCGTGCGCTCCACCCATGGCGTGAACTGCACGGGTTCGTGCTCGTGGAAGATCTACGTCAAGGGCGGCATCGTCACCTGGGAAACCCAGCAGACCGACTATCCCCGCACCCGGCCCGACCTGCCCAACCACGAACCCCGCGGCTGTTCGCGCGGCGCCAGCTACAGCTGGTACATGTATTCGGCCAACCGGGTGAAGCATCCGCTGATCCGCGGCCGGCTGCTCAAGGCCTGGCGCGCCGCCCGCGCCAGCCTGCCGCCGGTGGCGGCCTGGGCCTCGATCGTGAACGACCCGGCGGCCCGCGCCTCTTACACGAAGCTCCGCGGCCTGGGCGGCTTCGTGCGGGCCGACTGGGAGGAGGTGAACGAGATCATCGCCGCCGCCAATGCCCACACCGTCAAGGCCCATGGCCCCGACCGGGTGATCGGCTTCTCGCCGATCCCGGCGATGTCGATGGTCTCCTACGCTGCGGGCTCGCGCTATCTGTCGCTGCTGGGCGGGGTGTGCCTGTCGTTCTACGACTGGTATTGCGACCTGCCGCCGGCCTCGCCGATGACCTGGGGCGAGCAGACCGACGTGCCGGAATCGGCCGACTGGTACAATGCCGGCTTCCTGATGCTCTGGGGATCGAACGTGCCCCAGACCCGCACGCCCGACGCCCATTTCTATACCGAGGTGCGCTATAAGGGCGCCAAATCGGTGGTGGTCTCGCCCGACTATTCCGAGGCGGCCAAATTCGCCGATCTCTGGCTGCACCCCAAGCAGGGCACCGATGCGGCGCTGGCCATGGCGCTGGGCCATGTGGTGCTGCGCGAATTCCATCTGGACCGCACCACGCCCTATTTCGAGGACTATTGCCGGCGCTACACCGACATGCCGATGCTGGTGCGGCTGGAGCGCCGCGGCGACCGGCTGGTTCCGGGCCGGCTGCTGCGCGCCTCGGATTTCGAAGGCGGTCTGGGCGAGACGGCGAATACCGAGTGGAAGACGGTGGCACTCGACCGCCGCTCGGGAGAGATCGTGGTGCCGCAGGGCTCCGCCGGCTTCCGCTGGGGGGATGCCGGCCGCTGGAACCTGGAGCCGCGCGACGGCCGGGGCCGCGAGATCGAACCGGTGATGACCCTGCTGGCAGGCCCGCTGTATGACGAGGTGGTCGAGGTCGGCTTCCCCTATTTCGGCAACCGCAAGCACGACCATTTCGAAGGCACCGATCATGCCGACGTGCTGGACCGCCGGGTGCCGGCGCGGCGGGTGCGGCTGGCCGACGGCGAGGCGCTGGTCGCCACCGTCTTCGACCTGCTGGTCGCCAATTACGGCCTGGATCGCGGCCTGGGCGGCGCCAGTGTCGCCCGCGACTACGATCTGAACGAGCCCTATACCCCCGCCTGGGCGGAGCGCATCACCGGCGTGCCGCGCGGCCATATCATCACGGTGGCGCGCGAATTCGCCCGCAATGCCGAAAAGACCAATGGCCGGTCGATGGTCATCCTGGGCGCCGGGCTGAACCACTGGTACCACATGGACATGAACTATCGGGGGATCATCAATCTCCTGATCATGTGCGGCTGCATCGGCCAGTCCGGCGGCGGCTGGAGCCATTATGTCGGCCAGGAAAAGCTCAGGCCGCAGACCGGCTGGCTGCCGCTCGCCTTCGGGCTGGACTGGAACCGGCCGCCGCGGCAGATGAACGGCACGTCCTTCTTCTATGCCCATACCGATCAGTGGCGCTATGAAACGCTCGACGTCGCCTCGATCCTGTCGCCGACGGCGCCTGAGGGCGACTGGGCAGGCAGCCTGATCGACTACAACATCCGCGCCGAGCGCATGGGCTGGCTGCCGTCGGCCCCCCAGCTCGCCACCAACCCGCTGACGCTCGCCGCCGCCGCAGGCAAGGCCGGCCGGGGGGTCAAAGACTACATCGTCGACGGCCTGGCCGACGGCTCGCTGAAGATGTCGGCCGAAGATCCGGATGCGCCCGAGAACTGGCCGCGCAACCTGTTCGTCTGGCGCTCCAACCTGCTCGGCTCGTCGGGCAAGGGCCATGAATACTTCCTGAAGCACCTGCTCGGCACCTCGCATGGCGTGCTCGGCAAGGATCTGGGCGAAGAGGGCCGGCGGCGCTCGACCGAGGCGGCGTGGCACGACCGGGCGCCCGAAGGCAAGCTCGACCTGCTGGTCACGCTCGACTTCCGCATGTCGACCACCTGCGTCTATTCCGACATCGTTCTGCCCACCGCCACCTGGTACGAGAAGAACGACCTCAACACCTCGGACATGCATCCCTTCATCCACCCGCTGTCGGCCGCCGCCGATCCGGCCTGGGAGGCGCGGAGCGACTGGGAGATCTTCAAGGGCCTGGCGCGCGCCTTCTCGAAAGTGGCGCCCGAGGTGTTGGGGGTGGAAACCGATGTCGTGCTGACGCCGATCCTGCACGACACCGCCGGCGAAATGGCCCAGCCCTTCGACGTGCATGACTGGAAGCGTGCGGGTGCTAAGCCGGAACCCGGCCGCACCGCGCCGCAGATCGCGGTGGTGGAGCGCGACTATCCGGGGCTCTATGACCGCTTCACCGCCCTCGGGCCGTTGATGGACACGCTCGGCAATGGCGGCAAGGGCATCGGCTGGAAGACCAGCCACGAGGTCGAGGCGCTGGGCCGGCTGAACGGCACCTGGCCCGAGGGCCGCAGCACGGCCGGACGGCCGCGGATCGAGACCGATATCGACGCGACCGAAGTCATCCTGATGCTGGCGCCCGAGACCAATGGCGAGGTGGCGGTGAAGGCCTGGGAAGCGCTGTCGAAGGCCACCGGCCGCGACCATGCCCATCTGGCCCTGCCCAAGGAAGACGAGAAGATCCGCTTCCGCGACATCGTCGCCCAGCCGCGCAAGATCATCTCGTCGCCCACCTGGTCGGGCATCGAGTCGGAAAGCGTCTGCTACAACGCCGGCTATACCAATGTCCACGAGCTGATCCCCTGGCGCACGCTGACCGGCCGTCAGCAGCTCTACCAGGATCATCTCTGGATGCGGGCCTTCGGCGAGGGCTTCTGCCTCTACCGGCCGCCGATCGACACCCGGTCGATCGATCCGGTGATCCGCGAGAAGGATGACGGCACGCCGCAGGTGGTGCTGAACTTCATCACCCCGCACCAGAAATGGGGCATCCACTCCACCTATTCCGACAATCTGCTGATGCTGACGCTCAATCGCGGCGGGCCGGTGGTCTGGATGTCCGAGACCGATGCCGCCCGGGCCGGCATCACCGACAACGACTGGGTGGAGGTCTACAACGCCAATGGCGCGCTGGTCGCGCGGGCGGTCGTGTCCCAGCGCATGAAGCAGGGCACGCTGTATATGTACCACGCCCAGGAAAAGATCGTGAATACGCCGGGATCGAAGGTCACCGGCCAGCGCGGCGGCATCCACAACTCGGTGACCCGCGCCATCACCAAGCCGACACACATGATCGGCGGCTATGTGCAGCAGTCTTACGGCTTCAATTACTACGGCACGGTCGGCTCCAACCGCGACGAATTCGTTGTCGTCCGGCGGCTGGACAAGATCGACTGGCTGGAAGGGCCGTATCGTGAGGAGGCGGCGGAATGAAAGTCAGAGCACAGGTCGGCATGGTCCTCAATCTGGACAAATGCATCGGCTGCCACACCTGTTCGGTGACCTGCAAGAACGTGTGGACGAACCGCGAGGGCGTGGAATACGCCTGGTTCAACAATGTCGAGACCAAGCCGGGCATCGGCTATCCCAAGGACTGGGAGAACCAGAAGCGCTGGAACGGCGGCTGGACCCGCACCTCCGACGGCCGCATACGGCCGCGCATGGGCGCCAAATGGCGGGTGCTGGCCAAGATCTTCGCCAACCCCGACCTGCCCGAGATCGACGACTATTACGAACCGTTCGATTTCGACTATGGCCATCTCCAGACTGCGGGCGAGGTGCAGGCCTCGCCCACCGCGCGGCCGCGCTCTCTGGTGACGGGCGAGCGGATGGAGAAGATCGTCTGGGGGCCGAACTGGGAAGAGATCCTGGGCGGCGAATTCGCCAGGCGGTCGGCCGACTACAACTTCGCCGAGGTGGAGAAGGAGATCTACGGGGCCTTCGAGAACACCTTCATGATGTATCTGCCCCGGCTTTGCGAACACTGCCTGAACCCGACCTGCGTCGCCGCCTGCCCCTCGGGCGCGATCTACAAGCGCGACGAGGACGGCATCGTCCTGATCGACCAGGAAAAATGCCGCGGCTGGCGGATGTGCGTCTCGGGCTGCCCCTACAAGAAGATCTATTACAACTGGTCTTCGGGCAAATCCGAGAAATGCGTCTTCTGCTATCCGCGCATCGAGGCGGGCCAGCCGACCGTCTGCTCCGAAACCTGCGTCGGCCGCATCCGCTATCTGGGGGTGCTGCTCTATGACGCCGACCGGATCGAGGCCGCGGCGGCGACACCCGACGAGGGCGATCTCTACGAGGCGCAGCTGTCGATCTTCCTGGACCCGAACGACCCCGAGGTGATCGCCCAGGCCCGGCGCGACGGCGTGCCCGAGGCCTGGCTCGAAGCCGCGCGGCATTCGCCGGTCTGGAAGATGGCGATGGACTGGAAGATCGCCTTCCCGCTCCACCCCGAATACCGGACCCTGCCGATGGTCTGGTACGTGCCGCCGCTGTCGCCGATCCAGTCCGCCGCCGATGCCGGCCGGATCGGCATGGACGGCCAGATGCCCGATGTCTCGTCGCTGCGCATCCCCGTGCGCTATCTCGCCAACCTGCTGACCGCCGGCCGCGAACAGCCGGGGATCACGGCGCTGAAGCGCATGCTGGCCATGCGCGGCTATATGCGCGCCAAGACCATCGACGGCGTGCGCGACGAGGCGCTGGCCCGCTCGGTCGGGCTGAACGGTGCGCTGATCGAGGACATGTACCGGATCATGGCGATCGCGAATTACGAAGACCGCTTCGTGATCCCGACCAGCCATCGCGAGATCGGCGAGGACGCCTATGACGTCCGCGGCTCCTGCGGCTTCTCGTTCGGCAATGGCTGTTCGGGCGGCACCAGCGGTGTCGACCTGTTCGGGGCGAAGCGCACCCGCACGGTCCACACCCCCACCGACGTCTTCCGCGGGGAGGCCTGACGCCATGTCCCGGATCTTCAAGATCGCCTCGGTGCTGCTCACCTATCCGACGCCGGAGCTTCAGGCCGCAGCGCCGGAGCTTCGCGCCGCCATCGCGGCCGAAGCGGGCCTTCCGGCCGCATTGCGCGCGGCGGTCGACGCGCTGGTCGGCACGATCGCCGATCGCGACATCTATGCGGCGCAGGAAGACTATGTCCTGCTCTTCGACCGCACCCGGTCGCTGTCGCTGAACCTGTTCGAGCATGTCCATGGCGAAAGCCGCGACCGTGGCCAGGCGATGGTCGATCTGCTCGGCATGTACGAGGCGGCGGGTTTCGTGCTCGGCGCCCGCGAGCTGCCGGATCACCTGCCGGCCTTCCTTGAATACCTCTCGACCCGCAGCGCGGCCGAGGCCACGGAGCTGGCGGGCGGCATCGGCCATATCGTCGAAGCCCTGCACGAACGGCTGATCACCCGCAACAGCCCCTATGCCGCGATCTTCGCCGCGCTGATCGCGGCCGGCGCCACCGCCGAAGATCGCGAGGCGGTCGCGATGGTGATGGGCCTGCCCGATGACGACCCGACCGATCTGGCCGCCCTCGACCAGGTCTGGGAAGAAGACGCCGTGCGCTTTGCCGGTGCCGCGGCCGGCGAGGGCGACTGCGGCCCCGACCGGCTGCGCCGGCGCCTGCGGGCCGCCGCCCGCCCCGCCGGCGATCCCGTCCCGGCCGATGCCGGAGCAGAGGAGGTTTCGTGATGGCCAGCTACATCCACGGCGCCGTGTTCGGCGTCTATCCCTATGTGGCGCTTGCGGTGCTGATCCTGGGCAGCGCGCTGCGCTATGACCGCGACCCCTATACCTGGCGGTCGGGATCCAGCCAGCTGCTCCGTCGCCGCCAGCTGATCTGGGGCTCGGTGCTGTTCCATCTGGGCGTGCTGGTGATCTTCGCCGGCCATCTGGTCGGGCTGCTGACCCCGATCCAGGTCTTCGACACGCTGGGCATCAGCCATGGCGCCAAACAGCTGCTGGCCATCGTGGCGGGTGGCGTGGCCGGCATCGCGGCGATCATCGGCGCCAGCCTGCTGATCCATCGCCGCTTCTTCGACCCGCGCATCCGCCGCACCTCCAGCACCAGCGATCTGCTGATCATCGTGCTGCTCTGGCTGCAGCTGGCGCTGGGGCTTGCCACCATCCCGGTCTCGCTCGGCCATCTGGACGGCCACGAGATGGTGAAGTTCATGAGCTGGGCGCAGGGCATCTTCACCTTCGACACCGCCGCCGCCGGCTACATCGCCGATGTCCACCCGATCTTCAAGGCGCACCTCTTCCTGGGGCTGACGATCCTGTTGCTCTTCCCTTTCACGCGGCTCGTCCACATGCTCAGCGCCCCCATCCGCTATGTCTGGCGGCCCGGCTATCAGGTGGTCCGCACGCGCCGCCGCCCCGCAGGCCCCGTCACCCCGCCCGCAGCCGCCCGACCCGGAGCCGGCCAGCCCGGCATCACCCGTTGACCGGAGGCAGAGATGGTCGTCATCCGTCAGAGCCCGCGTGCCGCGGCGGCAAGGTCCGCCGCCGCCCGGCATGCCCCCCACGCCGCCAGCCATATGCACATGGCCGACCCCGTCCCCGTATCGGTTGACGGGCGGGACATCCCCGAAGAAGAGATCCGGGCCGAGATGCACAATCATCCGGGTCCCGACCCGGACACCGCCCGCAACGCCGCGGCGCAGGCGCTGGTGATCCGCGAGCTGCTGCTGAACGCCGCCCGGGCCCGCGACATCACAGCCCGCCCCGACACCGACGGCCAGGGCCGGCAGGAGCTGGACGACGAGGCGATGATCCGCGCCCTGCTGGACGCCGAGGTCACCACGCCCCGGGCCGACACGGCCGCCTGCCGGCGCCATTACGACAGCCATCCCGGGCGCTTCACCACCTCGCCGGTCTGGGAGGCGCGGCACATTCTGCTCGCCGCCACAGAGACCGACGCGGCCGGCCGCAAAGCGGCGCGCGAGCGGGCGCAGGCGATCCTGGCCGAGCTGGCGAGCGATCCCGACCGCTTCGCGGACCTCGCCACCGCCTTTTCCGCCTGCCCGTCCCGGGCGGAGGGCGGCCGTCTGGGTCAGCTGGTCCGCGGCTCTACCGTGCCCGAATTCGAAGCGGCGCTCGGCCGGATAAGCCCGGGGGAGATTGCGCCCGCACCGGTCGAGACCCGGTTCGGGGTCCATGTGGTGGCGCTGGACCGCCACCTGCCCGGCGCGGTGCTGCCCTTCGAGGCGGTGGAAGCCCGCATCGCCGCCTGGCTGGAAGCTGCGAGCTGGAGCCGGGGCGTCGCGCAGTTCATCTCGGTGCTGGCCGCGGAGGCCGATATCCGCGGCGTGGCACTGGCAACGGCAGAGGGGCCGCTGGTGCGCTGACCCGGCGGCAGATCCCTGGTGACAGGCAGAGGAGGAGGTGCGGGAGCATGGAAACCGACCGGATCGCCCCTGGCGCCCTGACCGAGGGCCTGCCGCCCACCCTTTTCCTCTCGCCGCTCGACCGGATCTTCGCCGATCATTTCCGCCAGCGGGCGCTGTTCCGCAGCCTCGACCGGATCGCCGCCGGCCCCGAGGTCGAGCCGGCGCTGATCACCGCCGTGATCGGCTTTCTGGCAACCGAGGTCGAACCCCACTGGACGGACGAGGAAGACGACCTCTTCCCCCTGCTCCGCGCCCGGGCGCGCCCCGAAGACAGGATCCGCCGGCTGCTGGCCCGGCTTGCCCGCGACCATGCGGCCGCCCGCAGCGCGCGGGTGGCGATCATCCGCGGCCTGCCCGACCCCGCCACCCGCCGCGACCCCGCTTTCCGCGAGATGCTGACCGGCTTCGCGGCGGATGAGCGCCGGCATCTCTGCCTGGAGAACGCCGTGGTCCTGCCGATTGCGCGGGCCCGGCTCGGCCATCAGGATCTGATGGTGCTGGGCCAGCGCATGGCCGCGCGGCGCGGCGTGCCCATCGCCATGACGGAGTATGTGACATGACCTCCCCCGCGGAGTGCAGCTGCGACGGCCCCGGGCTGCTCGCCCTCGACCAGGCGGTGGCCCGCGCCGTGGCGCTCTGCCGGCCGGTCACCGACACCGACGACGCGCCTCTGGCCGCGGCGGCGGGCCGGATCTCGGCCGCGCCGCTCGTCGCTCCGGAACCGATGCCGCGCTTCGATCATGCCGCGATGGACGGCTATGCCCTCCGTGGCGAAGATCTGGGCGGCAGCGGGCCTTGGCAACTGCCGGTGGCGGGCCTTGCCGCCGCGGGCGGCGCCGCACCGGCGGTGGCGCGCGCACCGCATGCCCTGCGCATCCTGACCGGCGCCCCGATACCCGCGGGTTTCGACCGGGTGGTGATGCAGGAAGACTGCACCGCCGGGGGCGGCATGGTGACCATCCGCCGCGATCCCGGCCCCGGCGCCAATATCCGCCGGGCGGGAGAGGATGCCCGGGCCGGCCAGACCCTGTTTCCGGCCGGGCGGCGGATCGATGCGGTGGCCGTGGCGCTCGCCGCCATCGCCGGCCGGCCGCAGCTGCCGGTGGTACGGCAGATCCGGGTGGGCGTGATGACCCTCGGCGACGAGCTGGTGGCACCGGGCGCCACGCCCGGCCCGGCGGCGATCCATGATTCCAACCGGCCGATGCTGCTGGCGGCGCTGGCGCGGCCCGATGTCGCGGCGGCCGATCTGGGCGCCCTGCCCGACGATCAGGCGGTCATCACCGCCGCCATCACCGATGCCGCGGACCGCTTCGATCTGATCGTTTCCACCGGCGGCGCCTCGGTCGGCGATCGCGATCATCTGAAACCCGCCTTCCTGGCGGCGGGTGGCAGGATCGAAGGCTGGCGGGGGGCGATGAAGCCCGGCAAGCCGGTGATGTTCGGCCGCATCGGCGACGCCGTCTTTCTGGGCCTGCCGGGCAATCCCGTGGCCGCTTTGCTGGGGCTGCGCCTGTTCGGCACGGCGATGATCCGCCGGTTGCAGGGACGCCCGGCCGAACCCGCCCCGGCCATGGCCACCGCCGGCTTCACCCATGCCCGCCGGGCCGGGCGTTGCGAATTCCTGCCGGCCCGTCTCACCTTCGGCCCGCCCGGCACCCCGCCCGCCGTCGTCACCACCGGCGGCAGCGGTGCCGCCCGGCTGGTGCCGCTCGCCACCGCCACGGGCTTTGCCGTCGTTCCCGCCGGCCATGGCGCGGTCGGCCCCGGCGACGCGGTGGGCTGGCTGCCTTTCGCCGAGACCGAGATTTCCGGAGACATGTCATGACCGCCACCGACAGCCCCGCCTTGCGCATGGCCGTGATCCTGGTCGATCGCGGCATTCCCGCCGATGCCGTCTTCGACCGGGTGGCCGCCCGGCTCCGGGCGCAAGGCCTGCGGGTCGGCGGCCTGGTCCAGCGCGAGGGGCCGGCCCCCGAAGGCTGCTGTGCCGCCATGGATCTGGAAGAGCTGGACAGCGGCCGGCTGATCCGGATCTCGCAGGATCTGGGCCCCGGCGCCCGCGGCTGCCGGCTGGACCCGCGCGGCCTGGCCGAGGCGGCGATCGCGGCCGAAACCGCGCTGGCCCGCGGGCTCGACCTGCTGGTCATCAACCGCTTCGGCAAGGGCGAGGCCGATGGCGGCGGGCTGCGCGCGGTGATGGCCGCCGCACTCGATGCCGGCGTGCCGGTGTTGACCGCCGTCCGCCCGCCCTATGCCGAGGCCTGCACCGCCTTCCATGGCGGCATGGCCGCAGAGCTGCCGGCCGACGAGGCCGCCGTGCTCGCCTGGTTCGCGGAGACCGGATCATGAGCATCCTCCACCCGCCACCGCCCCTGTCGGGCGTGGCAGACGCGGCCCGCGGCTGCCCGCTGATCGACAGCTTCGGCCGCCAGATCCGCTATCTGCGGCTCTCGGTCACCGATCGTTGCGATCTGCGCTGCGTCTATTGCCTGCCGGCGCAGGCGCGCTTTCTGCCGCGCGCCGCCATCCCTTCGCTCGACGAGCTGGCGACGCTCGCCGATGTCTTCATCACGGCCGGGATCCGCCGCATCCGCCTCACCGGTGGCGAACCGCTGGTCCGGCGCGGCGTGATGACCCTGGTCGCGCGGCTGGGCGGCCTGGTCGCCCGCGGCATGCTCGACGAACTGACGCTCACCACCAACGGCACCCAGCTCGCCCGCCATGCCGACGCCCTTGCGGCCGCCGGGGTGCGGCGGGTGAACGTTTCGCTCGACAGCCTCGATCCCGGCCGCTTCGCCGCCCTCACCCGCGGCGGCAGGCTGGATCAGGTTCTGGCCGGCATCGACGCGGCGCAGGCCGCCGGGCTGCATGTGAAGCTCAACACCGTGGCGCTGGCGGGCGAGATCGAGCACGAGATCGACCGGCTGATCCGCTTCGCCCATGGCCGGGGCATGGACCTGACCCTGATCGAGGTGATGCCGCTGGGCGAGACCGGCGCCGATCGCCGCGACCAGCATCTGCCGCTCGGCCACGTCCGTGCCGAACTTGCGCGCCGCTGGACGCTGACCGACCTGCCCGACCGCACGGCCGGCCCGGCACGTTATGTCCGCATCGCCGAAACCGGCGGCCGGCTCGGCTTCATCACCCCGCTCAGCCACAATTTCTGCGAAAGCTGCGACCGGGTGCGGGTATCGGCCACCGGCCGGCTCTATACCTGCCTCGGCCATGACGGCGCGGTCGATCTGCTGCCGGCACTCAGGGCCGGCGGCGCCGCCGCGGCGGAGGACGCGATCCGCCGGGCGCTGCTGCTCAAGCCCCGCGGCCACGACTTCGTCGTCGACCGCACCTGCGTGCAGGGCATCGGCCGCCATATGGCGGCGCTCGGCGGCTGAGGCGCACCCTTTCGGAAAGCAACCCTCATGCGCATCGGCATCCTGACCATCTCGGACCGCGCGGCCGACGGCCGCTATCAGGATCAGGGCGGCCCGGCCATCGAGGCCTGGCTCGCCGCCCGGATCACCAGCCCGTGGATACCCGACCGGCGGATCGTGCCCGACGGGATCGAGCCGGTGTCGGCCGCCCTGATCGACCTGGCCGACCGGGCCGGGGCCGGGCTGATCCTGACCACCGGCGGCACCGGGCCCTCACCCCGCGACCTCACCCCCGAAGCCCTTGCCCGGGTGATCGACCGCGAGATGCCGGGCTTCGGTGAGGCGATGCGCGCCGCCAGCCTGAAGACCGTGCCCACCGCCATCCTGTCGCGCCAGACCGCGGGGCTGCGCGGATCGACGCTGATCGTCACCCTGCCCGGCAAACCGGCATCGATCAGTGTCTGTCTCGACGCGGTTTTTCCGGCCATCCCCTGGTGCCTGGAGCTGACCGGAGCCGGGCGGATCGACGCCGCCGGCGCCTTCCGGCCCGCCTGATGCAAGAGAGGACGATCCGATGACCAGCCGCCCCTCCGGCGCCGCCCTCAGGCGGGCGGGACCGCCGATCCTGCACGGTTTCCGCCTGTTCTTCCTCACCGCCTCGATCTGGGCGGTGCTGGCGATGGCGATCTGGGTGCCGCTGCTGCGCGGGATCTTCGCCCTGCCGGGCGGCCTGGGCCCGATCGACTGGCACGCCCATGAAATGGTCTTCGGCTATGTCTTCGCCGTGGTGGCGGGCTTTCTGCTGACGGCGGTGCCCAACTGGACCGGACGCCTGCCGCTGACCGGCCGGCCGATCGCGGTGCTTGGCCTGCTGTGGCTGGCCGGACGCGTCGCCATGGCATCGGCGGGCCTCGCCGGCACAACCGGCCCCTGGATCGCGGCCGGGTTCGATCTCGTCTTTCCGGTGGTTCTGGCGCTCGCGATCGGCCGCGAGATCCTGGCCGCCCGCAACCAGCGCAACCTGAAGGTTCTGGTCCTGCTCGCCCTGCTGATCGCCGCCGATGCCGGGTTTCATGCCGCCCTGATCCTGGAGGCCGATACCCGCCCGTGGCTGCGGGCCGGGCTGGGGGTGACCCTGCTGCTGATCATGCTGGTCGGCGGGCGGATCGTGCCCAGCTTCACCCGCAACTGGCTGGCGAAGCAGCCCGGAACCGGCCCCCTGCCGGTGCCCTTCAACCGCGTCGATGCGGTCTGCATGGCGGTTGCGGCCGTCGCCCTGGCGCTCTGGGCCATTCTGCCGGAGGCGCCGGTCACCGCCTGGGCCGCGCTTATGGCCGGGCTGCTGCACCTGATCCGCCTGTCCCGCTGGGCCGGCTGGCGGACCGGCGGCGAGGCGCTGGTGCTGGTTCTGCACCTCGCCTATGCCTTCGTACCGATCGGGTTCCTGGCCGTCGCGCTGTCGGTTCTGCTGCCGGGCAGCCTTACCCCGCAGGCGGCGCTGCACGCCTGGAGCGCCGGTGCCGTCGGGCTGATGACCCTGGCGGTGATGAGCCGCGCGGCACTCGGCCATGGCGGGCTGCCGCTGACGGCCGGACCCGCCGCATGCACGGCCTATGCCTGCCTGACCGTCGCGGCGCTGGCACGGATCGCCGCCGGCAGCAGCCTTGCCGGCGATCTGGCCATGCCGCTCACCGATCTGGCCGCGGGCTGCTGGATCGCGGGCTTCCTGATGTTCGTCATCGGCTATCGCCGGGTCCTGACCGGCCGCGGCGCAAAGGACTGATCGCGGCGGTCAGGCCATCTCCACCCGGTTGCGGCCGTTCTGCTTGGCGCGGTACATGGCGCGATCGGCCGCGGCAAGCGCCGCCTCCAGCCCGGTGCCATCGGGCGTGACCAGCGCCACCCCCAGGCTGGCCGATCCGCAATAGGTCTCGTCGCCGGGCCCGAGCGGCACCTCGACGCTGCGGATGGCATCGAGCAGCCGCGCGGCGATCCTCCGCGCCTCCACCCCGTCGACATCGGCCAGCAGCACGGCGAATTCCTCGCCGCCGATCCGGCCCAGCAGATCCTCGCGGCGCAGGCTCGCCTGCATCACGCCCGCCAGCCTGGCCAGCACCCGGTCCCCGGCCGGATGCCCCCAGTTGTCGTTGACCCGCTTGAAATGATCGGCATCGACGGTGATCACCGCGGCCGGCCGGCCCTCCCCGGCCAGACGGTCGGTCAATGCCCGCGCCTTCTCCATGAAGGCGGCACGCGCCAGCGTGCCGGTCAGCCCGTCATGGGTGGCGGCATGATGCAGGCGTCCCATCAGCTCTTCGCGGCTGGCGGTGACCGCGACGACGGTGAGCGGTGCCAGCGCGGTGAGGGTGATGCCGATGCGGATCGAGATCATATCCTCGCGCGGGATCGCGGGCGCGAGGTGCACATGCCCCGCCGACACCATCAGCACCATGGCAAGCGCCGAGACCAGAACCAGTACCGCGGTGCCGAACGGCCGGTAGCGCAGCGCGCACCAGAGCAGCGCCGGCACCGGAAAGGTCAGCGCGCCGACACCCCCGACCAGCACGGTGGCGAGCAGCGACAGGGCGAGCGCCGCCGCCGGCGCCCAGCGCCAGGGGTCGGTCTCCGCGGGACGCGGGATCGGGGGCCGGCGCCGGCGTTCGGGGCGGGGCGGCAGGGCCGGGGGCACGGATGGCGCGCCCAGCCGCTCGGGCATGGTCAGGATCACCGGCAGGATGGCCATCACGTTCAGCAGATCGGCACCGAACCAGTTGCCGAAGGCCTGGACAGGCGAGCGGCCGAACAGCACGGCTTCCGCGTGGCAGCCGAGCCCGGCCCCCACCGTCGCGACCGCCAGCGCCGTTCCTGCCAGCGCCACCACGCCCGAAGACCGGGTGAGCGCCAGCTGTTCCGGCGTGAGCCGCCGGAGCAGCAGCACGCCGACCGCAACCCCACCCATATTGGCCGCCGTCATCCACAGGCTGACATCCAGCGGCGATCCGGTGAGATAATCCGCCAGCACATAGCCGATGGCCGCACCCAGCCATCCCGCCGGGCCGGATGTCCCCTTCCAGCGCAGCATCATGCCGAGCAGGATGGCGTTGGCGGGCCAGACCGCCGCAAGAAAGCCCACCGGGCGGGTGAAGATCCCGAACAGCGCCGCGATGAAGATGATCAGAAACACGACCCCCGCCCGGGCGACATGGCGGCGCCAGACCGGCAGCGCTCCGCCCGGCGGCCCTGAGATCCTCGTCCCCTGCGGCGGCATTACCCCCATCCCCCTTATCCGCTGCGGTCGTATAGCGGGGCGTTCTTATCATCGTTTCAGGCAACTTGCCAAAAGCCAGTTGATCATAGATGGCCGGAATGTGACACGTTACGTAGCCCCAGTGCCCTGCGGGCCACAGAGCGACTGGCGCACGGGCATGTCGGCGCGCATGATGCGCTGCAGATCGCGACATTTCAGCAAGCCTGAAGGGACGAGATGCATCATGGACGACGTCACCCGCATGATCCGCCTGCGCGACTATTACGATGGCAAATTGACTGAAAGCGAGGCCGAGGCCCTGACGCGCGAGATCGGCGTCAAGCGTCTGCCGCCCCGCGATCCCGGCAAGGATGCGACAACCAACGCCTTGCTGGCGCTGAACGCCATGGGCGACGAACTCTGGCTGAAGGCGCAGCGCGAAAAGGGACGCCAACTGCGCGAAACCCGCAAGGCCCCGCCCGCAACGGCCCCTGAACCCGAGCCGGTGCCCGCCCACACCACCGGACACTCATCTGGCGGAGAACGCCCGGATGTCGACAGGCTGATGGCCGACATCCGACGCAATGCCGAAGCCCTGATCGCGCGCTTCCGGGCCGGTCAGAAGGATGGCGGCTGATCGGGCTTCTTTCGCACCTGCGTAATCCCACGTACGCAGCCCGCCGTATTTTCGCAGCGCAGCAAATCCCCGACCATTCGATGGCGCGATGCGGACCGTTCCCCCGGCGGCCGTGTCCCGAAGCTCCATCGATCAGGAGGGGACATGACCCTGACCCATTCAGCGGGCCACGCGCCCCGGTTCGGCCTGAAGCGGCTGGCGGCCGCGGTGGCCGTGTCCGTCACCACCTCGCTGGCGGCCATGGCCGGCATCGGCGGCGGTATCGCCCAGGCGGCGCCGGCCACCGCCGAGGTCAACACCACGGGCCTTGCCGTCACCGATACCGAGGTCACCGTCGGCATCCTGCACTCGGTCACCGGCACCATGGCGATCTCGGAAACCGGGTCGGTTCAGGCGGAAAAGCTCGCCATCGAGCAGATCAACGCCTCGGGCGGCATCCTGGGCCGGCAGATCAAGATCATCCAGGAAGACGGCGCCAGCGACTGGCCGACCTTCGCCGAAAAGGCCCGCAAGCTGCTGGTCAACGACAAGACCGCGGCGGTGTTCGGCTGCTGGACCTCGGCCAGCCGCAAGGCGGTGCTGCCGGTGTTCGAAAAGGAAAACGGCCTGCTCTACTACCCGACCTTCTATGAAGGCCTGGAGCAGTCGCCCAACGTGTTCTACACCGGCCAGGAAGCCACCCAGCAGATCCTGGCGGGCATCGACTGGGTGATGAAGGACAAGGGTGCCAAGTCGTTCTATCTGCTCGGCTCGGACTATATCTGGCCGCGGACCTCGAACAAGATCGCCCGCAAGCATATCGAGAGAAACGGCGCCCAGGTTCTGGGTGAGGAATATTTCCCGCTGGGCCACACCCAGTTCAATTCGGTCATCAACAAGATCAAGCTGCGCAAGCCCGACGTGATCTACGCCATCATCGTCGGCGGCAGCAACGTCGCCTTCTACAAGCAGCTCAAAGCCGCCGGTATCGACCTCAGCAAGCAGACCCTGCTGACCATCTCGGTCACCGAGGACGAGGTCCGCGGCATCGGCGGCGAGAACATCGCCGGCGCCTATGCGGCGATGAAGTACTTCCAGTCGCTCGACAACGACAACAACAAGGCGTTCGTCAAGGCCTTCAAGGACATGTGGGGCCAGGACATGGTGATCGGCGACGTCACCCAGGCCGCCTATCTGGGCCCCTGGCTGTGGAAGGCCGCGGTCGAAAAGGCCGGTTCCTTCGACGTCGACAAGGTCCGCGAGGCCTCGCCCGGGATCGAGCTGACCACCGCGCCCGAAGGCTATGTCAAGATCCACCCGAACCATCATCTGTGGAGCAAGACCCGCATCGGCCTCGCCAAGCCCGACGGCCAGTTCGAGGTGCTCTACGAAACCGCCGAGCTGATGGAGCCCGATCCCTTCCCCAAGGGCTATCAGTAAAGCGCGGGCCGGCGGCAGGGCGCAGGCAGTGCTTCCCCCTGCCCGCGCCTGCCGCCGCAACCGGCCGAAGCCGCTCTCCTCCCTCCCGCTCTCCCCCACCCGTTCCTGTCCATCCCACCACGGCGCGCGCCGCCCCGATCGGGGCGCTGCCGCCGTCCGTCCGGGAGGTGTCGCATGTTCGACGGCTACACGGCGTCCGAGCTGGTCTCGATCCTGGCCATGCAGGGTTTCGCCGGCCTGATCCTCTTCTCCGTCTTCCTGCTGATGGCGCTGGGTCTCGCGATCATCTTCGGCCAGATGGGCGTCATCAACATGGCGCATGGCGAATTCATGATCCTCGGCGCCTACATGACCTATCTCACCTCGCATCTGGTTCAGGATTATGCGCCGGGCCTGTTCGGGGGCTATTTCTTCCTGGCCATGATCGTGGCCTTCATCGCCGCGGGCGCGCTGGGCCTGCTGCTGGAATGGGCGCTGATCCGCCATCTCTACCGGCGACCGCTCGACACGCTGCTCGCCACCTGGGGCGTGTCGCTGATCCTGCAACAGCTCTACCGTTCGATCTTCGGCGCCCGCGAGGTGGGCGTCACCCTGCCCGACTGGATGATGGGCGCGATGTCGCTCACCGACACGATCGAGGTGCCGATCAACGGCCTGTTCGTGATGGCGCTGACGCTGGTCATCTCGGGCATCGTCTTCCTGCTGATGTTCCGCTCCTCATGGGGGTTGCAGGTGCGCGCGGTCACCCAGAACCGGGTGATGGCGGGTGCCGCCGGCATCAACGGCCGCCGGGTCGATGCCATGACCTTCGCGCTCGGCTGCGGCATCGCCGGCGTCGCGGGTTCGGCTTTCACCATGATCGGCTCCACCGGCCCGACCTCGGGCCAGCTCTACATCGTCGACACCTTCCTGGTCGTCGTCTTCGGCGGCGCGCAGAGCCTGCTCGGCACCATCGCCTCGGCGCTCACCATTTCGCAGTCGCAGTCGACGCTGGAATTCTTCCTCTCGGGCAGCATGGCCAAGGTTTTCACGCTGCTGGTGGTGGTGCTGATCCTGCTGGTCCGGCCGCAGGGGCTGTTCGTCCTCAAAGTGCGGAAGGGCTGAGACGATGACCGATGCCGTGACCCGGACCGCCTCCCCCGCCGCCATCCCCACCCCCTCGCGCCTGGCGCTCATGCTGGGCACGAAGCGGGACATGATCGGGATCCTGCTCTTCGCCGTGCTCATCCTGGTCGTGCTGCCGCTCAGCCTCGATCTCTTCCGGCTCAACAATATCGGCAAATACCTCACCTACGCCTTCGTGGCGGTGGGCCTGGTGCTGTGCTGGGGGCTGGGCGGCGTGCTGTCGCTGGGCCAGGGGGTGTTCTTCGGCCTCGGCGGCTATGCCATGGCCATGTTCCTGAAGCTCGAAGCCTCGTCGCCCGAAGCCACCGCCATCCAGTCCACCCCCGGCATTCCGGATTTCATGGACTGGAACCAGCTGACCGCCCTGCCCTGGTTCTGGGAGCCCTTCCACAACCTGGCCTTCACCATCCTCGCGGTGGTGGCCGTGCCCACCATCTTCGCCTTCTTCCTGGGCGCGATGCTGTTCCGGCGACGGGTGGGCGGGGTCTATTTCGCGATCATCACCCAGGCGGTCGCCTCGATCCTCACCATCCTGATCATCGGCCAGCAGGGACTGACCGGCGGCATCAACGGCATCACCGACCTGCGCACCCTGCTCGGCTGGGACATCCGCACCGATGCCGCGAAATACATCCTCTATTACGTCAATGGCGGGCTGCTGATCCTGGTCATCCTGACGGCACAGTTCATCAAGAACGGCAAGATCGGCCGCATCCTGGTGGCGCTGCGCGACAAGGAAGACCGGGTCCGCTTCACCGGCTACGACGTCGCCGCCTACAAGACCTTCGTGTTCTGCATCGCCGCCGCCTTCTCGGGCATCGGCGGGGCGATGTTCACCCTCCAGGTCGGCTTCATGTCGCCCAGCTTCGTGGGCATCGTGCCCTCGATCGAGATGGTGGTGTTCTGTGCGCTCGGCGGCCGGCTGTCGCTGCTGGGGGCCGCCTATGGCGCGCTGATCGTCAACTACGCCAAGACGACCTTCTCGGAAAGCTTCCCCGAACTCTGGCTCTTCGCCATGGGGGCCCTGTTCATCGGCGTGGTCGTGGCCTTCCCCACGGGGCTGGCCGGCCTCTGGCAGCAATACGCCCAGCCGCTGATCGACCGCGCGCTCACCCGCCGCAGCCCCACCGCCCCCGCGGGCCCCGCAGCACCGGCACCGGGCGAGTGAAGGAGATCCGATCGATGAATGCAGCCACAGCCACCAGTGCCGTCGGCATCTCCGCCACCAACAACGACTTCCTGCTTGCGGTCGAAGGTCTCACCGTCTCCTTCGACGGGTTCAAGGCGGTCGACGACCTCTCTTTCTATGTCGACCGCGACGAGATCCGGGTGATCATCGGCCCCAACGGCGCCGGCAAGACCACGGTGCTCGACCTGATCTGCGGCAAGACCCGGGCGACCGCCGGCTCGATCCGGTTCGAGGGCCGGGAACTGACGAAGATGTCCGAGCACGAGATCGTCCGCGCCGGCGTCGGCCGGAAGTTCCAGACGCCGTCGATCTACGAGGATCTGACCGTCTTCGAGAATCTGGAACTCTCCATCCCCGGCACCCGGCATGTCTTCAAGGCACTGGGCTTCCGCCGCGACCGGGCGGTGGTGGAGCGGGTGACCCGGATCGCGGAAGAGATCTTCCTGGCCGACCAGCTCACCCGTCGCGGCGACGAACTGGCCCATGGTCAGAAACAGTGGCTCGAAATCGGCATGCTGCTGATCCAGGACCCGGCCCTGCTGATGCTCGACGAGCCGGTGGCGGGGATGAGCGTCGCCGAACGCGCCAAGACCGCCGACCTGCTCAACCGCATCACCCGCGGCCGGTCGGTGATCGTCATCGAGCACGACATGAACTTCGTCAAGGACATCGCCCACAAGGTGACCGTGCTCCACCAGGGCCGGATCCTGTCGGAGGGCGATATCGACAAGGTGCAGTCCGACCCGAAGGTCATCGAGGTCTATCTCGGGCATTGATCGCGCGTCACGCGATCCGGATCGCTCGTACCATAACCGTACATGTGCATGAATTGCCCGAGGGAGATCCGCCATGTTGACCGTCGATGACCTGACCGTCGCCTATGGCCAGTCGGAAGTGCTCCACGGCCTCAGCCTGACTGCCGCAAAGGCCGAGATCGTCGCCGTGATGGGCCGCAACGGCATGGGCAAGACCACGCTGATGAAATCCCTGATCGGCATCCTGCCGGCGCGCGGCGGCCGGATCCGGCTGGGCGAGGCCGAGCTGGTCGGCACCGAACCCCATCAGCGGGTGCGCGAGGGCCTGGCCTTCGTGCCCCAGGGCCGGATGATCTTTCCGACCCTGACGGTGGAAGAGAACATCCGCACCGGCCTGGTCGCCCGCGGCCGGCGCCACATCCCCGACGACATCTACAGCCTGTTCCCCGTGCTGCACGAGATGCGCCGCCGCCGCGGCGGCAATCTCTCGGGCGGCCAGCAGCAGCAGCTCGCCATCGCCCGCGCGCTCGTCACCGAACCCCGGGTGCTGCTGCTCGACGAGCCGACCGAAGGCATCCAGCCCTCGATCATCAAGGACATGGCGCGGTCGCTGCGCGAGATCCGCGACATGATGAACCTCACCATTCTGGTCTCGGAACAGGTGCTGAGCTTCGCGCTCGACGTCGCCGACCGCTTCCTGGTGATCGAAAACGGCCGCCTGGTTCACGAGGACCGCCGCGCCGACGTCAACGAGGCCCGCATTTCAGCCTATCTCTCGGTTTGAGAGTTCAGGCTGGCGCCCCGACCACCCGTCTTCCCGCTTTTTCGTCCCGCAATCCGATCAGAAACGGAGCGCCGCATGACTGAAACGCTCGTCAAGGTGGATCTTTCGTCTTCGGCCTATGAGAACGAGAACGTCCACAATCGCTGGCACCCGGATATTCCGATGATCGCCTGGGTGAAGCCCGGCGAGGACTTCATCCTGGAGTGCTATGACTGGACCGGTGGCCAGATCAGGAATGACGACGACGCGGCCGATATCCGCGACGTCGACCTCAGCCAGGTCCATTTCCTGTCGGGGCCGGTGGGTGTGAAGGGGGCCGAGCCCGGCGACCTGCTGGTTGTCGAAATCCTCGACATCGGCACGCTCGACGGCGCGCGCTGGGGCTTCAACGGCGTCTTCGCCAAGGAAAACGGCGGCGGTTTCCTGACCGAGCATTTCCCCGATGCCCGCAAGTCGATCTGGGATTTCGAGGGGCTGTTCGCGAAATCGCGCCACATCCCGGGCGTGCGCTTCGCGGGGCTGATCCATCCGGGCCTCATCGGCTGCCTGCCCTCACAGGATCTGCTCGACACCTGGAACACGCGTGAGAAGGCGCTGTTCGACACCGACCCCACCCGCGTGCCGGGCCTCGCCAACCTGCCTTATGCGCCCACCGCCCATATGGGCCGGCTGAAGGGCTCCGCCGCCGAGACCGCGGCCGCAACCGGTGCCCGCACCGTGCCGCCGCGCGAACATGGCGGCAATTGCGACATCAAGGATCTGTCGCGCGGCTGCAAGATCTATTTCCCGGTCTATGTCGACGGCGCCGGCCTGTCGATGGGTGATCTGCATTTCAGCCAGGGCGACGGCGAAATCACCTTCTGCGGCGCGATCGAGATGCCGGGCTGGGCGCATCTGAAGGTCGATCTGATCAAGGGTGGCTGCGCGAAATACGGGATCAGGAATCCGATCTTCAAGCCCAGCCCGATCAAGCCGACCTATAACGACTATCTGATCTTCGAAGGCATCTCGGTCGACGAGGCCGGCAAACAGCACTATCTCGACGTCCACATCGCCTATCGCCAGGCCTGCCTGAACGCGATCGAATATCTGACCAAATTCGGCTATTCGCGCGGCCAGGCCTATTCGATCCTGGGCACAGCCCCGGTCGAGGGCAAGATTTCGGGCGTGGTCGACGTGCCCAATGCCTGCGCCACCCTGTTCCTGCCGACCGAGATCTTCGATTTCGACATCTCGCCCACGGCATCCGGGCCCTTCAAGGGTGTGGAGGGCGCCGAACTGCCGATCGCCTTCTGGAAGGACAAGGCCTGATCCCACCCGGCACCGGCCGGCGACCTGCCGGCCGGTGCCGCCTGTCCTGAACGACCGGAGACGCCCCCATGCCGCTCTATGATTACGCCTGCCCGGCCTGCGCCACCGAATTCGACGCCTTCCGGCCGATGTCCGATGCCGCTCGCCCCAGCCCCTGCCCCGCCTGCGGCAGCGCTGCACCCCGCCGCATCTCTGCCCCACGCCTCGCCGGCCTGTCGAAAGCGGCGCTCGCCGCCCACGCCACCAATGAACGCGCATCGCACGAGCCACGCCGCAGCTCCCATGTCTGCGGCCCGGGCTGCAGCCATGGCGGCGGATCGAAGGGCTTCTCGGTGGTCGCGGAAAAGCCGGCCATGAAGACCTTTCCGGCGAAGCGGCCGTGGATGTTCAGCCACTGATCGGGCATCGCAAGGCATTGGTGGCGGACCACAGGCCATGGTAGATGAGGGGCAGGATCAGAACGCGCCGGGATATCGCCCCTCATGGTCAATCCGTCCGCCACCATCATGACGATTGATTTCGGCAATGCCCACGATCGCCACTGGAACGATGCGGAAACATTGCGGGAAAATGGCCGCCTCGCGAATGCCGATCATTTGTACGGCTTCAGCGCCGAATGCGGCCTGAAGGCATTGATGCAGAGTTTCGGCATGTCCGTGCATGACGGTGAACCAGCCGACCGCAGAGACTGGAAACATGTCGATCAGCTGGCCGAACGATACGAAACCTATCGGTCGAGCAGTACTTGCCCTAATGCAGCCAGCTATATACTGGTCAATGACAACGCGTTCAACGACTGGCGAGCATCACAGCGATATGCTGTAGAGTCGGCGTTTACCGTCACCCGTGTGGATGCTCATGCCATAGCCGCCCGTGACGTTCGAACGCTTGTCTCGACGGCGAAACTCGAAGGGCTGCTCTGATGATCACCTTCGACGACACGGAGCAGCACCTTGTGTCGCTGTTGAAGGCACACCGCGAAGCCTTAGCGCCTCTCGGCCCGCTGCTGATCAACCGCGATCTGAACGGGCGCGTGCGGATCGTCGCTCAGGAAGACCGCGTCACCGATGATGCCGCGCGTGCGCGTCTGAATACGGTCGCCGCTGAGATGCGTGAGAAACTGGGGGCGCATGTCGCTCCTCAAGGTTCTCTGGTTCTCTATGAAACTGATCTAGACGCTGTAGCGGCCTCCGGGCTCTCCCGCCCGCTTTCCGAAGATCTGCCCGGATACCGGATCGTCGACCGGCTCGCGACCGGGACCCGCTGGTCCACCGTCGAAGAGCCTTCCCGGGGCGCCGCGCGGCGTATCGTTTTCTTTTCGATCAAGGGCGGTGTCGGCCGCTCTACGGCTCTTGCCGCCTGCGCCCGGCACCTCGCCCAGCGCGGCCGCAAGGTGATGGTCGTCGATCTCGACCTCGAAAGTCCGGGACTGTCCTCCTCCCTTCTGCCGGACGATCGGTGCCCCCGCTACGGCGTAACCGACTGGATGGTGGAGGATCTTGTCGGCAATGCCGATGAGATGATCAAAGACATGGTCGCCGTGAGTGACCTGTCGGAGCTGGGCGATATCCGCGTGGTACCGGCTCATGGTGCCGAACCGGGAGATTACCTGCTGAAACTCGGGCGGGTCTGGATGCCCAAGGTCACGGCCGACCGGGCCACGGAACCCTGGCCCCGCCGGCTCAACCGCCTGATCAACGCCCTGGAGGCGCACGACACGCCCGATGTCCTTCTGATCGACAGCCGCTCCGGCATCGACGAGACCGCCTCTGCCGTCGTCACGGATCTTGGGGCGCATCTTGTCTGCCTGTTCGCCATCCACGGCGCACAGACCTGGACCGGGTACCGGATCCTGTTCGAGCACTGGAAGCGCGCAGGCGTGGTTAAGGATATCCGGGATCGTCTGCAGATCGTGGCCGGCCTGGTGCCCGAGACCGACAGCGTCGCCTATGTGGAAGCGCTCCGGCAGGCATCATGGGATCTGTTCGGTGAGTATCTTTACGATGAAGTCGAGGCTGGCGCGACAGCCGAATTCAGCTTTGATGTCTCAGAACCGGATGCCCCGCATTACCCATGGGCCATCCATTGGAACAGGGGTTTTGCCGCCCTTGAGCGACTGCACGGCAACGAGGTCGTGGTAGACGATGAACGGGTCCGTGCGGTATTCGGTGAGGTGTTCGACGGTCTGGACAAACTGACGCCCGCAGAGGACTGATCACATGACACCTGCAATGCTTCGGCGCGCATTGATCTATGGGTTGCCGGAGGTCCAGGCGCAGGACGGAACCGCGCCGGCGGCGGCACAAGTCTACGTACCGAATGCTCATGCGCGGGCACTCGCTCTGGATTGCAGCCTGGTGATCGGCGCCCGCGGTGTCGGCAAGACCTTTTGGTGGGAGGCTCTGCGCCGCGGCGAGGTGAGGTCGCGCCTCGCCGGCACGGTGAAATCAATCGACAATGTGACTGTGGGCACCGGTTTCGGCATTGGCGTGAGTATAGACGACGCCCCTGATCGCGAGACCTTTGCCCGGCTGATTGCGCCGGAGAGTGGTTTCACGGCCTATGATGTCTGGCGCACGGTCTGTGTCCGGTGGATCGGGCGTCTTCTTGACCTGCCGAGACCATCCCAGTCATGGAGGGAATCGGTCAGCGCGGTCTCCTCGGATCCCGAGATGTATGCCCGCCTTCTGGAACAGGCCAATAAAGTTCTCGGTGAGCAGGCCCGCCACGGGCTTCTGATATTTGATGCGCTTGACCGGACGAGTAATGACTGGCGCACGACGGACCCGATCGTACGCGATCTTCTCCGTTTTGCACTTGATCTGCGTTCATATCAATATCTCCATGCGAAAGTTTTCCTCAGGCAGGATCAATTCGAGGGGCGCTCTGTGAAAGACTTCACGGACGCTTCCAAACTCCTGGCCACGCGAGTAGAACTCACCTGGGGCAGTCTGGACCTCAACGGCCTTCTCTGGCAGTACCTCCTGAACACACCAGCAGATATCTCCAGGCCGATCGTCGATCTTCTGACGGAGCTGGGTTGTCCGATCAACGGAGACGCAGATGTACGTGAAGTCCCGCAACGCCTGAGGCATGACGAATCTCTGCAAAAAGCGGCATTTGCACGCCTGGCCGGCCAGTATATGGGCCGCGACCGGCGGCGCGGCATTCCCTATACCTGGATTGTCAGCCATCTGTCCGACAGTCAGGGGCGCGCGTCGCCGCGGTCCTTCCTTGCCGCTTTGCGTCACGCAGCCGTCAACACCAGCGAAAATCATCCTGAACATGCCACTGCACTACATTATGACGCGATCAAGGAAGGGGTGCGCGCCGCATCCGGAATCCGCGTGGATGAAATGGCAGAGGATTATCCCTGGATCCGGCATCTGATGCAGCCTTTGCGTGGGATGAGCGTGCCTTGCAGCTTCGACAACGTCGCAATGGCCTGGAGCACCGCAAAGGTACTGGACCAGCTCGGCACACCGGATGATCGTCTTCCACCGGAACATCTGGACCAGGGCCCCGAAGGTGTTCGGGAGGACCTGGAGAAACTCGGCCTCCTTCAACGCATGCGCGACGGCCGGGTCAACATGCCCGACCTCTACCGCGTCGGTTTCGGCCTTGGGCGGCGCGGCGGCGTGAAACCGGCGGCGCGCGAGTGACCGCCATTGCCATAACGGTAACCGCCCGGATCTCCCCCTCCCCCCTTGCCCCTGCCGCCCGCTTCGGCGAAAGTTGCGCCGCAACAGGCCATGGCGGCCGGTCGACGGGGACAGGTGGATGACGGAAAGCGGGATCGATCCCGGATTGGCGGCCCTGGCCGTGGCGGTCGCGCAGGGCATCGGCGGCCCGGTGGCAGCGGCGGCGCGGCCGGTCGATCTGGGGCCCGGAGGGCCGCTTGGCGACTGGACGGAAACCGCCCGGCTGATTGCACGACATCGCGTCCAGGGGCTGGCCTCGCCCACCCTGTTGAAGGTGTCGGGCGGTGCAATGCCGGTCGATCTGAAAACCAGTCTGATCCGGGCGACCATGCTGGCCGTGCAGGCGCAGCGCAAGCAGATGGACCTGCTGCTGCGCGTGCTGACCGCATTGCAACAGAAAGGCATCCGGGCGCTGGCGCTGAAGGGCGGCATGCTGGGGCACTGCTATATGGCCCGTCCGGAACTGCGGCTGTCCAACGATATCGACGTGCTGGTAGACCCCGCCCGCCTGGACGAGGCCGAGGCGGTGATTGCCGGTTTCGGCTATTATCGCTATGTCCCGGCCGAAGACTGGCGGCCGGCCTGGCTGGTACATTACCGCAAATGGGCCAAGGATTCGGCCTTCCTGCCGCATGAAGGCGGGCCGATGATCGAATGTCACTGGCGCCTCTTCAACAATTGGAAGCTGCTGCCGCTCGATTTCGAAACCCTGTGGCAGAACCGGCGGATCGAGCGGGTGCACGATGTCGACGTGCCGATGATGGGCGATGCCCAGCAGCTGGTCTATCTGGCGGTTCACGGCGCCTTCCATGCCTGGTTCCGGCTGAAATGGGTGGCGGATTTCGCGGCCGTCTTCTGTGCCATGACCCCTGAGGATCGCCGCGAGGTTGCGGCGCTGGCCCGACGGCTGGGCGTCGCACCGCTTTACGATCACGCCATGTCGCTGACCGAACGCCTGTTTGCGATTCCCTTGACCGATGAAGAGCGCGCCCGGGTGAGCGCAGCACCTGGGCGCGCGGCGCTCGACGGCTTCGCGCTCGTCTCGCTGCACCATTCGGATGCCTCTGCCTGGGGCATAAAGCACGACCGTCGCTATGCGCTTCGCCGCGCCCTGCACAATTATCGCCTGCGGCGGGACCCCGGCTATGTGATCACCCAGCTGAGGCTCGACCTCAACCTGGCGACCGATGTCGACAAGGCCGGGCTTTCCGACCACTGGCTGTGGCTCTACCCGACCCTGCGCGGCTGGCGTGTGGTGCGCAACCGCGTCATTCACCACCTGGGAAGGCGCCGCGGCCGATGACCATGACCTCGGGCGCGGCCTTCCGCGACCTGATCCGCCGCATGGTGCGGGCGGGTGGGCGGCGTCGCGTGGCGCGCCTGGCCGGGCTTCAGCTGGGCGCCGCCGTGTCGGAAAGCCTGGGGCTCGCCATGCTGCTGCCCCTGCTGCGCCTGATCCAGCTGCCGGGCAGCGACAGCGCTGCCGACGCGGCCGCCGGCACGGGGATCGGCTTCATCGACCGGCTGATCGGAACCCTGTCGCCTGCCGCCGGGCTGATGATCGTGCTCGGCCTGTTCGTGGTGCTGACGGTGATCCGGGGGCTGCTGCTGTATGGCCGGGAAGTCCAGAGCTTTCACCTGACCGTCGATCTGGCCGCACAGCTGCGCAGCGACCTGTTCCGCGCCGCGGCCGGAGCCCCCTGGCGGGTGCTGGCGGCCGAGCCGCGCGGTCATCTGCTGGGCCTGCTGACGACAGAGGTCGATCGCATCGTCAACGGCACGGTCATGTTGCTCCGCCTGCCGGCGCTGGGCGTGATGGCCGTGGCGCAGATCGTGGTGGCGGCCCTGATCAGCCCGACGCTCACCCTCATCGCGCTGGCCATCGGCGGATTGAGCGTGATGGCGGTGCGCCGCCGATCGAAATCGAGCTTCGCCCAGGGAACGCGACAGACCGGCCTGCACGCCGCCGCCTCGCGCGAGGTTCGCGATTTCCTCGACGGGCTGAAGCCCGCCAAGGGCCAGGGCGTCGAGGCCCGGCACGCCGCCATATCGGCCACGGCCCTTCGCGACACCGGGCTCGGCATGCTTGCCTTCATCCGGGCCAGCGCCAATGCCCGGCTGGTCATGCAGCTGGTCGGGGTGCTGGCACTGTCGGGGCTGGTTGCGACCGGCGCCCTGGTGCTGCAACTGCCCGGGCCCGAACTGATCCTGCTGGCGGTGATCTGCGGCCGCCTGCTGCCGATGGCCCAGGAATTCCAGCAATCGGCCCAGCGGGTGGCACATATGCTGCCGGCGATCGTGGCGCTGAACGCCGCCACCGCCCGGCTGAACCGCCAGGCGCGCCCTGCCGTTCCGGCCAACCTGCAGGCGCCGGGCGATCATGCCCCCGACATCCGCCTTGCCGGCGTCAGCCTCAGCCATCCCGGCGATGCGGCTGCGGGCGCCGCGGCCGACGGCCAGCGCGTGCTCGACCGGGTGGATGCCCGCTTCCGGGCGGGTTCGGTCACCGCGATCATCGGGCCATCGGGCGCCGGCAAGACGACACTGATCGATCTTCTCCTCGGGCTGCTGTCGCCGGATGCGGGCCAGATCACCATCGACGGGCGGCCGCTCGACGAACCGCTGGCCGCACTCTGGCGCCCCTTGGCCGGCTGGGTCCCGCAGGAAACCTTCCTGACCGACGCCAGTCTGCGCCGTAATCTGCTGTGGTCGGCCGACCCCGATCGTCATGCCGTCGACGACGACGCGCTGATGGCGGCGATCGAGGCGGCCGGGCTGGGGCCGCTGGTCGCCAGCCTGCCGGCGGGGCTCGACACGCCGCTCGGCGACCGGGGCAGCCGGCTGTCGGGTGGCGAGCGTCAGCGGGTGACGATCGCCCGCGCCCTGATCCGCCGGCCGCGGCTGCTGCTGCTCGATGAACCGTCCAGCGCGCTGGATGCCGAAACCGAGCAGCTTCTATGCGCGACCCTGAACGCCCTGAAGGGGGAGACGACCGTAGTCGTCATCACCCATCGGCCGGCGATTCTGGCCGTGGCCGACCAGGTTCTGCGGCTGGAAGACGGCCGCTTCACCCTCGAAGCCTGACCGCGCGGCCAGGGCCGGCCGCAGACACGCACCCCGCATCCCGGCGGGATGAATAAACCGTTGACGCGATTTCATAGGCATCCTATGAATCATCCATGAGCGATTTCGACGACCTCACCCCCGCCCCTGCCGAGCGGATTGCCGACGCCCTGGAGCGTCTGGCGGCGGCCTGCCGTGCAATGGCGCGGGACCGCGACGCCGCCGCGGGGCTGGCGCCGCTTCAGGCGCAGCTGCTGGCGCTGCTGGCACGGCGCGGGCCGGCGAAGGTCGGCGCGCTTGCCCGCCTCGCCGGCCTCCGCCAGCCGACGGTCAGCGATGCGCTGCGTCCGCTGGAGGCTCGCGGCCTGATCCGTCGGCAACCCGCGGCTGATGACGGGCGTGCCGTCGGGGTTTCATTGACGGTGGCCGGTGCCACACTTGCCGCCGTCATCGCCCGCCCGCCCGCCGCCCTGGTCGACGCGGCAGCCACCCTGCCGTCAGATCGCGCGCCGGAACTGCTGGGCGACCTGATCGCCATGATCCACGCGCTTCAGCAGGCGGGCGTGATCGCACCGCAACGGCTCTGCGTCACCTGCGCGCATTTTCGCCGCAATGCCGGGCCCGATGCAGCCCGCCCCCATGTCTGTGCCCTGGTGGGTGCCCCTATGGGCCTCCGCCATCTCAGGCTCGACTGTGCTGAACATCTTGTCGCCTGACGCCCCTCTCCTCCCCAAGCGCCCCCCCTCCAGATGGACCCCCGACATGCAGCGCGATACCCCTGCCGGCCGCCTGCCGGCGCATCCTTCCGAACCGGAAATCTCTTTGTGGCTGAATACGCCCGCACCGATCCGGCTGCCGGATCTGGAAGGCCGGGTCGTGATGATCCTGGCCTTCCAGATGTTCTGCACCGGCTGCGCCCGCGAGGCCGTGCCGCAGATGATGCGCGTCCGCCAGACCTTTCCCGAAGACCGGGTGGCGGTGATCGGCCTGCATACGGTGTTCGAACACCACGCCGCCAACACGGTCGAGGCGCTCACCGCCTTCCTGCATGAAAACCGCGTCACCGTGCCGGTGGGCATCGATGCGCCGGGGCCCCGGGGCCCGCTGCCGCTGACGATGGCGGCCTGGAACCTGCAGGGCACGCCCAGCCTTATCCTGCTCGACCGTGCCGGCCGGGTGCGGCGCAAGACCTTCGGCCATGTCGACGACCTGCGCCTCGGTGCCGAAATCGCCTGGCTGCTGGCGGAAGACTGATCGCTGCCCCTCGGGTCAGAACTCCGGCGTGATCCTCAGCTTCGTCTCCGGCTTGGGAACCAGTCCCTTGTGGTCGCGCAAGGGCGTCGGCCAGTCGTCACGCACCAGGCGCATCAGCCGATCCATGCGCCGGAAAACCTCCTGCCGGTCGGCCGGGTCGGACTGAAAATAGCTGGCCGGATGGTCGAGGGTGCGGGCGATGAAAGCGGCATAGCTGTCGGGATCCTCGGCATCGCCCCAGACCGGTGCGGCACCCTGAAGTGCCGCCTCGAAGGCCGCATAAAGGCTGAGGAACCGACGCCAGCGATGGTCGTCGAAATCGAAATTCGCGGCGTCGGGCCCGTCCGCGGGCGCGGTTCCGGTCATCAGCAGGCCGGCGCGCTGCCCAAGATCCGTCAGGGTCCGGATGGTTTCGGGCGGCATCGCCAGGTTCAGCCCGCCCTCGTCGGGCTTCAGATAGATATGGGCCACCCGCTCGCGATAGCCGGGCAGTACGGTGCGCAGCTCGTCCTGCCATTCGCTGGCGGCATTGAACAGCGACATCACGAAACCGCCCAGGCTGCCCACGGTCTGTAACGCGATCCACTGGCCCTGGATCGCCGGCATCGGCAGATGCACCCGCCGCCTGGGCCGGTCTTCGGAATACTGGTCCAGGCTGATGCCGAAGGTCGGGCGGGTGGGCAGCAGGGCGTCGAAGAAATGGATCGGGAAATTGCTCGAAATCCCGCCATCGCTGAACAGCAGCCGGCGCATCACCGCCTTGCCGTCCGCCTGTTTCGTCGGCCAGTCGATCCGGTAGAGCGGAATGGCCGAGATCAGGAAGGGGAAGCTCAGGCTCATGCGCGCCGCCACCACCACAGGCAGATCGCCAGGGGCGGGAAAGGCGATCAGCTGCCGACCGTCATATTCCGGCCAGATGAACCTGTCGCCGTCGCGGGCCTTCGCCTCGTCCAGCAGCCGGGTGCCGGCGGCGACCATCTGGTCGACCACGCGGGCGGGAAAGGCGCGACGCATCTCCGCCGGGTCGAAGTAGAAATTCCGGTCGCCCAGATCGGGCAGCGCACGCGGGCGCCGTTCGCCCAGGCTGGTGGTCACCGTGCGCAGGTTGATCGCGGGGTGCGCCGGCGTACCCTCGATACCGCCGGGTCCGCCGGCCCAGAGATCCGAGAAGATCAGCGGCCGGCCGCCCCGCCCCTGCCCCTGCCCCGGCCCCTGCACATGCGCCGCGGCGTCGATCGTGTCGGTCAGCCAGTCCGAGAGCGGCGGAAAACCGGGGCTCGCCCCGTCCGGCGCCGAACCGGGGCAGAGGCCGTAATCCAGCGTCGGCAACAGGCGGTACAACCGCCAGATCGCGATCCCGGCGCCGGCGATCAGCGTCAGGAACAGGGCGAGCAAGCCGCCCGCCAGCCAGCCGGCCCAGCCATGGGCGAACCAGATCAGCAGCAGCCCCGGCAGCAGGGCGACCAGGTTCCAGGGCAGGCCCGCACGGATCAGCAGCGGCAGCGCGGCCATCGGGCGGCGCTGCAGCCCCGCGGTCAGGATCAGATCGAACAGATCCCGCGCCCGCGGATCGGGCTGGAACAGATCCAGCAGCCGGGTCTGCAAAGTGTCGGGGATGGCGCCCAGGGTCTCGAAACCGCCGGATGCCCGGCCGTATTCCGCCGCGGCCGTGATCGAAGCCGCGATCGCGCCGGCCGAGGTCCCGCCGACACTGCGAAAGCGATACATCGCCGCCAGTTGCAGGATCGCCTTGGGGTAGACGACGCCGGAGGTGATCCCCCCTTTCATGATCACGTCACAGGTCAGCTCTGGATCCGCACGGGCAGTCATCGGCAGGGAAGCTCCGGTCGTGATGCGTAATGCAACAGACTATCCCATAGATAGATTTATTTCGCCAGACTCTGGGCGGTTTCGGTTGCACACTCTGCGGCCTCTTCGGTGATCCACTCCCTGAACGCGCGAATACGCGGATGGGCGCTGAGGGCATCTGTGGTGATCAGCCAATAGGCCGCGCCGCTCCGCAGGGCCGGCAAGGCCGGCGCCACCCTCTGCAACCGGCCGGCGGCCAGATCCGCCCGGGCGAAGGCTTCGGGCACCAGGGCGATGCCCAGCCCCGCCACCGCCGCCGCCAGGATCATGAAGAAGTGCTCGAAGCGCGGCTCCGCCCGCCGGCCCGCCGCACCATCGGCCCCGGCCCCCTGCGGCGCGGGCCGGAAGCCCTGCGGCGGCAGGCCCGCAGCCCCGGCCCAGTCGGGCCAGAGATCGGCCCGGGTGGTGTGGCGGATGAGCGGCGGCCCCTCGCGGCCCAGCCGTGCCGGATCGTCGGGCAGGGCAAGGCCGGGGGCGGCGACCGGTATGACCCGCTCGTCGAACAGGCGCCGGGCGGCGAAGCCCCGCCAGCCGCCCCGCCCCCAGCTGATCACCGCGTCGACCGCCTCGCCGTCCCAGGTGACGGCATCCTTGCGGCCATCGGCGAAATCGGCCCCGATGGTCGACAGATCGATCGCAACCGCCGGATGGCGGGCGGCAAACCCCGCCAGCCGCGGCGCCAGCCAGGCCGCGGCAAAGGTCGGCAGGGTGCCGAGCCTGAGCGTGCCCGCCACCTCGTCCGGCCCGGCCGCACCCAGCATGGCCACCGCCGCTTCCAGCCGGTCCGACGCCGCCCGGATCGCCGGCAGCAGGGCGGCACCCTGGGGGCTGAGCCGCAGCCGGCGGCCGTCGCGCAGGAAGATCGGCACGCCCAGCGCCGCCTCGACCGCCGCGATCCGCCGGCTCATCACGCTCTGGCCCAGGCCGAGTTCACGGCCGGCGGCGGTCAGGTTCATATGCCGGCAGGCCGCCTCGATCACGGCGAGTTCGGCGGCAAGCAGGCGGGCGGCGGCATCGGTGGCCAAGGGGGCGCCTTTCATGCATCAGGGGCATCAGCATATGATAACCGGCACCATTTGATCCGCCAGCGGCATGAGAGATGATGGCGGCCGAGGACGACCGTACAGCCGCGCAGAGAGACTCCGCGCCAATCAGACATGGGATCACGCGCAATGACCGCCATCCGCCCCTTCCACCTCGCCTTCCCGGTGCTCGACCTGGAAGAGACCCGCAGCTTCTATGTCGGTGTGCTCGGCTGCGGCACCGGCCGCGAGGACGTGCACTGGATCGATTTCGATCTTTACGGCCATCAGGTTGTGGCCCATCTGGACCCGAAGCTGGACCGCGCCATCGCCGCCCGCAATCCCGTCGACGGCGACGACGTGCCCGTGCCGCATTTCGGCGTGGTGCTGACCATGGATCAGTGGCGGGCCCTTGCGGCGCGTCTGGAAGCCAATGAGGGCACGCGCTGGGTGATCCGCCCGCGCATCCGGTTCGAAGGCCAGCCGGGGGAACAGGCGACATTGTTCATTCTGGACCCCTCGGGCAATGCCCTTGAATTCAAGGCCTTCGACGATGACGGGCGGCTGTTCGCGACCAGTTGAACGCCAGACGCGCCCTGTGCCGGAACCGGCTGTCGTGCGGGGTGCTGCGACAGCCGGTTCCGACTTATCCGGTAACATATCATTCTGCTTGCCGTTGAGACGATCCATGATACATCACACAGAAATCTTATGATGGTATAGGCCTATTTTATTGCCCGCGATCGTCACAGCCGGAGCCCCCAAATGGCCCTCACCGTTTCTCCCAACCAGCTTCGGTGAGCTCCGGCCGGATCCGGATCGCGCAGCTCAGCTATGCGTAATGCGGATCCGGAGCAACCGGAAAGAAGGGTAGCGCTGCGGGCCGGACACACAGGTAACAGCTCATTATGCCCCATCGCCAGGACGATGCTGAAAACACGGCGCAACTGCACGATGCTGTTGCCGGCTTCAAGCTATACCGACACGGAACACAACCGCCCATCCATGACACAGCTATCTTACCCCGCGACGGTCGCACCTACGCGACCGTCCTGCACAGCTGTCACCTCTGTTGGCGGGTTGAACTGTTACCTGGCCGACCGGTCTGGCCCCACTACCTCGGTCGCCCCATTGATCAGCCGGCCAGGCGCCGGATATGCCCGCCGCCGCTACGGGGCCGACGGCCATCAGTCACAGACCTTCCCTACGCACATTGCAACGGTATGGTTGCATTGGTCGCCGAGAATGCGGCATAATGCATCGGTATGTCGCTTAACACGCACCATATGCATCAGTAAACCAACTGACCGAGTGCTCTGCAACACAACCCCCATGATGCCAAAGGTTGTTTCATGCCCCTGTCTTTCAACCCAAACGATCTTTCTGATCCCGTCTCGTACGCAACGGACTTCTGGGCGGAGGTAGGAAACTTCTCCTCAATCCCCCGGCTCGATCCCGTGTCGCAAGCGACGTACCCGGTCGATCGCACCGTCTACGTGTGGCGGTTGGGCAGTGATCGGACGATCTCGATTGCAAGTGACTATGCTCAGGAGCCCGGCACGCCCAACATCACGCCGGGGATGGCAATCCTGAATGTGACCATCGTGCAGCGCGGCGATGTCAGTTTCGATGTACCCGCCGCAGGCTGGGAGGTTTCCCGGGTCGTAACAGGTACAAAGGTCAGCGATGCTACTCTTGATGCCATTTACGATGGTTCGAGCCCCCTGACTTATACGTTTGTCGATGGGACCTCATTAGACACCACATCAACGACCCGCTCGACGACCGTCATGGGGGAACCGGCGATAGAAACGACGACATGGAGCGATCAATATCTGTTGCTCGTCGAAGTCATGCCGATCGGATCCTATGGTTCTCATGAGCGCATCGTCGTGACAGAAGGGCCCATTGACGGTGCACGTGAGACAATATGGGGCGATGACTGGCTGACTCCGCCGGATGAAGGCAGTGTTCACACACCGGAAGTATTTGATGCACCCGATGGCTGGATAATTATCGAGAACGCTGCTGGCACGGACATTGGTGCCGAAACGCATGTGGTGATCAACAGCCAGGGGCAGGTTGATGCAGATGCCAGCACTTTCCTGACAGCAGTAGCTGATGTCAGCTTCGAGGTGGCCGCAAACTTCGTCGGCAACTATCTGCACTATGTATTGGGCTCGTCAGGTGAGTTGCCGTTCCTGGCTGCTTTCGAACAAAATCAAGTCATACTTGATTCAGTCGGCACTTATGCAAGCACAGTGGTGGAGAACGGCCTGACAATATTTGGATCGAATGCGTCCTTCGAGGATATCTCTTCCGTCCTCAGTAGTTACCGGATCGCGCAGGACACTACATTTAACAGTGTGCGCGACGAACTCCGATCTAATACGGACCTCAAGGCGTTGTATCCTGATGACCTCTCATACCTCAGCACCTGGGAGATGAGCGCCCCCGCTTTCGCCCGGATGATCCTCACTCAGACAATCCGACTTGAGAGTACGCTGGGGAGTGACAACATTTCAGTCCAAATAACTAGCGACAGAACTGTAACGACAGAACAGACCGGACCTGTTGTTATTTTCGGAAGCTATGCCGAGGATGATATTACGGGTTCCATTTATAATGATGTACTCGCTGGTGGACAGTATGCTGATGTTCTGAACGGCGGAGCAGGAGACGACATCCTGGCCGGCGGTCGCGGCGCCGACGAGATTCACGGTGGCAGCGGCTTCGATATCGTTTCTTTTGCCGACCATCCCGCAGGCGTATCGATCCGGATGTATTCTGATGGCACCGGCAAAAGTTCCGACGGCGATACGTTTACGGGCATTGAAGCTGCTGCTGGCAGCCAGTTTGCGGACACGTTCCAGGCTGCATCGTCGGGCAGCATCTTCCGCGGCATGGGTGGCAATGATACCTTTTATGCTGGCGCTGGCGGAGACACATTTGAAGGGGGCGCGGGGCGCGACGCAGCCAATTACCTTACGAGCACGAGCGGCGTCGTCGTCAATCTCGCGTCAGGAAGCGGCTCGGCTGGCTATGCCGAGAATGACATCCTCAGGAGCATTGAGGATCTGATCGGCAGTTACTACGCAGACCAGCTTTCCGGCAGTGATACGGCAAACACACTGAAAGGCGGGGACGGCGACGACGTCCTGCGCGGCCGTGGTGGCGCAGATCGGCTTGACGGAGGTGCCGGCATCGACATTGCATCTTACACGGATGCGAACTCGGCGGTGCACCTCAACCTCGCGAGCGGAACCGGTACATTGGGAGATGCAGCTGGCGATATTCTGATTTCCATCGAGAATGTCAACGGTAGCGCTTTCAATGACGTGCTTGAGGGCGACGCCGGCAATAACCGCCTTGTCGGTTTCTCCGGAGATGATGTCCTGCGCGGCCGGCAGGGCGCAGACTTCCTCGATGGCCGCGACGGTATTGATATTGCTACCTATTCCAGCTCGTCCGTCGGCGTGCATGTCGATCTCGCTATGGGTCGCGGTTTCGGAGGCGATGCGGAGGGCGATCAGCTCGTCTCGATTGAAAACGTCAATGGCAGCACCTTCGACGATGTACTGGAGGGAGACACAGGCGCCAATCATCTGATCGGCTTTTCCGGCAACGATATCCTGCGCGGACGTGGCGGCGCCGATATCCTCGATGGGCGGGACGGCATCGACATCGCCACCTACTCCACGTCCAGTATTGGCGTCCGTGTCGACCTCGCTTCGGGCCGAGGTTTCGGAGGCGATGCAGAGGGCGATCAGCTCGTCGCGATTGAAAACGTCAATGGCAGCACCTTCGACGATGTATTGGAAGGAGACGCAGGCGCCAATCATCTGATCGGCTTTGCCGGCAACGATATCCTGCGCGGACGTGGCGGTGCCGACATCCTTGATGGCCGGCATGGCATCGACATTGCTACCTACTCGACGTCCGATGTTGGCGTCCGTGTCGATCTTGCTTTGGGCCAAGGCTTCATAGGGGAGGCAGATGCGGATCGACTGATTTCCATTGAGAATGTCAATGGCAGTAACTTCGATGACGTGCTCGACGGAGATGCCAATGCAAATCACCTTATCGGCTTTTCCGGCAATGACATTTTGAGCGGCCGTGATGGAGACGACATCCTTGATGGCCGCTATGGAAATGACATCCTGATCGGCGGTATGGGAGCTGATCGGCTTGCGGGGGGTGATGGAGCGGACATCTTCCGCTACATTTCCGTTGGCGAGAGTACCAAAGTGATCGCCAACCGCGATACCATTAAAGATTTCAGCAGCAGCGAGGGCGATCGGATTGATCTCTCTCTTATAGATGCGAACGTGAATTCTCCTGGCGCCCAGAGCTTCACCTTCATTGGCACGACTGCCTACACAGGGAGTGCCGGAGAAGTTCGTTATGTCTTGACCAGTGAGGGCACCATTGTCTATGCCGACATTGATGGCGACCGCCTCTCAGATCTGGCGATCCTGCTCGAAGGAAATCATGCTTTGACAGGCACAGATTTCATCCTTTGATGCAATCTGCTTTCCTTACCGCCGGCGGAAGAGTGTAACCATGGGCTCCATTTTTCCCCGGCGGTTAGTTTGCCGAGCCGTCGCCCCCGGCGTCTTCTGCCCCGGGAAAACTCCTGGTCCGATATCCGGGATAGGTTGGGCAGCAGGGCTCCTGCGGCAGATTTATTGCACTACCAAGCAATGTCTGCGCGCGGCAGCTGCTCACCGGTAATCAGATCTGGTTCTACCTGAAGGCGGGACCATTCATATTGCCTGCGACGGTTTATGAGATTGCGTTGACAGTGAGCTCGTAACACCATCAGGACCGTGCTCATAAGTCATTATCGGCGCCGTACCGCCCGGGCACAGGCGACCGCCCAGGCGGCGCCTGCGCACCAGCCGGCGATGACGTCGGTCGGCCAGTGGACGCCCAGATAGATCCGGCTGATCCCGACCAGAAAGGTGAGCCCGATCGCGACCGCCAGCACATAGCTCTTCAGCCGCCGCCGGTCCTCGAACCGTGCGAGCAGGGCGCCGAGCGTGAGGTAGGTGGTGGCCGACAGCATGGCATGGGCAGAGGGGAAGCTCGCCGTCTGCACCTCCACCAGATGGGCGACCAGATCCGGCCGCGGCCGCTCGAAGACCAGTTTCAGGCCGAAGCTCAACACCGTGCCGCCGATCACCGACAGCGCCACGGTCAGTGCGGCCGCACGGCTGCGGCGGATCAGCAGATAGCCGACCACGACCAGGGTCATCAGCCCCAGCACGGTGGTGCTGCCAAGCGCGGTCAGGTCGGCGAAGCCGGTTTCCAGCCAGTGGGGGCCCAGCGGATCGGCCGGGTCGGCGGGGTTGCGCAGGCTTTTGAGCACGGCGCGATCCAGCGCCTCGGTTTCCCCCTCCATCACCTCGTCGGCCAGCCAGACGAAGAACACGATCGCCGCCGTCACAAGGCCCAGAGGCCACCAGCGGTCGATCAGCTTCCGCCGGCCCTCGGCCGCACCTTCGGACATGTTTCCTCCCGCAGTTCCATGATCGGACACGCGAAAACGCTACCGGAAGCGGCAGGCCGCTTCCAGTGAGCGTTCCGGGAGGATGGCGCGGCGGCGGTCAGCGGCCGCTGCGCGTGGTCGGGTCCAGCAACATGCGCACGCTGTCGCCCAGCCCGTTGAAGGCGAGCGCCGTCACCAGGATGGCGAGGCCCGGGGTGACCATCTGTTCGGGCGCAATCTCCATATAGAGATAGGCTTTGGCGAGCATCGAGCCCCAGCTGGCATCCGGCGCCTGAACGCCCAGCCCCAGGAAGGAGAGCGAGGCTTCGGCCAGCAGCGCGCCGGCCAGAAGCAGGGTCACCTGCACCAGGATCGGCTGGATGGCGTTGGGCAGAATGTGGCGGGCCAGGATGCGCACCGGGCTTGCCCCGAAACAGCGGGCGGCATCGACGAACAATTCCTCTTTCACCACCAGCGCCCGGGCGCGGGCCAGGCGCGCGATCAGCGGCGAGAACACGATGCCGACCGAGATCATGCCGTTGGTGAGGCCGACCCCCAGCGCGCCGGTGACGCCGATCGCCAGCACGATGGCGGGGAAGGAGAGCAGCGCATCGATCACCCGGCTGACCACCTCATCGACCCAGCCCCCGGCGAAACCGGCGAGCAGGCCGATCGGCAGGCCGATCACCAGCGCGATCGACACCGACAGCACGCTGGCATACATGCTGGCCGAGGCGCCATGGATCAGCCGGCTGAACACGTCGCGGCCCAGATCGTCGGTGCCCAGCCAGTTTTCGGCCGAAGGCGGCATCAGGATCAGGTCGAAATTCTGCTCGATCGGCGAATAGGGCGCCAGCTGGTCGGCGAAGATGCCGGTGAGCGCGATGATCGCCACCACCAGCAGGCTGAGCGCGCCGCGCGGATCGCGCAGCATCCAGGCGAGCACCGGGTTGCGCCGGCGGGGCGCCGCCCCGGCGGCAGAGGGGGTTGCGGTCCGGCTCATCAGCGTACCCTCGGGTCGAAGACGACATAGAGCATGTCGATGATCAGGTTCAGCCCGACCACGAAGATGATCATGGTCAGCACCACCCCCTGCACCACCGGGAAATCGCGGGCGAGCGCCGCGTTGACGATCAGATTGCCGACGCCCGGGATGGCGAAGACCGTCTCGACCACGACGGTCGCCGCCAGCAGGCGGTTGGCCAGCAGGCCGATCACCGTCAGCAGGTTGACCGAGACGTTCTTGAGCCCGTGCTTCCAGAGCACCGCGCCGCCGGGCAGGCCCTTGGCATGGAGCGTGCGGACATATTGCGAGCCCAGAATATCGACCAGCGAGGTGCGCAGCTGGCGCGCCACCTCGGCGATGCCGCCGGCGGCAAGCGCGGTCGCGGGCAGGATCGCATGTTCCAGCGCCCGGATCGGATCATCCGAAAAGGCGACCGCCCCGGTCGCCGGCAGCCAGCCGAGCGAGAGGGCGAAGGTCGCGACCAGGATCATCGCCAGCCAGAAATTCGGAATGGCGATGCCGACCGAGGCCAGCCCCATCACCGCGCCGTCGATGATCGAATTGGGCCGGAGCGCCGCCAGAATGCCGAGCGGAATGCCGATCACCATCGAGATCAGCATCGCCAGCACCACGATCAGCAAGGTCAGCGGAAAGGTGCGGGAGAGCGAGGTCATCACCTCCTCGCCCGAAATCAGCGACCGGGCGAGGTCGCCATGAACCGCCCCCCACAACCAGTCGAAATACTGAACCAGGAAGGGACGATCGAGACCGTAGAGTGCCCGGATTTCGGCAAGGCGCTGATCGCTGGCATTGTCGCCGGCCAGCGTCACCGCGATGTCGCCGGGGATCAGCTGGATCAGCCCGAACACCACGAAGGTCACGATCAGGATCACCGGCACCACCTGGATCAGGCGGCGGCGCACGGTGCGGATCGCGCGGCGGCTGGACATCGGATAAGAGGTCCTCGACAAGGGGGAGGGAGCCGCGAGGCGTGGCCGGGCAGGACGTCCCCACCCGGCCGCGGGGCGCAGAGGTCAGGCCAGCGACACGTCGTAGAGCTTGGGCTTGTTCAGCAGGTTGGGCTTGTAGCCCTCCACCTTCTCACCCGCCACGTCCAGCGCCGACAGGAAGGCCAGCGGGCAGACCAGGGCATTGTCGAGCACCAGCTTCTGGACCTTCGAGAAGGCCAGCTTGCGCGCCTCCTTGTCGGGCGAGGCACGGCTGGCGGCGATCGCCTGCACCAGCTCGTCGGGCACCGGGCCGCGGCCGCCATTGTAATAGGCGTCGGGCAGGTACATCAGCGAGAAGGTCAGGCTGGGATCGGGCCGGCCGGTCCAGGCCGAGACCAGGGCGTCGGTCTTCTTTTCGTTGCCGAAGAAGGCGGCCGAGGCCTCGGGAATGGTGCCGATCGAATAGCGCACCCGGATGCCGACCTGGCGCAGCTGCTCCATGATGAATTCCTGGCGCTGCACCGAACTCTGGTCGGGATAGCCGCCCAGATGCAGATCCAGCCCGTCGGCATAGCCCGCCTCGGCAAGCAGCGCCTTGGCCTTCTCGGGATCATAGGGGTAGTAGCCGGCCAGCTCTTTGTCGAAGGCCCAATGGGCGGAGGGCAGGTTGGTGATCGCCTTCTCGCCGATGCCGTTCATCGTCACTTTGACGAAAGCGTCGCGATCAATGGCATGGTTGATCGCCTGGCGGACCCGGACATCATCCAGCGGCTTGCGCGCCCAGTTGAAATAGATCTGGATGCAATAGAGCGTCGGGCCGGTAAAGGTGGTCAGCTTCGGCGCCCGCTTCGCGATCAGCCCCTGCTGGGGCGACAGGAAATAGACGAAATGGTTCTGCCCGGCCATCACCGAGCGCAGCCCGGTGGAGAGTTCCGGAATGATCGCGAATTCGATGCCGTCGACCTTGGGCGTGCCCTTTTTCCAATAGCCCTCGTTGCGCTTCACGACCACTTTTTCGTTGTCGTTCCAGGTGACGAAGCTCCAGGCGCCGGTGCCGACGGGGTTGCGGTCATGGGCATCGCCCTTCTCCGTCACCGCCTTGGGCGAGCACATCATGCCGGCGCGATCCGACAGGATCATCGGCAGGGCGGCATCGGGGTTCTTCAGCCGGATGGTGACCTGATGCGGCCCGCTCACCTCCACCGCCTCGACATTGATCAGGTCGGCCTTGATGTTGGAGCGCTGATCCCCGCGATTGCGGTCCAGGTTGAACTTCACCGCCTCGGCATTGAAATCGGTGCCGTCGTGGAATTTCACCCCCTCCTGCAGATCCATCACCAGGGTCTTGGGGTCGGGGAAGCTCCAGGCGCGCGCCAGGCCGGGCTTGGGGTCCAGGCTTTCATATTCCCATTCCACCAGCGTGTCGAAGACGGTGTAGAGGAAGGGATGGTCCTGGCCCGAGCCACCCGTCATCGGGTCCAGGCTCGACGGGTTGGCGGGGGCCGCCACCTTCAGCACGCCGCCCGCGGCCAGCGCCCGGCGGACATGGCCGGGCAGCATGCCGGATGCCGCGGCACCGGCGGCACCGGCGCCCAGCAGCGACAGGAAACGGCGGCGGTCCATCGCGAAAGCCGGGCGGCCCCCGACGGTGACCGGCTCGCCCGCAGAGATGTTGAACGGATCCTTGGTCATTCTGGTCTTCCTCCCTGGTGGCCGCCGCCGGATCTTCTGTCGCGGTCGGCCGTGCCGCCTGATGCGGTCATTCTGGTTGGGTCCGGTCTTCGTCAGCCGGGCGCCAGCTCCTCGGCGAAGTGGCAGGCGACGAAATGGTCGGGGGCGACGGGGCGCCAGTCGGGCACCCGCTCGGCGCAAGTCGCCTGCGCATGGGGGCAGCGGGTGCGGAAGCGGCAGCCCGAAGGCGGGTTCAGCGGCGACGGGATCTCACCCTCCAGCAGGATCCGGCGCTTCTGGCGCAGATGGGACGGCAGCGGCACCGGCTCGGCCGACATCAGCGCGCGGGTATAGGGGTGCATCGGCCGTTCGGCCACGGCCGCCACCGGCCCCAGCTCCATGAACCGGCCCAGATACATCACCGCCACCCGGTCGCTGATATGCGAGACCACGCCGATATCGTGGGTGATGAAGACATAGGCGAGGCCGCGTTCGCGCTGGATCTCGGCGAAGAGGTTGAGCACGTCGCCGCGGATCGACACATCCAGCGCCGCCACCACCTCGTCGCAGACCACCAGTTTCGGGTTGAGCGTCAGCGAGCGGGCAATGTTGACCCGCTGCTTCTGGCCGCCCGACAGCTCGTGCGGATAGCGCCGCGCCTGTTCCGCGCTGATCCCCACCCGGTCGAGCAGGTCGAGTGCGCGGCCGGTCCGCGAGGCGCGATCCCCCTCCCCCACCACGTCCAGCGGCTCACGAACGCTGTCGAGAATGCTCATCCGCGGGTTCAGGGCCGCATTCGGGTCCTGGAAGATGATCTGCAGCTCGCGGCGCTTGTGCCGCAGGCGCCGGCCCTTCAGCCGGGCGATGTCGTCGCCCTCGTACAGGATCCGCCCGCCGGTCGGGTCGAGCAGGCGGACGATGGCGCGGCCGAGCGTCGACTTGCCCGATCCGCTTTCGCCGATCACGCCGAAGGTCTCGCCCGGGCGGACCTCGAAGCTGATCCCGTCCACCGCCTTCAGGCTTTCGCCGTCGGCAGTGGTGAAGGTGACGCGCAGATCCTCGACCGACAGCATCGGCTGGTCTGCGGTCGTAGCGGCTGCCTGTCGATGGGCGGGCTTCACGGTGATCATCCGACGGTGCCCTCCAGCTGGAGTTCCCCGGTGCGCCGGCAACGGGCGCGGTGGCCGGGCTCGGGCTCACGCATGGCCTGTGCCGCGGTACAGGCCTCCTCGGCATGGGGGCAGCGGGGGCGGAAACGGCAGCCCTCGGGCATCGCCATCAGGGGCGGCACCCGGCCGGGGATGGAGGGCAGCGGCGCGCCGCGCTCCACCAGCCGCGGCAGGGCAGAGAACAGCCCGGCGGTATAGGGGTGGCGGGGCCGGACCAGCGCGTCGTCGACGGTGGCATCCTCGACCACCTCGCCCGCATACATCGTCACCATCCGGGTGCAGGTCTCGGCGACCACCCCCAGATCATGGGTGATGAACAGCAGCGCCGTGCCGGTAGTTTCGCTGAGGTCGACCAGCAGATCGATGATCTGGGCCTGGATGGTGACATCCAGCGCCGTGGTCGGCTCGTCGGCGATCAACAATTTGGGGTTGCAGGCCAGCGCGATGGCGATCATCGCCCGCTGGCGCATGCCGCCCGACAGCTGGTGGGGATATTCCCCCGCCCGCCGCGCCGGCAGCGGGATGCCGACCCGCGCCAGCAGGTCGACCGCGCGTTCCTTCGCCTCGCGCCGCGACACCGCCTCATGCGCCAGAATGGTCTCGACGATCTGCTCGCCGATGGTGAAGACCGGGTCGAGCGCGCTCATCGGTTCCTGGAAGATCATGGCGATGCCGGCCCCGCGCACCCGGCGCAGCTCCCGCCCCGAGAGCTTCAGCAGGTCACGGCCCTCGAAGCGGATGGCGCCGTCGATCCTGGCGAGGCCACGCGGCAGCAGCTGCATGATCGCAAGCCCGGTCAACGTCTTGCCGCAGCCGCTTTCGCCCACGATGCCGATCCGCTCCGCGGCCCCCACCTTGAACGAGACGTCGCGGGTGGCCGAGACGATCCCGCCGCCGGTGCGCAGGTTGATCCCCACACGGTCCAGCTCCAGCAGCGGCGTCGCCGCCGTCATCGGCCCGTCTCCGCGGCCGCGCGCGCGGCGGCGAGTTCGGCCAGAAGGGATTGTTTCAGCTTGTACTTCTCGATCTTGTTGGTGGGTGTCACCGGCAGCGCCTCGACGAAGCGCACATGGCGCGGCGTCATGTAGCGCGGCATCACCGAGGCCGCGAAGCTGCGCAGCTCCGCCTCGGTCATGCTGCAGCCCTCGACCAGCTGGATGAAGACGGCGCAGTCCTCTTCCTCGCCTTCCTCCGCCGGGACCGGCAGGGCCGCCGTGGCGCGGATGTCCGGATGGGTGTTCAGCAGATCCTCCACCTGGTAGGACGAGACGTTCTCGCCGCGCACCCGGAAGAAGCCGCCCATGCGGTCGATGAAGTAATAGACGTCGTCTTCGGTCCGCCGCACCGCATCGCCGGTGTGGAACCAGAGGTTCGAGAAGGTCTTGATGGTGGCATCCGGCTTGTTGAAATAGCTCTTCAACAGCAGATGCGGAAAGCGCGGCCGGAAGGCCAGCTGCCCGGCCTCGTCGGGCCCCAGCACATTGTCGTCGGCATCCAGCACCGCTGCCTCCAGCAGCGGCGAAGGCCGGCCCATGAAGCCCTTGGCCAGCGGTTCGGCGCCATCCACCACCATGACGCCGCGGCGGCGGGCGATCTCCAGCACCGTCGCCCGGTCATGCCCGACCCGGAACTCCGGGCGCTTGGCCTCGGTCTCGCCGAACTGGTCGATCAGGGCGACGAAGCCGTTGCCGCTTTCGGTCTGGCCGAAGCCGGCGGTGGAGAAGGGGATGCCGAAACGCTGCGCCACCTCGTGATGGCGCGCCGGCAGCGGCTGCATATGCACCCGCATCATGGTGTTGTCCCGGTCGTCCGCGCGGGGGTCGGCGCTCATCAGCCAGGGCACCATCACGTCCAGCAGCACGGCATTGCTCGCCCGATGGGCGCGCACCCGGTCCCAGAACCTGGTCGGGCTGAACTTGTCCCAGAGCGACACGGCGCAGCCGGTCCAGCAGGCCTTGGCGACCAGGAACATCGCGCCGCCGACGTGATAGAGCGGCAGGTCGCAATAGATCGTGTCCTCCGGCGTCAGAAAGGCGCGGCTGTTGAAGGTGTACTGGTTGATCCAGCGGAAGGGCTGCACCACGCCCTTGGCCGGGCCGGTGGTGCCCGAGGTGTAGATGATGTTGGCGATATCGGCGGCCCCGCGGGTCACCGGCCGGTGGCGACGCGGGGTGCGCATCAGCTCGGCCAGATCATGCAGGCCCGGTCGGGCCAGAAGCGCAGGCGGCAGGGCGGCCTTCGCCGGATCATGGTCGTGATCCGAGGGCAGCGGCCGGTGCACCACGATATTGGTCAGGCGCACCTCGTCCAGCACCGCCGCGACCGCCGGGGCCAGATCGGCATCGGTGATCAGCACCCGCGGTGCGGTGTCGTTCAGCTGATAGGCCAGCAGCCGGCCGGCATAGTTGAAATTGACCGGCGCATAAACGGCGCCCGCCTCCCAGACCGCGAACATGGCAAGCGTGGCGATCCAGGAATTCCGGGTGAAGACCGACACGCGGTCGTCGGGCTCCAGCCCCATCTCCTGCAGGGCGGCGGCAAGGGTCGCCACCTCGGCCTCGAAGGCGGCGAAACTGAGGTCGCGGCCCTCCTCGCCATAGCGGATGAAGGTTTGGTCAGGATGATGGCGCACGGCATCGCGGAAGCGGTCGGTGACCACATCCCCCTGCTGCACCATCATCGCGAACAGCGCCTGGGCGTTCACGGTGGCAGTCCTCCCGTCGCGGCCGTCTGTCGCGGCCTTGTATCGATCCGTTCGTCCGGTACGACCGTTTACCCGGCGATGACCGGCGGTCAGTTAGAACAAACGTTCGACCTAGACCTGATTGTTGAGGAGATGGAGGGCTGCGTCAATAACGCGATCTGTATCACCGCCGCGGCGGCTTCAATGCCATGGCATGCAGGCCGATCAGTCGGCGACATCCGCGACCCGATAGCCCCGCCGGATTCCGGGCCGGCGGCAGGGCAGGTTGTCCAGGGCGATGCAATCGTCCAGCATCTCGACCAGCCCGTCGGGGCCGACCCGCATTTCGACCTGATAGAGGGCGGCAGCATGCAGCAGGCAGCCGGCGATCATCCAGTCGCCGCCGGCGGTGCGGCCATGGACCGTCAGCGGCTTCAACACCTGCGCCAGGCGGTCGCCCAGCGCGGGCGTCACAGCGGTAAAGGGCAGATCGGTCAGGCGCTCCACCACCAGAAAGCCGCCATGATCGCCGCAGACCACGGCGCAGAACCAGCGCAGATAGTCCATCACCTGTTCGGGACCGTCGAGCAAGGGCGGATCGGCGGCATTCAGTGCATGAACGACGCGCGAGGTGCCGTCGACATGGCCCAGCCGGTCGGGCAGCATGCCCAGAAGCAGGGTCGCGAAACGGCCGTCGGGACGGCGGACCAGCAGCTCCGCCAGTTCCAGCCGGGCATGGAAGATCGGCCGGCACAGCCGGACATTCAGCAGGTCGGGGACAAGCGGCCCCAGCCCCGCGGCCAGCGCCGTGCGCATCAGCCGGGCGGCGCAGGCCGGAAGTCGTGCCTGCCAGGCGCCGATGCCGACCGGCGGCAGCGGCCAGGGCCGCGCCGGGTCGCAGGCAAGCCGCCCCGTGATCGCCTCGTCCGCAATTGCGGCTTCGGCGACCGGGTCACGCCGGATCAGCGGCTCGGCCGTCACGACCATGGGTCGGGATCTCCGTCAGGGGTCTCCGCTGCCATAGCGTGACACGACCGGCCACCGCATGCCACAGCTCTTGCGTGCAGGGCCAACGACGGCCCGGCGCTGCCGGGTTATGATATCCTCAGACACCCAACCCCAGGTTCATGGATCTGCTGCATGTCCGCCCAGCCCGTCACCCCCGTGATCGACCCCGCCATCCACGCCCTGCGTCCGGATTTCCGGGCCGTCAGCCTGACCGTCACCCTCGCAGGACCGGCGGTGACCGATGCGGATGCGATCGTGGCCGAGACCCTGGCCCGCGCCATCGGCCAGGTGCAGGCCGGCGGGCCGGACTGGGCGGCGGCGCATCTCGATGACTGGCGGGCGGCCTTCCGGGCCTTCGGCGCCAAACCCGCCCGCACCCCGTCATCGGCGGAAGCCCTGCGCAAGCGCGCCATCCGGGACGGCGCCCTGCCCCCGGCCGGGCTGGTGGTGGATCTCTATAACGCCGTCAGCCTGGCCTTCGCCATCCCCGTGGGCGGCGAGGATCTGGAGGCCTATCGGGGCGCCCCCCGCCTGATCCGCGCCAGCGGCACCGAGCCGTTCGACGTGATGAAAGACGGTGCCCCGGCGATCGAAACACCCGACCCGGGCGAGGTGGTCTGGTGCGACGAGGCCGGCGTCACCTGCCGGCGCTGGAACTGGCGCCAGGGGCTGCGCACCCGCCTGACCGCAGACTCGCGCCGGCTCTGGTTCATCCTGGAGGCCCTGGGCAGCATGCCCGACACCGCGCTGGCCGCGGCGGGCGCGGCATTGGCCGACGGCGTGATGCGTATCTGGCCCTCATCAATAATCGTGAGGCACAACCTTGATCCGCGACACTGAGATATGGCTCCAAAGGCAGTGCCTGCTGTAGACTTCTCTCGGGCGCATTTGCCCTCAACTTTAAAGTACGACAGGCCCCGCGTCATGCAGCAGAATCACCCGGTCTCCGGTGCCGAGACATCCGACACCACCGCAATGCCGCGCACCGTCTGGCGGCGCCCACAGCTGCTGGCCGACGACGTATCGTCGTCCACCATGTTCAATCCAGCCGGCTTTAACGACGACACCCTTTACGGCATCTCCTGATGTCCGGGATATCGTGATCTGCGAGCCTGCCTCCCGACACCAATCCTGCGACACGTAGGGCATCATATCATGCAGCTGAACCGCCCGGTCTCCGACACCACAAAAAGCCCGCGCCGTCTGGCAGCGCCCGCAGCTGATGATCGACGATCTGCCGTCGTCGACGCTGGCTGCGCCGGCTTCCACGGATGACGGCGGCGTCTTGGTGTCCTGACGATCAGGCCCGTCCGCCGGTTGTACGCGCGGGCACGGGCGCATGAGCAACCGCCCGCCGCGGCGGCAGGAAGATCTGCGGGATGCGGATGCGCCTGCCGCCCGAGCCGCCATGGTCGTCGCCGGCCTGGAACCAGACCGCGAAGGCGACCTGAACGCTGCCCAGCGTCAGCCCCATGAAGAAGGTCAGCACCGCCGCGGCCAGCGGCCCGTCGGCATTGGTGCTCATCAGCGTGCCCAGGCCCGAAACGTCGAACCAGAGCAGGGCGCCGACCACGGCGAAGGCGAGCCCGAAGCCCACCAGGGCGTGCATGACGACGAAACGGACCAGCATGGGCATCGAACGGGCGCTCCCCTTCAGCGCGGTGACGCATCTTCCATGACTATGGCCCCGCCCTGGCGAGGGTCAAGATGCCGGAAGGTCGCAGGCGCGCGCGGTGCCCGCCGCCGCCCTCCCCCGGCGCGCCGGCCAGCAGCCAGAGCGCGAAGGCGATCTGCACCACGGCCAGCGTCTGCCCCATCAACAGGGTGAAGACGGCCCCCGCAAGCAGCCCGCCACGCACCTCCAGAACCAGCCCGCGCAGCCCCGAGACATCCCCGGCGAACAGTGCGGCAACAACGCCCAGCGCCAGCACATAGCCCGCCGCGGCATGGGCGATCAGAAACCGCGGCAGGCGCCCTTCGCCCATTCCATCCATGACAACAGCCTTCCGTCGGGGGCGGCCGGAAAACCCGGCGCCTTTCCCGACGCAACGCGGTGCTGCCCGGCGTGTTCCGCCTCAGACCTCCGCGGAGGGCCGATCCTCCAGCAGCCGTTTCGGATGCATGCCGTCGACCATGCCCATGAAGGGGGCGTGGATCGAATAGCCCAGCATCCGCCGGACATGCTCGCTGCACTGCTTCACCACCGGAAGCGGTACCGACAGGCTGAAATTTTCCTGCTGGCGGCACCAGGGCGCGCAGTACTGGGCGGTGAGCGCCAGGCGCGCGCGCTCGCTGCGGTTGGCACCGCCACTGTGCCAGAGCGTGCCCAGGAACAGCACCACCGATCCCGCCGGCATCACCACCGGGATCGCCCCGTCCGCCTCTTCGGGCGTGGGCAGGCGGTTGCCCCAGCGATGGCTGCCGGGGATGACCCGGGTGGCGCCGTTCAGGGGCGTAAAGTCATCCAGCGCCATGATCGTCGCCGCCCCGAGCACCGGCCGCGGCCGCGGCAGGCTGTAAAAACTGTCGTCGAAATGCAGCGCCTGCGCCTCTTCCCCCGGCAGGATGTCGATCACCTGCAATTGCGAGAGCAGATAATTGGGCTCGAACACCCGGTCGAGCAGGGCCAGCACCAGCGGATGTTCGACCAGCGGGTTGCAGGCCAGCGTCTTGGCGATCACGGCATAAAGCCGGCGGGTCTTCAGCCCCTCGAACGGGTTGCGGCCGCCGCGCGGCGCCATATGCGGCAGCACCGCCGCCCGCATCCGGGCCACCTCGTCGGGTGTGAACAGATTTTCCAGGATGACATAGCCGTCGCGCTCCAGTGCCGTCCAGGCGTCCTCCACCCGCGCGGGCGGCGCCGTCTCCTGGCTGCCGGCGGTGGAGCGGTATTTGCGCGGCGAACCGGTGCTGGCATAGTCGTCGAGGCCGTCGAGCATCAGCGGGGCCATGGGCGCGGTCTCCTCCTCCGGTTGCGGCATCCATGCCGTTCTGGCCTTTCAGGATGATCCGGCCTGCCGCCTGGCACAATGACGGGGCGTCTCACGCGACATGACCGAAAGCCCGCCTCCCCTCCGCCGCTGGATCACGCCCACCATCCCGGCCCGCTTCGCGCGTGAGCTGACCGACCGGCTGCCGCTGGCGGCCGACACCCTGCGGCGCATCCATCAGCGGGCCGGCATCGATCCGCGCCTGCTGGAGGCCGACGGGCCACGGGTGGCACCGATCGCCTATCGGCGCCTGCAGCGGCTGGCCGTCGGCGCCGCCGGCGACGAGTTCCTGGGCCATCTGGCCCGGCCGGTGCCGCCGGGGACGACGGCGGAACTGCTGAGGCTGATGGCGCATATGCCCGCGACCGGCCCCGCGATCGATGCCGCCGCGCGCATGATCCGGGTCTTCGACGGGGCCGCACCCTGGCGGGTTGCGCTGCCCGAGGGGCCGGCCGGTCCGGTCCGGCTTGAGCTTACCCCGCGGACGGCCGTGCAGGCCGATGCCCTGCTGATGCCGCATCTGATCCTGCTCGGGCTGATCCATGTCATCGGCTGGCTGGCGGGAGAGGCGCCGCCGCTGCGCCGGGTGATGCTGCCCGAGCGCTTTGGCGCGCTGGCCGCGGAATCGACCTTCCTGTTCGGCCGGGCGGTGGAACATGGCGCGACGCCGGGCGGGCTGGAATTCGCCCCGGGCAGCCTGGCCCTGCCGGTCACGGCGCGGCCAGACAGTGCCGGCGCCTTCACCCGCCGTCTGGTCGAGCTGATGACCGCGCCCACCGCGCCGGCGGGGACCGAAGCGGCGCTCCGCCACCTGCTGGCCGCCACCCGCCCCTATGCCGGGCTCAGCGAAACCGCGGCCGCGCGGGCGCTCGGCATGTCACGGGCGACGCTCGCCCGTCGACTTGCATCTTCCGGCATGTCATTCCGGCTGGTCCGCGACGAGTTGCGCCGCGATCTGGCCTGCAGCCTGTTGAGGCGCACCGAACTTTCGCTCGCGGACATCGCCGACCGGCTCGACTTCTCGGAGCCCAGCGCCTTCCAACGCGCCTTCCGCCAGTGGACCGGCCAGCCTCCGGCGCGCTGGCGGCGGCTGAACCGCTGATGTGCGATCGGCCAAGTTCGGCTTTTCGCACTTTCGTTCCTCGCTATATGATGACCGAAACGAAAGCCGGGGGCCCAAGGGACCGCCGGAAACCCGCAGTCGAGGACGCGCCGCCGATGTACCTGTCTCCCCGCCATGCCGAAATCGTCCAGCTTGCCAAGGACAAGGGCCGGATCCTGGTCGATGAGCTGGCGACACATTTCGGGGTGACGCCGCAGACCATCCGCAAGGATCTGAACGACCTGTGCGAGCGCCGGCTGCTGACCCGCATCCATGGCGGCGCGCTGTTCCCCTCGGGCGTGCAGAACATGGAATATGAGGCGCGCAGCCTGATCGCCTCGGACGAGAAGACCGCGATCGGCCGCGCCGCCGCCCAGCTGATCGGCGACAACACCTCGTTGTTCATCAATATCGGCACCACCACCGAAGCGGTCGGCCGCGCGCTCACCGATCATGCCGGGCTGATGGTGATCACCAACAACATCAATGTCGCCAACCGGATGCGGATCTATCCCTCGATCGAGGTGATCATCGCCGGCGGCGTGGTCCGCGGTTCCGACGGCGGCGTGGTGGGCGAGGCGGCGGTCGATTTCATCCGCCAGTTCCGGGTCGATTTCGCCGTGATCGGCGTGTCGGCCATCGACAATGACGGCGCGCTGCTCGATTTCGACTTCCGCGAGGTGAAGGTGGCCCAGGCGATCATCGCCAATGCCCGCCATGTGATCCTGGTCGCCGATTCGACCAAGTTCGAACGCACCGCCCCGGTGCGCATCGGCCACCTGTCGCAGGTCAACACCTTCATCACCAACCGCTGCGACCTGCCCCCGATCCGCCGGATCTGTGCCGATGCCAATGTCCGGCTGATCGAGACGGATGCCCAGGCGAGCCTGATCTGACGTCAGACCGGTCGGGTCTCAGACAAAAGACACCGACAGCTGGCCGAAGGCCCCCCAATCCGCCGCGACCCGATCGCCCGGCTCGACCGCGATCGGCACCACGCAGGTGCCGGTGATCACCACCTGGCCCGCCCGCAGCGGGAGGCCCAGGGCCGAGACCTCGTTGACGAGCCAGGCAAGCGCCAGACACGGATCGCCCAGAACATTGGCGCCGAGGCCATCATGACGGCTGCGGATCCGGCCATCAGGACCGGTGACCACGGCCGAGGGCGTCGCGGCGGCGAGGTCGACATCGCGCCAGGACGCGGTCGTGGCCGGGCCCAGGATGAACAGATTGGCGCAGGCATCATCGGCGATCAGCTGGGCCGCCCCCACCGCGCAGAAATCCTCGTAGCGCGAATCCGGCAGTTCGATCGCCGGATGCAGGCTCGCCACCGCCGCCATCACCTCGTCGACCGTGAAGGCCGTGGTGCGCGGCGGCAGGTCGCGGCCGAAGCGGAAGGCGAACTCAACCTCGGCCACGCGCATCAGACTGGTGGCGAGCGGCACCACCGCCCCATCGGGTAGCAGACGCTCTGCGAACAACCGGCCGGCCAGCGGACCGTCGACGCCGATATGGCGCTGACCAGCCAGGCTGGTGGCGGCGATCTTCCAGCCGATATGCGCGGACGGATCCGCGACCAGCCGCGCCTGGATGGCATAGCCCTCGGCCCGGCTCTGTGGCTGCAATGCCTCGGGTAGACAGGGAAGGCGCGTCCCCGCATTCCAGTTGTCGATCAGCAACCGGGCAGCGGCGGCGTGCCCCGATATGGCAATCTGGTTCATCGGCGGATCCTCCCTGGCGCGTTTTCGTATCGCGAAACCTTGGGATGATCATGCCATGTGCTGTGATGAATGCGCCCTATAGAATGCGAAGCTGCCGGCCATGGCAGGCAGATGGTCAGCGTGCGCGACCTGCCGCCGCCCGCATTGCCAGCACGGCCGCCATGCCGAGCAGAACCGCCGCGAAGATGAAAGTCGCGGCATGGCCTCCCGCATCGAACAGCATGCCGCCTGCGGCAGCCCCGACCGTAATGCCCGCCTGGATGATGGCGACCATCAGCCCGCCGCCAGCCTCGGCATCCTCTGGCAGGGTACGGGCAAGCCAGGTCCACCAGCCGACCGGGGCGGCGGTGCCGACCAGGCCCCAGAGGCCGAGCAGCGGCGCCACGATCCACAGCCGGTCACCCGCGACCGCAAGTCCGAGGGCGATCCCGCCCAGGATCAACGGCATGCCGATCAGAGCCGCGCCGAGGCTGCGGGTCAGCACCGCCCCGATCAGGCTTGTGCCGATCAGCCCGGAGATGCCGATCACCAGCAGAAGCGCCGAGAGTGTCTCGACATCCACCCGCGTCACGGTCTCAAGGAACGGCCGCAGATAGGTGAACAGGGCGAACTGACCCATGAACAGGAACAGCACTGCCGCCATGCCGAGAGCGACCGGGCGCCGTCGGAGAAGGCGGAAGGGGCTTCTGCCCCGTGCCCGGCGACCGGCCGGCATGCGCGGCAGGCTGATCGCCTGCCAGATGAACGCAACCGCCGCCAGCGGCACGAGGCAGAAGAAGGCGCCGCGCCAGCCGATCAGCCCGCCCAGAAAGCTGCCGAGCGGTGCCGCGATGGTCGCGGCCAGCGCATTGCCGCCATTGAGCAGCGCCAGCGCCCGGGGCACGGCGTGTTCCGGCACCAGCCGCATCACCACGGCCGTGGTCATCGACCAGAATCCGCCGATCACCACCCCGAGCAGCGCCCGGCCGGCCATCAGCACCCCCCCGTCGGGTGCGGCGGCCACGATCACGCCCGAGATCAGCATCAGCCCGGTCAGGGCGAGCAGCACGGCCCTGCGGTCGATCCTGCCGGCCAGATGGCTGATCGACAGGCTGGTCAACACGGCGAAGATGCCCGAAACGGCGATCGCCTGCCCGGCCTGGCCTTCGGTGATGGCCAGATCCGCCGCAATCGGCGTCAGCAGGCTGACCGGCAGAAACTCCGATGCGATCAGCGCGAAGACGCATAGCGACATCGCAAACACGCCGCCCCAGGCCGCGGTCGTGCCGCCCCCGGGGATCGCCCGCCCCGTGCCCGTGGTCACGCCAGCCCCCGCACCGTCAGCGGAAAACTGCCGCGCGTGAGCAGCGGCCCGATGCCGCCATTCAGCCGGCCGAGCCGGATGAGACCCCGCGAAAAACCATAGCCCCCGTAGAAGAAGGCGAGATTGCCCCAGGGGGCGAAATAGCAGAGATCGCCCGGTGCCTCGCCCCGGAACGGGCCGCTGCCGTCCTCGGTCAGCCGGCGCGGCAGGCGGGCGATCTTCTCGTTGGTGGAATAATCCTCGATGGTGAGATCGAGCGGCAGCATCGACATCAGATCCCGCGCCGTCGGCGTGTCGTCGAGGGTTGCGGTGAAATCATGAGTGTCGAAGCTGAAACGCAGCTGCATGGCCGTGCCTCCGCCTGGGGTTGCGGCATGGAGCGGTACGGATGTCATGACAGCCGCCGCCACTGCCTGAAGCAGCAGCCCGCGCCGTGTAATGGAGAGGCCCATGCCCCTGTCCTCCTGATCGCTCCGGATGGAAGGTCCCGAGGCTAGCAGCTGCCACCCATGGTCATTAGCCTGGAGAATCCGCATCCTGTTATGAGAACAGCTCATGAATTGCCTGCAGCCCGACCCGCGCAGGCAATGCTATGCAGACCGGGACATCACCAGCGGGGGCCATGGATGCCGCGTGAAAATCTCAATGATCTGCAGGCTTTCCTGGCGGTCGCGCGCGAGCGCAGCTTCACGCGCGCCGCGGCGAAGGCCGGTGTCTCGCAGTCGGCGCTGAGCCATACCATCCGCCAGATGGAGGCCCGGCTGGGTATCAGGCTGCTGACCCGGACCACCCGTGCCGTCGCGCTGACCGAGGCCGGGCAGCGGCTGTTCGATGGGCTGGGGCCGCATTTCGACGGGATCGAGGCCGAACTCGATGCGCTGAACGCGCTCCGCGACAAGCCTGCCGGCAACATCCGGATCGTCGCCTCGGATCACGCGCTCAACCATCTGCTCTGGCCGAAGCTGCGCCGGTTCCTGATCGAGCATCCGGACATCAAGGTCGAACTCGTGCTCGACAACGGCCTCACCGACATCGTCACCGAACGCTTCGATGCCGGGGTCCGGATGGGCGAACAGCTGGCCAAAGACATGATCTCGGCCCGGATCGGTCCGGATTTCCGCTTCGCCGTGGTTGGCGCACCCGGCTATTTCGAGACCCGTCCGGTGCCGCAACATCCGCGGGACCTTGTCGAGCATGTCTGCATCAATCAGCGCATGCCGACCTCGGGTGGGTTCTGGGTCTGGGATTTTGAGGAAGACGGTCGTGAGCTGAAGATCCGGGTCGACGGGCAGCTCGCCTTCAACAACATTTATAACGTCGTCGATGCGGCACTCGACGGCTTCGGTCTCGCCTATGCGCCGGAAGACATCATCCTGCCTCATGTCGAGGCGGGACGTCTCGTGCGCGTGCTGCAGGACTTCTCGCCCGACTGGGACGGCTACCACCTCTATTATCCTAGCCGCCGGCAGTCCTCCCCCGCCTTCATCGCCCTGGTCGAGGCCCTGCGCCACCGGAGTTGACCGAAGGGATCAGCCGGTCTGCCCGCGCCGCGGCGGCAGGGCTGCCGCGGCCGCAGCCTCGTCGCCGATCCCCGGCCCGGGGCGCACCTCCACCTCGCGGGCGCGCAGTTCCTCGCCACAGGCGCGGCAGGTCAGCACCGGTTCGATGTCGTGGCCGCAAGTGCGATGCCGGTGCAGCATCGGCGGCCCCGCCTCCCCCGCATAATGCCGGTTGCCCCAGTGCACGATGCTCATCACCACGGGATAGAGATCGAAGCCCTTGGGGGTGAGGCGGTATTCGTCGCGCGGGGGGCGGTCCTGATAGCGGACCCGGGCCAGCACGCCCTCATCGACCAAAAGCTTCAACCGTTCGGCGATGATGGTGCGCGAAATCCCCAACCGCTCCTGGAAGGTGTCGAAGCGGCGCACCCCCAGAAAGCAGTCCCTCAGCAGCATCAGGGTCCATCGGTCGCCGATCACCGCAACGGTGCGCGCCATGGAACAGGGCTGGTCCTTCAGATCATCGCGTTTCATGGCTGCAGTATTCCATTGACTCGATCCAGATTCAATACGAACTTCGTCCAGAAACTGGACTTACATAATCCCGGGCAATATGATGACCCGGTCGGGAGGAGAAACACGCCATGAGCCATCCAACGACGCAGGCCGAGCCTGGCACCACGCCCGGCGCCTGCCTGGTCATCGGCGCCGGCATCGGGGTCGGCGGGGCGATCGCGCGGGCGTTCGCCGCCCGCGGCCATGCGGTCTGCCTGACCCGCCGGCCGCGCAATCTGGATCAGGTGGAGGCGCTGGCCGCCGAGATCCGCGCCGAGGGCGGCCGCGCCCATGCCTATGGGGTCGATGCCCGGTCCGAAGACGAGATGGTCGCCCTCTTCGACCGTATCGAGGCCGAGGTCGGGCCGCTGGAGGTGGTGGTCTTCAACATCGGCGCGAATGTTCGTTTCGACATCCGCGACACCACCGCCCGCGTCTTCACCAAGGTCTGGGAGATGGCCTGCTTCGCCGGTTTTCTGGCCGGGCGAGAGGCTGCGCGCGTGATGGTGCCGCGCGGCCGGGGCACCATCCTGTTCACCGGCGCCACCGCCAGCATCCGCGGCCGGGAAGGCTTCGCCGCCTTCGCCGCCGCCAAGCACGGCCTTCGGGCCGTGGCCCAGAGCATGGCGCGCGAGCTGGGGCCCCGGGGCATCCATGTCGCCCATGTGGTGGTCGACGGCGCGATCGACGGCGCCTTCACCCGCTCCACCCGCGAGGATGTTCAGACGCTGCTGGACCAGGATCTGATCCTGAAGCCCGAAGACATCGCCGCCAATTATGTCTGGCTGCATACGCAGCCCAAATCGGCCTGGACGCATGAACTGGATCTGCGCCCCTGGTCGGAAACCTGGTGAGGGAGACCAGACGCATGAGCAGCCGCACCGTCGACATGATCTATGATTTCGGCAGCCCCAACGCCTATCTGGCGCGCCGGGTGCTGAACCGGATAGCCGCCCGCACCGGCGCAACCATCAATGTCATCCCCTGCCTGCTGGGCGGCATCTTCAAGGCGACCGGCAATCAGGCGCCGATACTCGCCTTCGCCGGCATCAAGGGCAAGAACGAGTACGAGGCGCTGGAACTGCGCCGCTTCGTGGCCAGGCACGGCTTCGATGCCTTCCGGATCAACCCGCATTTCCCGGTCAACACCCTGCTCGCCATGCGCGGCTTCATCGCCGCGAAGCGCATGGGGGTGGGCGACGCCTATCTCGACGCCGTCGAGACCGCGATGTGGGAAACCGGCCGCAAGATGGACGACCCCGAGGTCTTCGTCGCCACGCTGAACGAAGCCGGCCTCGACGGTGCCGCCATCGCCGCCGCAACCCAGGACGCGGCGGTGAAGGCCGAGCTCGCCGCCAACACCGAGGCGGCGGTCGCCCGCGGCGCCTTCGGCATCCCGACCTTCTATGTCGGCGAGGAAATGTTCTTCGGCAAGGAACGGCTGGGTCAGGTGGAAGAGGAACTGGCGAAGGGGTGAGCCTTCGTCAGCGCCGGTTCCGGGCGATCACCTCGGCGGCCGTCAATGGCTGGTACGCCATGTCTGGGGCGGCGAAGGCTTCGGTCAGCGCCGCCTTCAGACGGTCGAAAGCCCGCTTCTCATCCCCCGCCTTCGGCGGTTGATCGGCGTCCGTGGTCTGCCTGTTGATCCGGGACATGACGAAACTCCCTGGCCGGTCCGCATCAATTTATGGTGCAGATGACGCGGATGATATCGCCTCCTCGTCCGCCTTTCACCTGTCGCCTGTCACCTGTCTCGCCGCTGCCGGAAAGCCTGCGGCGACAGGCCATAGGCGTCGCGGAAGCGGCGGCCGAAATGGCCGGCGTTCTGAAACCCCCATGAAAAGGCGATGTCGGTGATGGTGCGCCCCGCCATCACCGGATTGGCCAGATCGCGGCGGCAGCGGTCCAGCCGGGCGGTGATCAGGTGGCGGCGGACGGTGGTGCCGGCGCTGCCGAACAGGGCGTGGAGATGGCGAAGCGAGATGCCGGCCGCGGCCGCGATGCCGGCCGGGTCCAGATCCGGGTCGTCGAGCCGGGCATCGATCAGCGCCTTGACCCGGTCGAGCTGCGCCGCCTTGAGCCCGCCCGCACGGCGCGGCGCCTCGGCGCCCAGGCCTGCGACCAGCACGCCCAGCATCGCCTCGCCCAGTGCCTCGCCATCGGGCAGGTTCTGCTCCAGCAGTCCGCCGGCCATGGCGCCCACCGCACCGGAGACCAGCGCCGCCCCCGCCGTGCCTGCGGCCATGCGGCCGGTCGCCCCCTGCCAGCTGCCCGGCAGCCAGTGGCGGAGCCGGGCGAGCGGCAGCACGACCGACCGCTTGTGCAGACGTTCCGTCACCTCGAAGCTCATCGGCCGGGTGGTCGTCCAGACCAGCACGTCGCCGAGGCCGAGGGCGATCCGCGCCTCGCCGATCGAGAACTGCTCGCGACCGCCGAGGACCAGCTGGATGACGACAAGCTCGCGGCCGTCACGCGCCGGGCCGGGCCGTCGGCGGCTGCCGGCACAGGGATCACATATGCAATCGACGACCGTCACCGGGCCGGCGCGCCGCTGAAGCAGCCGCGCGTCGAAGCCCGGCATCGGCCGGCCGGTGGCCGCCCAGCCGTCATAGACGGTCTCGAGCGTGGTGCGCCAGACCTCCGGGCGGAGGTCCGGCGGGTGGTCGGCGGCGCGCCAGGATGCGCCGCCCGCAGTGGTGGAGGGGGACGTGGTAGACAGGGACATGGGCGACTGGCCTCCCCGCCTCGCTGGCGGATATGTCAGCCGTGGAAGGGGGTGAACGTCTGGACCAGGATCCGATCGTCGCGGACCAGCAATGTGTCGGTCGCCCGCGTAACGAAGGGCGCCGCCGACCAGACCAGATAGGCGACCTCCCCCGCCACCTGACGTGTCTCAACCCGGAATGCCGCCCAGAATTCGGACGTGGCCTCCGCAAGGAAGCCGGCAAAGAACTGCCGGATCTCCTCGACCCCATGATGCACCGCATCCGGGGTGATCACCACTGCCGCCGCATCGTAATCGGCCAGAACCGCATCCAGACCCTGTGCGAAGGCGCCGAGATGGCGGTCGAACACGGCGGCCGTGCTCATGACTGCGCCGAAAGGAAGGCGGTCCAGGCGCCCTGGGCCTCGGCCCAGCCGATATTGGCGATGACCGTGCCGTCCGGCTGAATGAAGGCGAGCGGGCCGAGGAACGTCATGTAGAACACGCTGTCGACCGGAAAGAAGGTGCGGTCGTGGCGGGCGCCCGAGGATTCGAGGCCATAGCCCGGCGCCACCGCGGTGTCGCCGCCGGCATCCCGGCCGCCGCGCACGTCCATGCGGCCATGGGTCAGGAAATACTCGCCCGGCCCGGTATGGATATGGGCCGCAAAGGACGACCCGGCCGGGCAGGTGAAAATCGCGGTCCAGCCGCCGCTTTCGGGCGAAACATGCAGCAGCTTCCAGGTGATGCCGCCATCCGAGAAGGCATCGGGGAACGGTGCCCAGGGCCCGTCGTCGATCTGAACATATTCTTCGGGCGTATGGGGCTTGGCGATATGGCCCGTCGACATCAGCATGGCCGTCCTCCCAGGTCTCGTGTTGAACGCCGCATCGTGGCGGCCGCCTCTTGCGGGCCTGATCAGTCTGGCAGCTGCCGGGGCCGGCCGCTCGCCTGCGGGTGCACATCGTCGGGTCTCTCCGCGCTGAGGACCGCCCCGGCCGTCTTCGACAGGCGACAAGCGCGCGCCCGGCCGCTAGGCTCTGCCCCGACGCCCACCACGGGCGCCGGCGGCTGCCACACCGCCCGCGCCGCTTATCCAAGGAGACGGTCATGACCGGAACCGCCGCCGATCCGGCCACCCGCGACTTCATCCTCAGCCAAACCATGCTCCGGGTCCGCGATCCGGAACGGTCGGTCGCCTTCTATCGCGACGTGCTGGGCATGCGCCTGCTCAGGCGCTTCGACTTCCCCGAGATGAAGTTCTCGCTCTACTTCATGGGCTATGTCGACGCCTCGGACGAGCCGCAGCCCGAGACCCCGGCCGAGGCCGCCGCCTGGGTGTTCCGCCGCAAGGGCGCGCTGGAGCTGACCCACAATTGGGGCACCGAAAGCGATGACGGCTTTGCCGGCTATCACAACGGCAACAGCGATCCGCGCGGCTTCGGCCATATCGGCATCACCGTGCCCGACGTCTATGCCGCCTGCGCGCGGTTCGAAGAGCTGGGCGTCGAGTTCGTGAAGCGGCCCGACGACGGTAAGATGAAGGGCCTGGCCTTCATCCGCGACCCCGACGGCTACTGGATCGAGATCCTGTCGGCCGAGGGCCTTGCCGGCCTGGTCACCGGCGGCTGATCGCAAGGGGGCCGAGGGGGCGGGCGGTGTGGCCTGTGCCGGGCAATGGAGAGATTGTAATGCAGGATATTGCCGGTGCGCTGCCGGGCTATGAGAGCTTCGACCGCGGCGCCTGGGCGGCGCTGCGCTCCAACACGCCGCTCACCCTGTCGGAAGCCGAGCTGGCGGGCCTGCGCGGGTTGCAGGATCCGATCGGGCTTGCCGATGTGTCGGAGGTCTATCTGCCGCTCTCCCGGCTGCTGAACCTGCATGTCGGCGCCGCGCGCGGCCTGTCGCGGGTACGCGATGCCTTTCTTGGCCGGCCGGCCGGGCGCGCACCCTATGTGGTGGCGCTGGTCGGCAGCGTGGCGGCCGGCAAAAGCACCTTCGCCCGGGTGCTGCGCGCGCTCCTTGCCCGCTGGCCCGATCATCCGCGCGTCGATCTGGTCACCACCGACGGCTTCCTGCACCCGACCGCGGTGCTCAAGGCCCGCGGGCTGATGACGCGCAAGGGCTTTCCCGAAAGCTATGATACCGCGGCGATGATTCGCTTCCTGGCCGCGGTGAAAGCGGGGGCGGAAGAGGTTGCGGCCCCGGTCTATTCCCACCTCTCCTACGACATCGTGCCGGGCGAGTTCCAGATGGTCCGGCGGCCCGACATCCTGATTCTGGAGGGGCTGAACCTGCTGCAGGTGGATGGCAATGCCCCGGCGGTGGTCTCGGATTTCTGCGACATCGCCCTCTATCTGGATGCCGACGAGGGCGATGTCGCGCGCTGGTATGTTGAGCGTTTCCTGCTGCTGCAGAAGACCGCCTTCCGCAACCCGGCCTCGTATTTCCACCACTACGCCGATCTGCCCCATGACGAGGCGGTCGAGGTCGCCCGCGGGATCTGGAGCGGCATCAACCGGGTGAACCTGCACGAGAACATCCTGCCCACCCGCATGCGTGCCGATGTCATCCTGCACAAGGACGCAACCCATGCGATTGATCGCGTGCTGCTGAAATCGATCTGACCCGCCCCCGGACCGCATCAACCATCTGGACATAAGGCCGGGAGGGGCGTTCAATTTCCTCAACCAAGACGCACCGGCACGCATCGGTGCGACCGGGGGAGGAAAAGGGCAATGGTATTCGATTACGTGATCGTGGGCGGCGGATCGGCAGGGTCCGTGCTCGCCCGACGGCTGACGGACGACCGGTCGGTCAAGGTCTGCCTGATCGAGGCGGGCGGCGAAGGCCGCGACCGGCTGATCCGCACGCCGGCCGGCGTGGTGGCGATGTTGCCGGGGCGGCCGAAGATCAACAACTGGGCCTATGAAACGGTCCCGCAGCCGGGCCTGGGCGGCCGGCGCGGCTATCAGCCACGTGGCAAGGCGCTGGGCGGGTCGAGCGCGATCAACGCCATGCTCTATGTCCGCGGCCATCCGTCGGATTATGACGGCTGGGCGGCGGCGGGCTGCCCGGGCTGGTCGTGGGAGGAGGTGCTGCCCTGGTTCCGCAAAGCGGAAGGCAATCAGCGCGGCGCCGATGATTTCCACGGCGCCGACGGGCCGCTTCAGGTCTCGGACCAGCCCTCGCCACGCCCGGTCTCGCGCGCCTTCGTGGAGGCGGCAGCCGAGTGCCAGATCCCCATCAACGAGGATTTCAACGGTCCGCGTCAGGAAGGTGTCGGGCTCTACCAGGTCACCCAGTTCCATTCGGGTCCGGCAAAGGGGGAACGCTGTTCCGCAGCGGCGGCCTATCTGCATCCGGTGATGGCGGCCCGGCCCAATCTGCACGTCATGACCCGCACCCATGCCACCCGCATCCTGATCGAGGACGGCCGCGCGGCCGGCATCGCCTGGCGGCGCGGCCGGGAGACCGGCGAGGTCCGGGCGCGTGCCGAGGTGATCCTCTCGGGCGGCGCCTTCAACTCGCCTCAGCTGCTCATGCTCTCAGGCATCGGCCCTGCGGCCGAGCTGTCGGCCCTGGGCATCCCCGTGGTCGCAGATCTCGCCAATGTCGGCCGCAATCTTCAGGACCATCCGGATTTCATCCTGGGCTGGTCGTCGACCGATACCGACATGTTCGGCATCGGCATGGCCGGCACCGGCCGGCTCGTCCGGGCCTGGCGGGACTGGCGGCGCAACCGCACCGGCATGCTCACCACCCCCTTCGCCGAGGGTGGCGCCTTTCTCAAGACCGATCCCACGCTCGACCGGCCCGACATCCAGCTGCATTTCGTGATCTCGATCGTCGACGACCATGCCCGCAAACTGCATGCCGGCTATGGCTTCAGCTGTCATGTCTGCGTGCTGCGGCCGAAATCCCGCGGCAGTGTGCGCCTGGCCTCGGCCGATCCGCTGGCGGCGCCCGCCATCGACCCGGCCTTCTTCGCCGATCCGGACGATCTGGCGGTGATGCTGAAGGGCACGCGCATCACCCGGCGGATCCTCTCGGCCCCCGCCCTCGCCCCCTATCGGGCCCGCGAACTCTATCTCTCGGGCGAACCTGACGACGAGACCCTGACCGCCCATATCCGCGCCCGCGCCGACACCATTTACCATCCCGTCGGCACCTGCCGGATGGGCAATGACGACGGCGCGGTGGTGACGCCGGATCTGCGGCTGCGCGGGGTTCAGGGCCTGCGGGTGGTGGATGCCTCGGTCATGCCATGCCTGCCGGGCGGCAACACCAACGCCCCCACCATCATGATCGCCGAACGGGCGGCATCGATGATCCTGGCGGCCCGCAGCGCCGGCGCGAAGGCCGCCGCCTGAGGCGAGGACCGGCCTCATGTGCCGAGCTGTCGTTTCAGGGCCTGGCTGAATGCCGCGGCGGCCGGGCCGAAGGGTTCATCGATCCGATGTGCCAGATAGGCCTCCGCGGCAAGCTGACTGTCGCGGCCGAGCGCGCCGGTCGCGAGGCGCACGAGACGCCCCTCCACCAGATCCCGCGCCACCTGCCAATGGGGCAGCCGGCCCCAGCCAAGGCCGGCCAGGATCATCGCATGCTTCGCGTCCTGGCCGGTGACGCGGCAGGTTTGCGGGGAAAGCACGCCGAACATGCGGTCGCCGGTGACCGGCGTGGGGTCGGACAGGACGATCTGCAGGTGATCGGCCAGATCCGCAAGGCCGATGGCCCCGTCTGATTGGCGCAGCGCCAACGGATGTCCGGCCGACACGACGGCGACCTGGTCGACGGACGAGATCGCCTCGAACGCAATCCGCGGATCGCGGAAATCCTCACCCACCACGATCGCGAGCGCACTGCGCTTTTCGATCAGCGATGTCATCGGTCCGCCCAGCGGCTCGACGGCCAGGCGGATGGACACCGTCGGATATGCGGCCCGCATCGCCGCCAGGGCCGCCCCCACCGCGTCGATCGGGAACAGGGTGTCGACGGTCAGCGACAGCTCAAGCTCGATCCCCTCTCCCAGGCCGCGGGCTCTGGCTTTCAGGGCGTCGATCCTGAGAAGAATGTCGCGCGCATTCGAGAGCAGAGCCTGCCCTTCAGCCGTCAGCACCGGCCGGTGACCGGTCCGATCGAAGAGGGTCAGCCCCAGCTCGGCTTCCAGATTGGCAATGGCATGGCTGACGGCGGACTGGACCCGCGACAGGCGGGCGGCCCCGGCCCGAAAGCTGCCGCTTTCCGCCACGGTCACGAAAACCCGCAGCTGATCCAATGTCAGCATATCCAGCATGATCTATCCGATCGATCAAACTCATCGATCTTATATCACTTCTGCGCATCAACCATACGCCTATCCTGCCGTCGGTTCAGGTCACGAACTGCGGAGGAAAGGTTATGACCAGGGTTCTTGTGCTGTACTACTCGTCCTATGGCCATGTCGAGACGATGGCTGAGGCCGTTGCCGACGGCGCGCGCGATGCCGGCGCCGTGGCCGTGCTCAAGCGGGTTCCGGAGCTTGTTCCTCAGCATGTCGCGGACGCGGCCGGATACAGGACCGATCAGCGGGCAGATATAGCGACGGTGGCCGAGCTTCCGGAGTATGACGCGATCATCCTCGGCACACCGACCCGCTTCGGCAACATGGCGGCCCAGATGAAGAACTTCCTCGACCAATGCGGCGGTCTCTGGTTCGCAGACAGGCTGGTGGGCAAAGTCGGGAGCGTCTTCACCTCCACCGGCAGCCAGCATGGCGGGCAGGAGAGCACGATCCTCTCCGTTCACACCGTTCTGCTGCATCTGGGCATGGTCGTGGTCGGGCTGCCCTATTCCTTCAAGGGCCAGCTGCGGATGGACGAAATCACCGGCGGCTCCCCCTATGGGGCATCGACGCTTGCCGATGACGGCAGCGGCGGGGATCGCCGCCCCAGCGAGAATGAACTCAAGGGCGCCCGGTTTCAGGGCCACCATGTGGCCGGGATCGCCCGTGCCCTCGCCACCGCACGGAATAGCGGGGCGGCGTGATGGCGGCGACCGGATGCGCGGCATCGCCGCAGGGCAGTCATTGGCCTGCCGTCGGCGTCGTGCTGGGCGCGGGCATCGTCACGGCGTTTCATGCCGGAAAGGTCGCCATCGCCACGCCCATGCTGCAGCGGGATCCGGGCATCGACCTTGCGGCCGCCGGCTGGCTGGCCGGGATCTTCGCCATCCTCGGGTGTCTGGGCGGCATCCCCGCCGGTTCGCTGGTCGGTCGTGCGGGCGATCGGCGAAGCCTGACCGCTGGCCTCGCCCTGACCGCCCTCGGGGCCGCCATCGGTGCGACCGCATCGGGATATGGCCTCCTGCTCGTGTCCCGCATCCTCGAAGGGGCGGGCTTTCTTCTGATCACGGTGGCCGGACCCGCCATTCTGAACCGGATCGCCCGGCCCGGGCAGCAGGACATCGTGCTCGCCCTGTGGAGCTGCTTCATGCCGGCGGGCCTGGCGCTCGCCATGTTCACCGGCCCCCTGCCGGGGGACTGGCGCCTGCTCTGGTGGGGTGGCGCCGGCCTCGGCGCGGCCCTGATCCTGGCGGCACGGGCAGTCATCCCGCCCGCGCCGCCCCGCGCGCGCCCATCCTGGCGACCCATGCTGTCGGATGCGCGGCAGGTTGTGGGAAGCAGGAAGACCAGGCTGGCGGCCGGCTGCTTCGCCCTCTACAGCCTGATGTTCTTTGCGATGTTCAGCTTTCTTCCGGTCCTGCTGATGACGCGGATGGGCCTGTCGCACAGCGCGGCCGGATGGTTGAGCGCCCTGGCCATGATCATGAACATCATCGGCAATCTCACCGCCGGCTGGCTGCTCATGCGGGGCATCAGGCGCGCCGCGCTTCTGTCCGGCGCCTGCCTGATCATGGGGCTGTCGTCTCCTGGCATCTTCCTGCCGGTCTTCGACGACATCCCGACCGTTCTGCTCTGCCTGCTGTTTGCAGGCGTCGCAGGTCTGATCCCGGCCGCGCTGATCTCGGCAGGCCCCGCGCTCGCGCCATCCGCATCGCTGATGCCGCTCGGCATCGGTCTTCTGATGCAGGGCAGCAATCTGGGTCAGCTGGCGGGGCCGGTCGCGGTCGGCAGTGCCGTCGAGGCCTGGGGATGGCCGGCGGCGGCGGGCATCGTCGCCGGATCTGCCCTGATTGCAATCCTGATCGCCCGGCGTATCGGCGTCGATGACAGTCCGCCCGCCCGCCCGGCGATGCCGTCCGATCCTGGCGTCAGGCGACAGCGCTCTCCGCCGACGCCTCGATCTCCTCGCACCAGATCATGATGGTGTTGCGGTCATGGGTGGCGCCGATTTCCACCGTCGATCCAGCCGGCAGATCCCGTGGCGCGTCGAAGGGGAAGAAGCGCACCGCCCAGCACGAAGACAGCCCCTGATCCGGGCGGTTCTCGTAAATCAGCTCGCCCGTACCGTCCATATCCATCTTCAGCCACTGGACCACCCCCGCGACCCGGCCGCCGGTGGCGGTCAGCTTCGCCATCGCCCGGCCGCCCGGATAGGGGCCGCCGGAACGCAGGTCGAAATGCATCAGGTCGTGGACGGCACTGCGGAGCGTAAACCGGGAGGAATCGGCCTCCACCCGCTGACAGACCTGGGCCAGATGGTCGAAGCCGCCAAGATCGAAGCCTGAAATCTCACCCATGCGATGCCTGACAGCGCGGGTATCGTCGACCAGCGCCACCCGGGCAGTGACCGAATCAGGGATCATCCGCGCGCCGGGCTTCAGCAGCCGCTTGACCGCATCCTCCATCGCCGGCAGCACGGCTTCGCCGAGAAGATCGTTCGAGATGATCTCCTGGACCAGCAGATCGGCGCGGCCGTCGATATCCTCGCCGACCAGCGCGTCATCGGATTTCTTGGGCACCACCGTCACGCGATCGGCATAGCCGTTCTTCGCGATGATCCGGGTCGCTGCCTCGGCGACCGACGGGTTCATCTCGCAGGTCGTGACCCGTTCCGCGCCGGCCCGCGCCGCCATCATCGACAGGATGCCGGTGCCGGTGCCGATTTCCAGCACATGAAACTCAGGGCGGACCAGCCGCTTCAGCGCCGCCTCGTAGAGGTCGTTGCGGCGCTGATCGCGGATGATCGAAAAATGCCATTTCGGCACATCGCGGGCCAGAATGTCCCGCGCGACCATCACGGCTTCGGGATGACGATCGCCCGCCACCTCCAGCACCCGCAGGGCGGCGACCCGCGCCTCCTCCTTCTTGCCCTTGGACCAGAGCACGACCGCAAGACGGGCGAGCGGCAGAGGCTTGTCGTGAAGCTGCTGGGCAAGTGCGTCGGCGCTGATCGGCATGAGGCGGTCCCGGAGGTGAGGATGTCGTCGGCCGGCATCATGTCACGTCCGGAACCGGAGTGCGAGAGCCTGTGGCGGCCTAGGCCGCCAGAGGTCGTTCAGCTGTAGATGCCGCCATCCAAGCCCGAGGAATTTTCTGACTGAGTCAGGGCAGCGTCAACCATGATGACCTGCGGCGCTGACCATACGGGTCGGGGGGCAGCATCCTGTGTCGGATTGGAAATACGGTTCTGCTCGTTCTGCATCTCTGCCCTCTTCGCCATGACCCCGGCAGCGTCACCGCCCCGGCAGGCTCGTACTGAACACCGAACCAGAATACCATCGTCGGGGCTTGAAATGCACGGCCGACAACACGGATCCGCCCGATCTCTGGCGCCGACCCGACGAGGCTCCCCAGATCGCTCAGCTCGCAAACCGCTCGGACTTCAGCCGCAGCCCCGCCGCCTCGCGGTCCCAGGCATCGGCCGTGATGCCCTCGGCGCGGAGTTCGTGCTTCAGCACCTTGGCCGTGGGCGTCTTGGGCAGGGCGTCAAGCACGCGGACATAGCGCGGGATCATGAAATAGGCCATGCGCGGGCGCAGGAATTCGATCAGGGCTTCGGGATCGATGGTCCGGCCCTCGACCGGTGCGACGCAGACCAGCACGTCGTCCTCGCCCATCTCGCTCGGCACCGCGACCACGGCGGCCTCGCGGACGTCGGGATGGGCCGTCACCTCGGCCTCGACCTCCAGCGACGAGATGTTCTCGCCCCGGCGGCGGATGGCATCCTTGCGCCGGTCGACGAAGAAGTAGTTGCCCTCGGCATCGCAGATGAAGGCGTCGCCGGTGTGGAACCAGCCATTGCGCCAGGCCCTGGCCGTCGCCTCGGGGTTGCGGTAATAGCCGCTGTTCATCGCCCAGGGCCGGTCGGTGCGGACGATCATCTCGCCCACCTGCCCCACCGGCACCTCGCAGTCATTGTCGTCGACCAGCCGGACCTCCACCCCCGGCCGCATCCGGCCGCAGGTGCCCTTCAGCGGCGGATTGGCTTCCGAGACGATCGGGCTCGAAATCTCGGTCATGTTGAAGATGGTGCGGATCTCGACCCCGAAGCGTTCGGCAAAGACCGCCGCATCGCCCAGCGGCACCACCAGCACCAGCCTGAGCCCGTGATTGCGGTCGTCGGGCGAGAGCGGCAGCTTTTCAAGGAAGGTCGCCATCACCCCCAGCAGGAACGAGACGGTGACGCCGTTGCGCCGCACGGTCTGCCAGTAGGTGGCGGTGTCGAACCGCTCCACCAGCGCGAAAGACGCGCCGCGGGCCAGCATCACGAACATCGGCCCCATGCCGCCGATATGGAACATCGGCGCATTGACCAGATAGCGGTCCTCGCCCGTCACGAAGGGCCAGGCATCGGGGCCGGCATTGGTATAGATGTGCAGATAGGACACCAGCACCGCCTTGGACGGCCCGGTGGTGCCCGAGGTGTAGATGATCGCCATCGGGTCCCAGGGCTCGATCCGGCGCGCGGGCGCCGTCAGCGTGCCGGTCTCGGGCAGCAGCGCCTCTTCCAGCCGCACCGCCGGCAGGGGGCATTCCGGCATGCGTCCGCCCGAGACGATCAGCCGTTCCAGCCGGGCGGTGGGCACGTCGAACAGCCGCTCGACCAGATCGGCATGCACGATCGCCAGGCTGGCATCCGACAGATCGACCACGTGTGCGAGCAGCGAACCGCGATAGGCGGTGTTGATCGGCACATAGACCGCGCCCAGATAGTTGAGCGCGAAATAGACCCGGATCTGGTCGCGGCCATTGGGCATCCAGACCAGGACATGCGCGCCCTGTACCACGCCCTGCTGCTGCAGGCCCAGCGCCGTCTGGACGATCAGCTCGCGGAAGCGGGCATAGGTCCATTCCTCGCCGGTGTCGTCGAATTTCACGAAAACCTTGTCCGGCTGCTCCACGGCCAGCCGGTCGACAAGGTCGCGGGTCACCACCCGGTCGCGCGGAGGAATGCGCGCATCGAAATGGACCGGACCCTCGGGGCTCTGCTCGACCACGATCGTCATCGGGACGTCCCTCCCATTGCTCATGTCCACGTCGGGCCGGTCGCAGGCGCCTCGGCCGCGCCGGCCTCTTGTCTTCTCTGTCGTCTCGTCAGGCCGCGTCGCCGGCGGCGGCCGGCCGGCCGTCGAAGACGTAATCCGCCGGCGCCACCGTGCGGGTCATGCGCCAGAAGTCGTCATTGCGCCAGGGGGTGATCGCCACCACCCGGCCGCGGGAATTGCGGTACCAGTTCTCCATGCCCTCATGGGTCCAGACCATCTTCGCATGGGCCTCGTCGACCCTGCGATTGTAGTCGTCATGGATCTCGGCGCGCACTTCGATCGTGGCGGCGCCGCGGCGGAACATCTCGTCGAGCGCGCTCAACAGATAGTCGCATTGCAGCTCCACCGCCGAGATGATGCTGCCGCCGTGGCCAAGGCCGACATTGGGCCCCAGCAGCATGAAGAAATTGGGGAAACCGGGCACGGCGGTGCCCAGATAGGCCCGGGCGTCGTCGCCGTTCCAGACATCCGACAGCACCTGGCCCTGGCGGCCACGCACCTCGTAAGAGCCCAGGAACTCGGTCGCCTTGAACCCGGTGGCCAGCACCAGAATATCGGCCTCGCGTTCCTCCCCGCCGCGCGAGACCAGCGTGCTGCCCCGCACCTCGGCCATATGGTCGGTGATCAGTTCGACATTGTCGCGGGCGATGGTGCGGTACCAGCCATTGTCGAGCAGCATGCGCTTGCCGAAGGGCGGGTAGTCGGGCAGCACCTTCTCCAGCAGATCCTGCCGGTCGCCCAGTTCCTGCTGCATGTATTTCACGAAGGCGCGGCGATGGCCGTCATTGACCGCGTTCAGCGCCCGGTCCGGATGCGGCCAGGCGGGATCCTTCTGCAGCGAGCCATGGACCCGGTCGTTGAAGGTCCAGGCGAGGCGCTGGCGATACCACAACCGATAGAGCGGCATGTTCGCGATCAGGAAGCGGATCGGCTGCGGCATTTCCTTGCCGAATTGCGGGAAGGGTGCCGCCCACTGCTTCGACCGCGCAAAGATGGTGAGCTGCCCGACCCCGGGCGCGATCGCAGGCGCCACCTGCATGGCAGAGGCACCATTGCCGACCAGCGCCACGCGCTTGCCCGCGACATCCAGATCTTCGGGCCATTCGGCGGTGTGGAAACAGGGGCCGGGGAAGCTGTCGAGGCCGGGGATATGCGGCACCAGCGGCGTGTTCAGCACGCCCACCGCACTCACCACCGCATCGGCGGTCAGCACCTCTTCCGCACCGTCGGGCCGGCGGATGGTCACCGCCCAGCGCCGGGCCTCGGCCTGCCACACGGCGCTCAACACCCGGGTGTCGAAACGGGTGCAGCTCTCCAGCCCATGATCGCGCGCGACCTTGCGGAAATAGCCGTAAAGCTCGCCCTGCAGCGCGAAATAGCGCGTCCAGTCATGCGGCGCGAACGAGAAGGAATAGATGTGGTTGGGGGTGTCGACCCCGGCGCCGGGATAGCGGTTCTCGCGCCAGGTGCCGCCGAAATCCGAACCCTTCTCGATCACCTCGCAGGCAATGCCGCGCTGGCGCAGGCGGATCGCGGCGCAGATGCCCGAGACGCCGGCGCCGATCACCAGCACCTTGAAGCCGGCCGGCACCGCCGCCGGCTCACCCAGCCGGTGCGCCTTCAGCCCCAGCCCCGAGGCGATGATCTCGCCATATTCCGCCGGCACCTCTTCGGCCATCGACACGCTCAACATGCGCACCAGCAGATCGTCGTCGGGCCGCGGCATCGCCACCGGCCGACCCGCCCGCCAGGCCAGGATCGCCTCGGTCGCGGCGGCGCGGATCTCCGCCTGCACGTCGTCGGGCAGGCCGCCATCATCGTTGTCGTCCAGCCCGCGGCCGCGTTCGGGCGCATAGGGCGGCTCCAGCCAGCGCGTGTCGCCGGTCAGCTGGACCAGCACCATCAGCAGCGTCGGGATATTGGCGATCGCCACCGCCGCCCGAAAGGCGGCGTCCTGGTCAATGTCGCCGGCACCCGCAAGGGCGCCGTCCCGGTTCGCGTGATCGGCCATCGTCAGGTTTCCTTACCCTTGGCGGCAGGTTCGTCCTGCCCATTGCTTCTGATATGCCCTGAGCCCTGATTGCCGGGGCCGGCAGCCCCCATCGGGCATCTTGACCCGCATCGGGTGTCCGGGTACCGTAATTAAGTCGAACGTTTTAGTCGATAGCTTTATACGACCGGCTTATCGGTCGTGACTGGCGGAGCGCCCCGCACCACCCCCGCTTGGGGGGCAGGATGAAGAAGGGCGCCCGCGCGGGAGGAGTAGGGTCCGGATGCCTGCACGCCACGATGACGCGGCGCGGTTCTCGCGCATGCTCAACGACACCGTCACGATCGAAGGATGGTGCCACCCGCGCTTCGCCGCGGTGGCCGAGGCCTTCGCCCGGAATTTCACCGACCGCGACGAGGCCGGCGCCTCGGTGGCACTGGTCCATGACGGCCGGCTGGTGGTCGATCTCTGGGGCGGCGCCGCCACCGCAGACCGCCCCTGGCAGGCCGATGATCTGGTGGTGGTGTTCTCGGCCACCAAGGCCGCAACCGCGCTGTGCCTGCATCTTCTGGCAGAACGCGGCCGGCTCGATCTGGACCGGCCGGTCGCCGGCTACTGGCCGGAATTCGCGGTGAACGGCAAGGACCGCGCCACGGTGCGGATGATCCTGGATCACACCATCGGCCTGCCGGTGCTGCGCCCGCAGCTCAAGGCGGACTGCATCACCGATGCCGCCTATATGATCGATCATCTGGCCGCCGAAACCCCGTTCTGGGAACCCGGCACCCGCACCGGCTATCACCCGCTGACCATGGGCTTCCTGGCGGCGGAAGTGGTCCGCCGGGTCGATGGTCGCAGCCTTGGCCGGTTCTTCGCCGAAGAGATCGCCGGCCCCCTCGGCCTCGATTTCTGGATCGGCCTGCCGGAAGAGCACGAGGCCCGGGTGGCACCGGTGATCATCCACCGGCCACCGCGCGACGCCCAGACCACGCCCTTCCTGCTGGCAGCGCGCGAGCCGGGCAGCATCGCCAATCTGTTCGTGTTCAACAGCGGCGATTTCGCCATCCGCGGCGTCAACACCCGCGCGGGCCATGCGGCGGAGATCGGCGCCGCCGGCGGCATCACCAATGCCCGCGGCCTGGCCGGGCTCTATGCGGCGCTGGTGCCGGGCGGCCCGCTCGGCTTCTCTGCCGACACCCTGGCCGGCTTCGCCGAGGCCAGCTCGGCCACCCATCTGGACGCGACCCTGCTGCAGCCGATGCGCTTCGGCCCCGGCTTCATGCTGCGCATGGACAATCGTCGCCGGCCGCAGCCGGCCGACAGCCTGGTGATCGGCCATCGCGCCTTCGGCCATGTCGGCGCCGGCGGCTCGGTCGGTTTCGCCGATCCCGCGGCGGGCATCGCCTTCGGCTATGCCATGACCCGCATGGGGCCGGGCCTGCTGCTCAACCCGCGCGGCCAGTCGCTGGTCGACGCGGCCTATGCCGCCCTCGCCGCCTGAGCGGCCGGCACATTTCCGCACCACCACACAACGACAGACGGCTCCCGGCGCCACGCCCGGTATGCCGCACGCATCTGCACCACACGGGAGGACATCCACCATGAAGACGATCCAGGGGATCGGTCTCGCCGCGGGTCTGGCCGCGTTGACCATGACCGCCACCACCGCCTCGGCCGATCAGCTGCGCTTCGCGATCGGCCATCCGCCGGCCTCGTTCCTGGTCAAGGCGGGCGAGACCATGGCGAAGACCATGGCCGCAGAGACCGGCGATGCCGTCACCATCAAGGTCTTCCCCATGTCGCTTTTGAGCATGGCCGAGACCTCGGGCGGTCTGCGCGACGGGCTTGCCGATATCGGCACGGTGATGAGCACCTATTTCCCGGCCGAGTTTCCGCACACCAACCTGCTGCTCGAAGCCTCGATGATGCTCAGCACCCTGCCGGAAGATCCGACCGGCGTGGAGGCGCAGGCCTATTCGGCGGCCATGGCCGAATACATCCTGACGAAATGCCCTGAGTGCAATGCCGAGTTCGCAAAACAGAACCAGGTCTACACCGCCGCCGCCGGCACGCCGGGCTATGCGCTGAACTGCACGAAGCCGGTCGTCACCATGGACGACCTCAAGGGCGCGCGGCTGCGCATCGGCGGCGCCAACTGGGCCGGCTGGTCGGAAGCCGTGGGTGCGGCACCCGTCACCATGTCGGGCAACGAGATGCTGGAGGCGCTGAGCCAGGGCGTGCTGGACTGCATCATCCTGTCGGTGCCGGATGTCCAGAATTTCGGCATGGGCGAGTCGGTCAAGCACATCACCATGGGCGCGCCCGGCGGCGTTTATGTCGCCTCGATGGCGCAGGTCAACCGCGATACCTGGCAGGATCTGTCGCCGGAGGCCCGGACCGCCCTGCTCAAGGCCGCGGCGCTGGGCTCGGCCGAAGCGAGCCTCGCCTACGAGAACAACCAGGCCGACATTCTTGAAAAGGTGAAGGCCAAGGGGGTGCAGGTCCATCAGGCCGATCCGGCCGTGGTGGAGGCGACCCGCAGCTTCGTCGACGGCTATCTGAAGGCCATGCCCGCCGCCTATCAGCAGCGCTATGGCGTCACCCGCGGCGAGGAAATGCTCTCGGACTTCCGCGAAACCCTGATCAAATGGGTGGGCCTGGCCCGCACTGCCAAGACCCGTGAAGACCTGGCCCGGCTCTACTGGGACGAGATCTATTCCAAGGTCGACGTGAACACCCACGGCATGTAAGGCGCGCGCCGCCCCGGCCACTCCGGCCGGGGCGGGTCTTTCCCGGTCCCCAGAACCCGACAGGTCCCCTTCCCATGTCGACGCCCGGCCGCCTGCTTGCGCGGACGACCTCGCTCGCGACGCTCATCGCCGGCATCGCGATCGCGCTGATGATGCTGCACGTCTCGCTCGACGTCGCCTTCCGCTATCTGCTGGGTGCGCCCCTGCCCGGCACCCTCACCGTCGTCACCTATTACTACATGGTGATCGCCGCCTTCGTGCCGCTCGCCTTCGCCGAGCTGCGCCGCGCCCATATTTCGATGGAAATCGTGACCGATCTTCTGCCCCGACGCGGCCGCAACATGCTCGAAGGCTGGATGCTGGTGCCCACGGGCCTGGTCACCGGCCTGCTCACCTGGCGGGGTTTTGAAGAGGCGCTGAAACAGCAGGCGATCGGCGCCGCCCAGATCCAGGGCTCGTCCAGCATCCCGATCTGGCCGGCCTATTACGCGCTGCCTGTGGGCGCGGGATTGATGACCCTGCTGGTGATCTACCGCTTCGTCAATTTCCTGCGCCGGCGGCCCGACGACCTGGCAGCCGCCACCTCCGGACGGGAGGCGGGGCTGTGAGCGACGTTCAGATCGGCCTCTCCGGGCTGGGCCTGCTGCTGGTGTTCATCGCGCTGCGCATCCCCATCGGCATCTCGCTGATCGGCGTGTCCTTCGGCGGGCTCTGGGTGCTGATGGGCTGGAAGGTCGCCTGGGGCTCGCTCGGCCTGCTGCCCTTCCAGTTCGCGGCCAACTGGGTGCTGAGTTCGGTGCCCATGTTCCTGCTGCTGGGTTTCGTCTGCTATCACGGCCAGCTGACCCAGGGCCTGTTCCGGGCGGCCCGGGTCTGGCTGGAACGGGTTCCGGGCGGGCTCGCGGTCGCGGCCGTGATGGGCTCGGCCGGTTTCGCCGCGGTGTCCGGCTCGTCCATCGCCTGTTCGGCGACCATGGGCCGGATCGCCATCCCCGAAATGCTGAAGGCGCGCTACCATCCCGAACTCGCCACCGGTTCGGTGGCGGTGGCAGGCACGATCGGCGCGCTGATCCCGCCTTCGATCATCCTGATCCTGTATGGCGTGGTGGCCCAGGTGCCGGTCACCGGCCTGTTCCTGGGCGGCATCGCCGCGGGCGTCATCACCGCGATCGGCTATGTGCTGGTGATCATGATCCGGGTGAAGCTGAACCCGGCGCTCGCCCCCGACGTCGCCATCCGCACGCCGGCATCCGAACGGATCGCAGCACTGAAGGACACCTGGCCGGTGATCCTGCTGATGATCGGCATCTTCGGCGGCCTGTTCTCCGGCGTGTTCACCGCAACCGAGGCGGGCGCGGTCGGCGCGCTGATGGCGGTGGTGATCGCCCTCGCCAAGGGCAGCCTCACCCGCGCGCGGTTTTCGGCCGCCATCGTCGACACGGTGCTCACCACATCCACCCTGATCATCATCGGCATCGGCGCCACCCTGCTCACCCGCTTCCTGGCGCTGTCGGGATCGGCCGATTATCTCTCGGAACAGGTGCTGGCGCTGGGCGCCGATCCGGTGCTGATCATGGCCGGGGTCGTGATCGTGTATCTGCTGCTCGGCCTGTTCCTGGAACCGGTCGGCGCGATGCTGCTCACCCTGCCGATCGTGCTGCCGATCGTCGACGGCACCGGTTTCGGCCTGCTCTGGTTCGGCGTGATCCTGACCAAGCTGCTCGAAATCGGCATGATCACCCCGCCGGTCGGCATGAATGTCTTCGTGATCAAAAGCGTGGTCGGGGATCTGGTCCGGACCTCGGCGATCTTCCGCGGCATCCTCTGGTTCCTGGTGATGGATCTGGCGGTTCTGGCCCTGCTGATGCTGGTGCCCGAATTGATCATGTATCTTCCGACCCGTTTCGGATAACCAATAGGCGGATGGCCGACAGGCGGTTGGACCGACCGGCCGTCGTCGGAAGACCCCAGGAGTAGCGCATGTCCGCCGAACCCGCCCCGCTCGCCGCGGAGCCCACGCAGACCGATCCCACGCGCGAGAAGCTGAAGCTCGCGGCCCTGCGCCTGTTCTCGACCCGCGGCATCGACGGGGTGTCGGTGCGCAACATCGTCACCGAAGCCGGCATGCGCAACGGCGCCTCGCTCCACTATTATTTCGGATCGAAAGAGGGGCTGATCCGCGAACTGGTGGTCGAAGCGGCCCAGCGCAGCGATCGTGCCCGCAATGCCCGGCTGGACGTGATGGAGGCCGAGGGCGGGCCGGAGCGGGTGGCCGATATCGTCCGCCTGCTGCTGGAGGTGGAGACGACGGGCGCCGGCGACCCGGACGCCCATCGCAGCCTGCCGATCGGCTTCGGCCATATGCGCTTCATCGTCGCCATGCAGATCAACCACCGCGCCATGTTCCTGGATGCGGTGGGCGATCGCTGGCGGTCGAGCTATATGCGCTGCATCGACCATCTGCGCCGGCTGATGGCCCCCCTGCCCGCGGCGGTGATCAGCCAGCGTCTGGCCCATATGGTGCTGTTCATGAACACCAGCCTCGCCGTGCGCGAAGCGGCCTTCGAGGCCGACCCCACCGGCGGCGGGCTCTGGGGCAAGCCCTATGCGCTCGACTGCCTGGTCGAATCGCTCTGCGGCGCGCTGGAAGCGCCGCTTTCGCCCGAGGTGGCGGCGGTGTTGCCGGGGTGAGGCCGCCGTCGCCACGAGGCTCTCTGCATCAGAGGAGATCTGCAATGGCAACGATGAACGTATCCCTGCCCGATGCGATGAAGGCCTGGGTCGAAGCCCAGGTCGACGGTGGCCGGTACGGCGACGCAAGCGACTATGTGCGTGACCTGATCCGCCGCGACCGCGCCCGGAAAGACGCGATCGCCGCCCTTCAGACCGCGGTCACCGACGGCATCGAAAGCGGCGAGCCGCAGGCGCTCGACGTCGAGGCCTTCAAGCTGCGGATGCGCGAACGTCATCTCATCCGCTGAGCCGCCCGCCTCATCTCACCCCGCCTTTCCATCCTCCCCCGCCGCGGAGGCGGCCAGCGTCGCCTGGGCCGCCGCGGCCGCGTCGCCACCCTGGCCCGAGACCGAGACGGTCGGGAAGGCGAAGGCGATGTCGTTGGCTTCGAACGCCTTCTTGATCAGCGCATAGGCGCGGCGGCGGATGACGAATTGTTCGCCGGGCTTGGTCATCATCTTCAGGCGCAGCTGGATGGCATAATCGCCGAACTGCTCCACGCCCTGCATCTTCAGGGTCTCGATGATGTTGGGGGCGAATTCCGGATCCTGCTGCAGGTCGCGGCCGACCTGTTTGATGATCTTCTTCACCTTGTCGAGATCGGCGGCATAGGTGACCTTCACCGTCAGCTTGTCGATCACCCAGTCGCGCGAGTAATTGGTGATCTTGTCCAGAGAGCCGAAGGGGATGGTGTGCAACGCGCCGCGGTGGTGACGCAGCTTCATCGAGCGCAGCGAGAAGCTTTCCACCGTGCCGCGGATATTGCCGCTTTCGATGTATTCGCCCACCCGGAAGGCATCGTCGAACAGGAAGAACATGCCCGAGATGATGTCCTTGACCAGCGTCTGGGCGCCGAAGCCGATCGCGACGCCGACCACGCCGGCACCGGCGATCAGCGGGCCGATTTCCACCCCCAGCGACGACAGCACCATCAAAAGGGTGATCACCCCCAGCACCGCCAGCAGCAGGTTGCGCAGGATCGGCAGCAAGGTGCGCAGCCGCGCCTGCCGGCGCAGGGCGTCCTCGCCGCCGGTCGCGCCGTCATGGGCGGCGCGCATCAGCCGGTGATCGATCCAGGCCGCCGCCAGCCGCCAGGCGATGTCGGCGACCAGCACGATCACCACCGCCTGGAAGATCCCGCCCATCACCCGCTGCAGCGGGGTTTCGCGGCGGGTCAACTCGGTCAGGTCGTAATCGATGATGCCGGCGATCAGCACGGCCGCCCCCAGCAGCCAGAAGGCGCGGAGCCCGCGGCCGACCGAGATCGCGATCATCGACGGCGCGGGACCGGCGGAGATCATCATGCCGCCGCCCTCACCCCCGCCATGCACCGGCAGGGCCGTTGCAGGTTCGGGCTCCGGCGCCGTGCCGTCGGGATGTTCGGTCGGGCGGACGAAATGGGCGACCGCCCGGCGGGTGGCCGGCAGCAGCACCACGAACAGCAGCAGCAGCACGATCGCCACCTGGAAGGGCTGGATGGAGCCGGTGAACAGCAGCAGCCAGACGCCGACCAGATAGATCGAGAACAGCCAGGTGGCCAGCGCCCGGCGGCGATGGGCGCGGCCCTCGCCGTCGATTTCGGGCCGGGTCCAGGTGGCGATCAGGGTCAGCAGCAGCAGGACCAGGCCGATGCCCAGCCCCAGCGCCGCCCAGGGCCCGGGCGACATGCCCAGCCCGTGCAACAGGTCGAGCGTAACATCGCCCAGCCCGTACCAGCCGACCAGCACCGCCGACCACAGCATCCAGTGCCGGGCGGCCGCGTCGCTCATCGGCACGATCCGGAAGCGCGGCACCTGGGGCGAAAGCAGAATGCGGCCCAGCCCCGTCACCAGCCGCAGCATCAGCACGATCAGCAGATAGGATGCCACCACCTGGCGCAGCATCGGCGGCCAGGGCATCACCGCGAAGGCGCCGATACTGCCGAGCGCGAAGGCCGCCAGCACGCCCAGACCATAAAGTGCCCGCAGCCCCGCCACGCGCAGCCGCATGCGCGGCCGATCGGTCGGGTGGGCCTCGATCCGCCGGCGCAGCGGCCGGGTCGCCCGGGTGAAGGCCCATTCGAAACCGCAGCCGAGCAGCGCAAAGCCCAGCAGCGGCAGGATCACCCCGCCGGTCCCGGCACCGATCCGCGCACGGAAGGTGCCCGCCGCCGCCGCCAGTTCGGCCGGGATCTGCGGCAGCCCGTCTTTCAACGTGCCGAGGAAGGCGCGGATGCCGTCGATGCGCGCCGTCAGCAGCCGTTCGGCCATCATCCGGCGTTCGGCCGCATCGGCGGGCAGCATGGCGGCCGATGCGGGCGGTGATGCGGGCGCGGCGGTGCCGGCGGCGGCCTGTGCGGCAATCCAGGCCTGGATCGCGGGATCGGCCAGAAGCCCCATCAATTCCCGCACCCGCTCGGGATCGGCGGGGGCGGGGGCAGGGGCGGGGGCGGGGGCCGCCGGGGCCGCGGCGCTCTGTTGCTGGGCCAGCATCATCTGGGGCATGGCCGCCATGGCCGGGCTGCCGCCGCCTGCCAGCATCAGCCACATCACACCCGCCAGGACCATGAGCATCATGCCCCGCCCGTTCCCGACCATCCGGCCCATCGGCATATGGCCCATCCTCCCGCCCCTGCGTCTCGCCACCCGCATCGCTTCGCCACCCGCATCGCTTCGCCCATGGGTGACCGCACGCGATCATGAGGCCAGCCGCGGGCGGCTTCAATGGCGATCCGCAGGGCGGATGGGCTATAACGGAGCCGCTCACCACCTTCCTTATCCCAGGGACACGCGCCACCCATGACCGCCCCGCTCCACCCCGATGCCGCCGCCTGGACCGCCACCGTCGACAGTGCCGAACACGGGACGCTGCAGATCGCGGGGCGCTGCCATCCGGCATACGAAGCGGTGGCCCGGGCTTTCGCCGCCAATTTCGCCCAACGCGACGAGGTCGGCGCCTCGGTGGCCCTGGTCCAGGACGGCCGGCTGGTGGTCGATCTCTGGGGCGGGCTGGCGGTGCGGGCGGGTGGCGACAGCCCGGCCCGCGCCTGGGCGGAAGACACGGTTTCGGTGATCTTCTCGGCCACCAAGGGCGCGACGGCGATCGCGCTGCATCTGGCGGCGGCCCGCGGCCTGCTCGATCTGGATCAGAAGGTGGTCGAGATCTGGCCCGAATTCGCCGGCCGCGCCCCCGATCCGGGGCCCAAGCGCGACGCCACGGTGCGGATGATCCTAGACCACAGCATCGGCCTGCCGGTGCTGACCGCGCCGCTCAAGGCCGATTGCGTCACCGATTATCCCTATATGATCGCCCGGATCGAGGAAGAGGCCCCGCTCTGGCAGCCCGGCACCCGCACCGGCTATCACCCGATCACCATGGGCTTCATGGCGGCAGAGGTGCTGCGCCGGGTGGACGGCCGCAGCCTGGGCCGTTTCTTCGCCGAAGAGATCGCGGGGCCGCTCGGCCTCGATTTCTGGATCGGCCTGCCCGAAAGCGTCGAGCCGCGCGTCGCCCCGGTGATCGTCCGCCGCGCCCAGCGCGGTGCCGATCTCACGCCCTTCCTCGCCGCGGCAAAGCAGCCTGGCACGATCCAGCATCTGTTCGTGTTCAACAACGGCACCTACAGCAGCCGCGGCGCCAATACGCGCGAAGGCCACGCGGCCGAAATCGGCGCGGCCGGCGGCATCACCAATGCCCGCGCGCTCGCCTCGCTCTATGCCGCCACCCTGCCCGGCGCGACGCTCGGCTTCGACGCCGACACCGTCGCCGGCTTCGCCGAGGCCAGCTCCGCCACTCAGATCGACGCCACCCTGCTGCAACCCACCCGCTTCGGCCCCGGCTTCATGCTCCGCATGGACAACCGCCGCCGCCCGCAGCCGGCCGACAGCGTCATCATCGGCCATCGCGCCTATGGCCATGTCGGCGCCGGCGGCTCCATCGGTTTCGCGGATCCCGACCGCGGGCTGGCATTCGGGTATACGATGACGAAGCTGGGGGCGGGCTTGCTGTTGAATGCGCGGGGGCAGGCGCTGGTGGATGCAGGTGCAGCCGTGGCGGGCGGCACGCAGTTGGACGCGCCATAAAACACGAACTGCAGTTTAGAATTTATCAAATGTCAAAGCGCGGGGCCGGGGCGGCCCTCATCCTTGGCTCACGATGACGCCGGTAACGGCGATCGTCATCGAAACCCGAAGCCGAAGGATCGACCGCCATGACCATCACCCCCGGTTTTCCGCGTCTGAACGAGCCCGCCCCGCATTTCGAGGCGCGGACGACGCATGGGCCCGTTTCCCTCGCCAGTTACAGGGGCCGCTGGCTGGTGCTGTTCGCCCATCCGGCGGATTTCACGCCGGTCTGCACGACCGAATTCATTGCCTTCGCCCGCGCCCATGACAGGTTCCAGACCCTGAATTGCGACCTGCTGGGCCTGTCGATCGACAGCGTCTTTGCGCATCTCGCCTGGACCCGCAACATCAGCGAGAAGTTCGGGGTCGAGATCCCCTTTCCGATCATCGAGGACATCTCGATGAACGTCGCCAATGCCTATGGCATGGTCCATCCCGGTGCCGCCGACACCCAGGCCGTGCGTGCCACCTTCGTCATCGACCCGGAAAGCCGCCTGCGCGCGATGATCTACTACCCGATGAGCAATGGCCGCTCCGTCGAGGAAATCCTGCGCCTGGTGACCGCCCTGCAGACGAGCGACACCCATGGCGTGGCCACGCCGGAAGCCTGGTGCCCCGGCGACAAGGTGATCGTGTCGCCGCCCAAGACGGCAGCCGAAGCCGAGGCCCGTGCCGGCCAGGGCTATGAGACGACGGACTGGTACTTCTCGCAAAAATCGCTCTGACGACATCCGGGCGCACCCCCGCCATAGCCTGCCAGCTCCCGGAAGGAGAGATGAAATGACCATTCTGCGTACAGCCGCACTTCTTGCCGGCCTCTGCCTTCTGGCCGCGCCGGCTGCGGCCAGAGACAGCCTGTTCGTCACCGTGACCAGCGGTGACCCCCAGACCCAGGCCATGGCCATGGTTCTGTCGCAGCAGGCCCTGCAACGTCAGACGCCGGTACGCATCCTGCTCTGCGGCCCCGCCGGCGATCTTGCGCGGAAGGATTACCAGGGCCCTGCCCTGAAACCTTCCGGCAGGACGCCGCAGCAGATGCTCCAGGGCCTGATTCAGGCAGGGGCCCATGCAGAGCTCTGCGCGCTCTATCTGCCCAACAGCGATGGCCTGACCGCAGCCGATCTGATCGACGGCGTCACCCCCGTGACGCCGCCGGTGATCGGCGAACACATGAACCGTCCCGATGTCCGCTATCTCGGCTTCTGACGGGCCGGGCGCCTGCTGTTGCCATTCCGGCGCCGCGCGAACATCACGATATTGCCGAACACGATCAGGCCCAGCCCGGCGGCGGCCGTCCAGGTCCACTGATAGCCTTCGAACAGGGTCGAGATCAGAAGCGCGACCATGGGGAAGACCACCGTGGCATAGCCGGCCCGGGCCGAGCCTATCTTCTGCACCAGCAGCAGATAGGTGGTGAAGCCGGTGACCGAGCCGATCACCGCCAGATAGGCGAGCGCCGCCCAATAGGTGATGCCGTCGGGCAGAACCACCGGCTGCCCGGTCGCCAGGATCAGCGTCAGCAGCACGGCGGCCCCCATGCCCATGCCCCAGGCATTCGCGGTGACCGGAGAGGTGCCGAGCGCACTGTTCCGGCGCGAGGCCATATTGCCGAACGAGAACATCAGCGTGCCGAACCCCGCCCAGGCAATGCCGCGCAGGCTGTTCCCGTCCAGCGTGGTGAACAGGTCGTGCCAGAACAGCAGGACCAGCCCGGCCACCCCGATCGCCCCGGCGCCGACGACGCGGAGCGTGATCCGGTCCCCGAAGAAGATCCGGGCATTGACCGCGTTGAAGATGGAGGCCAGCGAGAAGACCACCGAGACCAGGCCCGAGGGGATCAATCCCGCCGCCTTGTAGAGCCCGACGAAGTTGAACGAAAACAGACACAGCGCCTGCACGGCGACGAAACGCCAATGTGCCGGGCGGGCCAGACGGCCCAGGATCGCAAGCCCGGCGAGCATCACCAGCCCGGCCAGCGCAAAGCGATAGAAGATCGACACCATGACCGGCACGGCACCGATCTGCAGGGCGATCGCAATCCACGTCGTGCCCCAGATCAGCACGGTGGAGACAAAGAGAAGGGATGTGTTCATGCGCGCAGCATAGGCCGGGTCACCCCCGGCGGTTTTGCATCTTCTTGCGCAAATCCGCAGGCCGACACTTTTCCCGCGGCGCCGGCCGACCTAACATCGGCCGACGCACCCAACGGCCGGCACCCCATGTCTCACCGCCCCATGTCTCACATTGCGACCTCCCGCCCCTCCACGCCCGACACCATCTACGACGTCCTGCGCAGATCACCGGTCGCCAGGGCGCTCGCCGGCATGGAGCTGGGCGAAGGCTGTGCGGTCGCGGTCTGGGAAAACACCCGCGATCGGGTGTGCTATCGGGCGCCGGCCCATACGACCTTCAGCCTTTATCTTGAGGGCGGGACCGGGACGCGGCGGGTGGATGCGGGGGGCATTACCGGCTATCCCGGGGCGATCTGCGTGATGCCGGAAGGCTGCGGCTCCGATTGGGAGATCAACGCCCCCTTCCGCTTCGTGCATCTCTATCTGTCGGAAGCCAGGCTGCGCAGCGGCTTTGCCCGCACCCATGATTGCGACGCCCGCAGCCTGGACCTGCCGGAAGCGACCTTCGTCCGAAACCCGGATCTCGCCATCCCCCTCGCCCGGCTTGCCGCCGCCGGCGCCGACGGGGATGTGCTGCACGCCGAAACCGCCCTCGCCGAGCTGTTCGGCGCCCTGCGCAAAAAGCCGGTGACCATACGCGCCGGCCTTGCCCCGCATATCCTGCGCCGGGTCGACGACTGGATCGACGCCCATCTGGACCAGGCGATCACGCTGGACGACCTTGCCGCCCTGGCCGACCTGTCCGGCTACCACTTCCACCGCATGTTCCACCTGTCCCGCGGCCTCGCCCCGCATGCCTGGGTCACCCAAAAACGCATCGCCCGGGCCCGCATCCTGCTTCGAACCGACCAACCCATCGCCGCCATCGCCGCCGCCTGCGGCTTTTCAAGCCAGAGCCACCTGACGCGCGTCTTCCAGCGGCATGTGGGGAAGACGCCGGCGGTGTATCGGGGGGCAGCGATCGGGAGCGTGCAGAGGCACAGGGCGTGCCGCTAGTGCGAACTTGCCCGTCATTCACTGTTCTTTCCTATACCTCATGAGACTCGTCGCACATGCGAGCGCAGAGAACGCACTGCCGAGCCAGAGAGCGGTCATGGAGCCTGCCTCGCCTCCAATCGTGAAGCAGGCGGCCACCAGGGCTGTGCCCAGGGCCTGACCGAGCAGGCGGGCCGTCGGGATGATGCCGCTTGCTGCGCCGGCCCGCTCTCGTGGCACGCTCGCCGTCAGCGCCTTCAGGTTCGGGGATTGAAACAGGCCGAAGCCTGCGCCGCAGATTGCCAGCCGCCATGCGATGTCCGGAAACGTTGCCTGGTCTGGCAGGAAGGCCAGCAGCGCCATGCCGAGGCAGAGCAGCAGCAGGCCGACACCCCCCAGAACCGCGACCGACCGGCGTTCCGACAGGCGCCCTGCAATCAGGGCGACGACGGCGACCATGACCGGCCATGGCGTTAAGAGAAGTCCGGTTTCGGTCTGTGATCGCCCCATGACCGTCTCAAAAAGGAAAGGCAGAGAGACGAAGGCCAGACCTTGGGCAGCGTAGGCAAAAATCGACGTCAGGACTGACAGGGCAAAAAGCGGCCGACGACATAAATCGACGGGCAGCAGCGGCGCCGGATGCCTGCGCTGTCTGGAGAGGAGCGCACCGAAGCAGACAAGGGATGCACCCCATTCGCACAATACCCGCACCAGGCCGGCCTGGTGGGCCGCATCTCCGAGTCCAAGGATGAGAAGGCCGAACATGCCCGCGACCAATATTCCGCTGGTGCCGTCAAATGAATGGGATGGCCGTTCGCCGGTCGTCCGGGGCAAAGCTCTGAACGCCAGCACCACCGCAAAAGCCCCGAGCGGGATGTTGATCAGAAACAGCCACGGCCAGGTGGTTACAGCCAGAACGCCCGAGGCAACCAGGGGGCCGATCGCGAAGAACACGGCGACGATCAGGGCATTCAGACCTTGCGCACGACCAATCTGACTATGAGGGTAGATAAAACGGATGAGGGCACTGGTGACGCTCAGGATGCCCGCCGCACCAATACCCTGCAGCGTCCGGGCTGCAATGAGCATCGGCAATGATGACGCCAGCCCGCATGCAAGAGACGCAAGCGTGAAAAGCGCCAGGCCGCCCGTATAGATGCGTCTGTGCCCGACGATGTCGCCACAGGCCGCGAGGGGCAGCAGCGTTGCGACCATCGCGAGCTGATACGCATTGATGATCCAGATCGACGTTTCCGGGCTTGCGTGCAGATCGGTCGCGATGGTTGGCAGCGCGGTTGTCGCGATTGTCGTATCCAGTGTGGCGATGGCGCTTCCCAGGATGAGCGTTGCCACAGCCCGGAGCTTTTGCGCCCCCGGCAGGCCGTCGCTGGTATCATTGACCTGGGGTTGGCTTTCGAACGCGGAAATGGCGGGCGCTCCTGTGGATGGACGCGGTTCCCAGAAGGCGCCTCCCCGAAGATGGGGTGCAGAGGCTGCCTGCCTGAGAGCCTTCGGTGACGGAGCCTAGCCCGGCCAAATCACTTTGATAATTTTGTACTTCTTTCAAAATTGTTTTGATAAATTTAATCATGGCTATGCCTCCCAACCTCGATATGGATGTCCTTCGGACGTTCGTGACCGGCAGCACGCTCGGAAGCTTCGCGAAAGCGGCCGAGCGGATCGGACGGTCGCCGCCCGCGATCAGCCTGCAACTTCGCAAACTGGAAGCCCAGGTGGGGCAGACCTTGTTTCGTAAACAGGGTCGCGGCCTCGTGCTGACAGAGGCGGGCGAAATCCTGCTGTCTTATGCAAAGCGGCTGCTCGAATTGAACGATGAAGCCATGATGGCGATGCAACGCCTCACCGATATGGAGGGACGGGTCCGTCTTGGTATTCCGCAAGACTTCGCCGATACATCGCTGCCGGTTCTGCTTGGGCGCTTCTCACGCGCCTATCCCAAAATCAGGGTGACGGTTCGTGTGGAGCGCGGCTCCCATCTCGTGAGGCTGATCGACGCCGGCGACCTGGACCTGGCCTTGACCTGGGGCGATCTGAGCAGCACCCACCATTCCGTTATCGGCAGCTTTCGTGTCGTCTGGATCGGGCCAGACGCATTTGACCGGGAGCCGGGCATGCCTGTTCCTCTGGTGGCGTTCGATCCGCCCTGCTCGTTTCGGGCAAGGGCAATCGACGCGCTGGAGAAAGATGGCATTGCCTGGGAGCATGTATTCGCCAGTTCCGGCCTGGCCGGATTGTGGGCTGCCGTGACGGCCGGCTTGGGGATCACGGCGCGGATCGCAGACGTCGTGCCATCGCATCTTCGCGTCCTTGATGCAACCTCATGCGGTCTGCCGGCACTCGGGACGATCAATCTGGGCCTGCATCTTGCTGACGCGACCCCGTCAAGCCCTGTAAAGCGCTTCAGCGAGCTTCTCGTCGAAACTGTCTCCGACATCAGATGACGGCCGGGTGAGGTCGCGCGCCCGTGGCCCCCCCCGCCGGACCTCCGCCGGCGACACCCCGAACGCCCCCCTGAACATGTTGATCAGATGCGAGGCGTCGCAGAAACCCGTCGCATGGGCGATGTCGGTCACCGTGCGCGATGTGGTCGCCAGCAGGTGGCGGGCGGCGTCGAGCCGGAGGCGCTGGCCGGCCCGCGCCGGTGAGAGGCCGAGATCGGCCTGGAAGCTGCGTTCCAGCTTGCGGCGGCCCACGCCCAGATCGGCGGCCAGTTCGTCGACGCTCGCCGGGTCCTCCAGCCGCTGGCGCATGCGGATCAGCGCCTTGCGCACCAGCGGGTCGCGGGCGGTGAGCGGGCTGCCGCCGCCGGGCTGGGGTTTGTCGCCGGTCATCGCCTCGTCGATGATCAGGATGCTGAGGCTTTTGATCGCCGCGACCCGCCCGATATGGGTCTCAACCAGATATGCCGCCAGATGCGCCGCGCTATGGCCGCCCGAACAGGTCAGCCGGTCGCGGTCGACCACGAAGATCTGGTCGGATACCGGCCGGGTTGAGCCGAAACGTTCAAGAAAATCATCATGGTGGAACCAGCTGACGCAGCAGCGGTAGCCGTCGAGCAGCCCCGCCTCGTGGAGCAGGAAGACCCCCGTACACAGCCCGACCAGCGGCACACCGCCCCGCGCCGCCGCCTGCAGGAACTGCATGCTGGCCGGCGAGAGGCCGCTCGCCTCGCGGATCAGCCCGCCCACCACGACCAGATAGTCATATGTGCCGGCCCGGTCGAGCCGGGTATCGGGCTGTACCTTCACGCCGCAGCTCGACCGGATCGGGTTCATGTCGTCGGAGAGCACCGTCCAGTCGCAGAGGATCGGCCGCGACCGGTCCGCCTCGTCGGCGGCAAGTCGCAGAACATCCACGAAATTTGCGAAGGCCGAGAGCGTGAACCGGTCCGCAAGCAGGAAGCCGACACGCAGGCGTTTCCGGGCTGGGGTCATGACGCAATTCTACAACGCTTCCGTCGCAGGCTTCCAGTCCCGAGGCAGGATCCCGCGCCTAGAATACCCGCAAAGCTGGAGCGTTGAGGGCTGGCCGCCATGACCCGTTTTTCCGCCATGTCGCTGTTGAAGAATGCCCTGACCGGCCACAAGGGCTGGACGGCACAATGGCCCGAAAGTGCGCCCAAACCGGAATACGACGTGGTGATCGTCGGCGCCGGTGGCCATGGGCTGGGGGCCGCCTATTACCTGGCGAAAGAGCACGGCATCACCAATGTCGCGGTCATCGACAAGGGATGGCTGGGCGGCGGCAATACCGGGCGCAACACCACGATCATCCGGTCGAATTATCTCTATGACGAAAGTGCCCGGCTTTATGATCACGCCGTCGATCTCTGGGACGGGCTGTCGCAGGAGCTGAACTACAACGTCATGTATTCCAAGCGCGGCGTGCTGATGCTGGCGCATACCGTGCACGATATCCAGAGTTTCAAGCGCCACATCCACGCCAATCGCCTGAACGGCGTCGACAACCGCTGGCTGACGCCCGAAGAGGCCAAAGCGTATTGCCCGCCGCTCGACATCTCCCCCCGCGCCCGCTATCCGGTGGTGGGCGCCGCCCTGCAGGAACGCGCCGGCACCGCCCGCCATGATGCGGTCGCCTGGGGCTATGCCCGTGCGGCGGCCGCGCGCGGCGTCGACATCATCCAGAACTGCCCGGTGACCGAAATCCGCCGCGGCCCCGATGGCCGGGTGACAGGGGTCGAAACCGCGAAGGGCTTCATCCGCGCAAAGAAGGTGGCCGTCTCCGCCGCCGGCAATACCAGCGTGGTGATGCAGAGCGCCGGCGTCCGGCTGCCGCTGGAAAGCTACCCGTTGCAGGCGCTGGTGTCGGAGCCGGTGAAGCCGATCTTCCCCTGCGTTGTGATGTCGAACACGGTGCATGCCTATATCAGCCAGTCGGACAAGGGCGAGCTGGTGATCGGGTCGGGCACCGACCAGTATACCAGCTATTCCCAGCGCGGCGGCCTGCCGCTGATCGAACACACCGTGGCCGCGATCTGCGAGATCTTCCCGATCTTCAACCGCATGCGCATGCTGCGCAAATGGGGCGGCATCGTCGACGTGACCCCCGACCGCTCGGCAATTCTGGGCAAAACGCCGGTGCCGGGGCTTTATGTCAATTGCGGCTGGGGCACCGGCGGCTTCAAGGCGACGCCCGGCGCCGCCCATACGCTGGCCTGGACGGTGGCGAAAGACGAGCCGCACCCGATCAACGCCCCCTTCACGCTGGAGCGGTTCACCACCGGCCGTCTGATCGACGAAGCCGCGGCCGCCGCCGTCGCGCATTGAGGATCACGCCATGCTTCTGATCCACTGCCCTTATTGCGGCGAAACCCTGCCCGAGCTGGAATTCGTCTATGCGGGCGAGGCCCATATCGCCCGGCCCGACCCCGCCACGGCGACCGACGAGGACTGGCGCGACTTTCTGTTCATCCGCAACAACATCCGCGGCGCCCATTTCGAACGCTGGCGCCATGTCCATGGCTGCGGCCGGTTCTTCAATGCCGTGCGCGACACGGTGAGCGACCGCTTCCTGACGACCTATCGGGTCGGCGATCCCCGCCCCGATCTCGCGGCCCTGAAGGAGCGCGCAGAATGAGCCCCGCCGGTTTTCGCGTTCCGGGCCGCGGCCGGGTCGATCACGGCCGGCCGGTCACCTTCACCTTCGACGGCAGGCGCTATCAGGGGTTTGCCGGCGACACCGTCGCCTCGGCCCTGCTGGCCCATGGCGAGCATCTGATCGGCCGGTCGTTCAAATATCACCGCCCGCGGGGCGTGCTGACCGCCGGATCGGAAGAGCCGAACGCCCTGGTCGGCACCCGCCGCGGCCCCGGCCGCGCCGAGCCCAACACCCGCGCGACCGTCCGGGAGATCCATGACGGGCTGGCGGTCACCAGCCAGAACCGCTATCCCAACCTGAAGCTGGATCTGGGAGCGATCAACGACAGCCTGCACATGCTGCTGCCGGCCGGCTTCTACTACAAGACCTTCATGTGGCCGAAGAGCTTCTGGGACCGGTTCTACGAGCCCTTCATCCGGGCGGCGGCGGGCCTCGGCGTCTCCCCCACCGAACCCGACCCGGACGGCTATGCCTCGCGCTATCTGCATACCGACCTGCTGGTGGTGGGCGCCGGCCCCGCCGGGCTGGCGGCGGCATTGACGGCGGCCCGGGCCGGGCTGCGGGTCACCCTGGTCGACGAGACCGCCGAGGCCGGCGGCAGCCTGCTCAGCGAGCCGCAGGCGGTGATCGACGGCCGCCCGGCCTGGGACTGGCTGGCGGCGGCCCTGGCGGAGCTGTCCGGCCTGGGCGTGCGGATCCTGACCCGCACCACCGCGATCGGCTATTACCATCAGAACATGGTCGGGCTCTGCCAGCGGCTGACCGATCACCTGGACGCCCCGGCCGCAGGCCAGCCGCGCGAACGGCTGTGGCGGGTGCGGGCGGGCCAGGTGGTGCTGGCCCAGGGGGCCATCGAAAAGCCGCTGGTCTTCAACGGCAACGACCGGCCAGGGGTGATGCTGGCCGGTGCGGCCCAGACCTATCTGAACCGCTATGGCGTGCGGGTGGGCAGCTGCGCGGTCGTCGTCACCAGCCATGACAGTGCCTGGCACGCGGCCTTCGATCTGGCCGACGCCGGCACCCGGATCGCGGCAATCGTCGATACCAGAAGCCAGGCCCCCGCGGCGCTCAAGGCGGCCGCAGAGGCGCGCGGCATCACGGTTCTGGCCAGCCACACCGTCACCGATACCCGGGGCCGGCTCAGGATCCGCGCGGTGCAGGTCAACCCGGTGACCAATGGCCGGGTGGGGGCGGCGGTCAGGATCGACTGCGACTGCCTTCTGATGTCGGGCGGCTGGACGCCGTCGCTGCATCTGTTCTCGCACACCAAAGGCAGCCTTGTCTGGGATGCGGCCGCAGAGACCTTTCTGCCCGGCACCCGCACCGAGGCCTGCCAGATCGCCGGCGCGGCCCGCGGGCTCTGGGGCATCGCCGCGGCGCTGGATGACGGCGCCGCGATGGGGGCTGCCGCCGTTCGCGAGCTGGGCGGAGATCCCGCTGCAGCCGGCCGCCACACCGTCACCGGCGACCGGCCGGGGACGGGGGAGAGCGTGACCGAGCTTCCGACCGACCGCGAGCCTGCGAGGGTGCGCGCCTTCGTCGACTATCAGAACGACGTCACCGCCAAGGATCTGCGGCTGGCGGTGCGCGAGGGCATGCGCTCGATCGAGCATGTCAAGCGCTACACCACCAACGGCATGGCCACCGATCAGGGTAAGCTGTCGAACATCAACGGCCTCAACATCGCCGCCGATGCGCTGGGCCGCAGCCAGCCGGAGGTGGGGCTGACCACCTTCCGCCCGCCCTATACCCCCACCACCTTCGGCGCGCTGGCCGGCTATCATCGCGGCGAGCATTTCGACGTCACCCGCAAGACGCCGATCGACGGCTGGGCCGTCGACAATGGCGCGGTGTTCGAACCGGTCGGGCTGTGGCGCCGGGCGCGCTATTTCCCGAAACCGGGCGAGGACATGGAGGCGGCGGTCGCCCGCGAATGCCGTGCCCCCCGGGCGAGCCTCGGCATCTTCGATGCCTCCACGCTCGGCAAGATCGAGGTGGTGGGCCCCGATGCGGTCGAGTTCATGAACCGCATGTATACCAACCCCTGGAGCAAACTCGCCCCGGGCCGCACGCGCTATGGTCTGCTGCTGGGCGATGACGGCTTCATCCGCGACGACGGCGTCATCGGACGGCTGACCACCGACCGCTTCCACGTCACCACCACCACCGGCGGTGCCGCCCGCGTGCTCAACATGATGGAGGACTATCTCCAGACGGAATGGCCCGACCTCAAGGTCTGGCTGACCTCCACCACCGAGCAGTGGGCGACCATCGTCCTCAACGGCCCCAATGCCCGCAATCTGCTCAGCCCCTTCGTCGAGGGGCTGAACATCTCGGATGCCGCCTTCCCGCATATGTCGATCGCCGAATGCCGCGTCGGCGGCTTCCCGGCCCGTCTGTTCCGGGTGAGCTTCACCGGCGAACTCGGCTTCGAGGTCAACGTCCCGGCCCGCCATGGCCGGGCGTTGTGGGACATGCTGTGGGCGGCCGGCCAGCGCTACGACATCTGTGCCTATGGGACAGAGACCATGCATGTGCTGCGGGCCGAAAAGGGTTACATCATCGTCGGCCAGGACACCGACGGGACCGTCACCCCTTTCGATGCCGGGCTCGGATGGGCGGTCGGGCAGAAAAAGCCGGATTTCGTCGGCAAGCGTGGCCTGCAGCGCCCGGATCTGGCGGCCCCCGGCCGCCGGCAACTGGTCGGGCTGCTGACCCGCGATGGACGGACCCGGCTGGAGGAAGGCGCGCAGCTCGTGCTCGACCCGGCCCAGCCGATCCCGATGAAGATGGTCGGTCACGTCACCTCGTCCTATCAGAGCGTCGCCCTCGGCCGGCCGATCGCGCTGGCCCTGCTGGAGGGCGGCCATGACCGGATGGGCGAGACGGTCTGGATCCCCATGCCCGACCGGGTGATCGAGGCCGAGGTGACCGGCACCGTCTTCTACGACCCCGCCGGCGACCGGCTGAAGCTCTGACAGGGAGAGGCTGAGACCATGACTTCCGATCCGACCGTCGAACCCGGCCCGCTCGCCCGCAGCAGCGCGGTCACGGTCACCCTCCTCGCCCCGGTCGCACGCTTCTCGCTTCGGGCGCGCACCGGCGATCTGCCGACGCTCTCAGGCGCACTGGGGCTCGATCTGCCGCAGAAGATCGGCGATCGTGCCGCGGCGGGGGCTATAGAGGCCCTGTGCCTCGGCCCCGATGAATGGCACATCCTGGCGCCCGAGGCCGATGCCGGACGTCTTGCTGCGGCAGCGGCTGCCGTCTATGACGCGGCCCCGCACAGCCTGACCGACATCTCGGACCGCGAGGTCACGGTGATGGTCGAAGGGCCGGCGGCCGCAGAGCTGCTGACCATCGGCTGCCCGCGCGACATCGACCGGATCGCCCCCGGCCGTGGCTGCCGGACGGTGATGGACGGGGTGACGGTGCTCCTCTGGCGCGACGCCCCGGAGCGCTTCCGGCTGGATATCTGGCGCTCCTTCGCCCCGCATGTCATCGCCCTGCTGCGGACCGGCTGTGTCGAGCTGGCCGCAGGTTCGTAATACGAACACATATGCGCGAACATTCGTCCATCATACGATCAATCGCCCATGTGCGACATATAATAGAGCACCAGCAGTCTCCAGCCCATCTTCAGGTATCTCCTGAATTTCCGGAACATCCAGTCGGTGAACGACAGCCGACGCCGCGGCGCCCGTCTGGCGGGCGCCCGGCGGCGCGGTGAGGATTTGCGGCGGCGCGATGTTCGCTTCTTGTTCCGTAATCTGAACATGAGGACAGGCCAGGGGCGGCATCTCGCAAAGATCGATCGAGAGCCGGCCCCGGATATCAGCTGGGGGGAACGGGAGGGGACATGCCGCGGCGTGACGCCGCCGCTGCGTGTGCACCATAACGGAAACACGCGTCTTCATTGAAGCACTATTACGTGCCGATGTGTTGCAGCCGGCAATGAAACGGCCCGGCCAGCGCAGCGCTGGCCGGGCCGGGTCGGCGTCGAAAGGCGGGGATCACCCCAGGCGGGCGGTCACGATCTCCAGGATCTCGGGCACCGGCCGGTTGACCAGTTCCTTGTCGATCTCGGCGACCACCTCGCCATGCAGTCCTTCGGGCAGATGGGCGCGCAGATCGGCGAGCATGCGCGGCGGCGCCACCAGCACCAGCCGGCCGATCTCTCCGGCGGCATGAAGGGCGGAGGCCTTCTCGGCGACCGCACGGCCGAAGGCATGTTCCAACGCGTCATGGGCGCTCGGATGCTCGATCGCGCTGCGCGGGCCGATGCGGTTCTGCAAACTACCCGGTGCCCGGACGGCTCGATCGGACACCGTCTCTTCGCCCGGTGCCGTCATCTCCAGAAAAACGACCGGGTCGGATGCCTCCGGATCGTCCGACGGACGCAGGAACAGCGCCTTGCGACCATCGGCGACCAGGATGGTGGTATGCGGGTGCAGGGTCTGGGACATCGGAGCCTCCCCTCCATGCCGGCGTCGGGCGTGATGACGGCGCCCGATCCACTCCGGATCATGATCGAGGATGCACCCGCCAACCCCATAGAACCTTGATCTGCCTCAAGTCTCGCGCGACGTCGGCACCACCCAGGGTTCACGCCTGACCCGATTCTCCGCATATAGGGCGATCTCCTCCGCCAGCGACAGGGTCAGCCCGATCTCGTCCAGACCGCGGACCAGCAGGTCTTTGCGGAAGGGGTCGACCTCGAAGCCGAAGACCTCGGCCCTGCCCGCCCCCATCGGCAGGGTGACGGTCTGTTCGGGCAGATCGACCGAGATGGTGGCGCCGGGGCTTGCGGCCAGAGCGGCCAGCAGCCGGGCGACCACCGCCTCGTCCAGCGCCACCGGCAGCATGCCGTTCTTCAGCGCATTGGCGCGGAAGATGTCGCCGAAGCCGGGCGCGATCACCACCCGGAAACCGGCATCGACCAGGGCATAGACGGCGCCTTCGCGCGACGAGCCGCCGCCGAAATTGCGCCGGGCGACCAGGATGCCGGCGCCGGCATATGCCGGTCGGTTGAGCACGAAATCCGGGTCAGGCCGGCCCTCGGCATCATGGGCCAGATCGTGCAGCAGATAGGGGTGATAGCCATCGCCGCGCGGCCGGCGCATGAAGCGGGCCGGCAGCAGCTGATCGGTATCGACATTGGCGAGCGGCAGCGGTGCTGCGATCGCGGTCAGCCGGGTCAGCGGGCGGAGCGTCGCCTGGGCCATGGGATCAGCCCTCCGCCAGCCGGCGGATATCGGCCAGCCGGCCGGTCACACCAGCCGCTGCGGCCATGGCCGGGCTCATCAGATGGGTGCGCGCCCCCGGCCCCTGGCGGCCGCGGAAATTGCGATTGGTGGTCGATGCCACCCGCTCGCCCGGCGCCGCCAGATCTCCGTTCATGCCCACACACATCGAACAGCCGCTCTCCACCCAATCGGCCCCGGCCTCGACGAAGATCCGGGCCAGGCCTTCCGCTTCGGCCTGGCGCTTGACCCGGGTGGACCCGGGGGAGACCAGCATCGGCACCGTCAGCCGCCGCCCTTTCAGCAGGGCCGCCGCCGCGCGCAGATCCTCGATCCGGCCATTGGTGCAGGATCCGATGAACACCCGGTCGACCGGCAGGCCTTCCAGCTTCTGCCCCGGCACCAGCCCCATATAGTCGAGCGTCGCCGGATCGGCATCGCCGGGCACATGGCCGTCGATCGCCACCGCCTCTTCGGGTGCGGTGCCCCAGGTGACGACGGGTGCGACGGCGCTGCCGTCGATCACGATCTCGCGGTCGAAGACGGCCTCGTCATCGCTGCGCAGCGCCGACCAATGCGCCACCGCCCGATCGAACAGCGCCCCCGCCGGGGCGGCAGGCCGGCCCTTCAGCCAGGCGAAGGTGGTCTCGTCGGGGGCGATCATCCCGGCACGGGCACCGGCCTCGATCGACATGTTGCACACCGTCATCCGCGCTTCCATGCCCAGCGCCCGGATCGCCGGCCCGGCATATTCGATCACATGGCCGGTGGCGCCATCGGTGCCGATCACCGAAATCAGGTGCAGGATCAGATCCTTGGCCGAAACGCCGGCGCCCAGCCGGCCATCCACCCGCACCCGGAAAGTCTTCGGCCGGCGCTGCCACAGCGTCTGGGTCGCCAGCACATGGGCGACTTCCGAGGCGCCGATGCCGAAGGCCAGCGCCCCGAAGGCGCCATGGGTGGAGGTATGGCTGTCGCCGCAGACGATGGTCAGCCCCGGCAGGGTCAGCCCCTGTTCCGGCCCCACCACATGGACGATGCCTTGTTCCTCGTCGCCCAGATCGAACAGCCGCACCGCATTGGCCGCCGTGTTGTCGCGCAACAGCCGGATCACCCGGCCGACATCGGGGTCCGCCGGCTCGGCATCGCGGTTGCGGGTCGGCACGTAATGATCGGCAACCCCGAAAGTCAGATCCGGCCGCGCCACCCGCCGGCCCATGTCCGCCAGCTTGCCATAGGCGTGAAAGCTGCCCTCATGGGTGAAATGGCGGTCGATCCACAGCAGGCGCTGGCCGGCCGGATGGGCATGCACGACATGCGCGTCCCAGATCCGGTCGAACACCGTGCGCGGCGCCCCCGAAACGGTCGCGGGCAGGGTCATCCGATGACACCTCTTTTGCGAAGATCGGCAAGGGCGGCCGCATCCAGCCCCAGCAGCCGGCCCAGCGTCTCGTCGGTATCGGCACCGAGACGGGGTGCGGCGCGGGCGTAATCGACCGGCGTCGCCGACAGATTGAGCGGATTGGCCACCGTCGGCACCGATCCCAGCGCCGGATGGGCGATCTGCCGCGCCAGGCCCCGGGCCTGCACCTGCGGATCGGCAAACACCCGGTCGAGCGTGTTGATCGGGCCACAGGGCACGGCCTTGCTTTCCAGCGCCGCAATCCAGTCGTCGGTGGTGCGGGTGGCGACCGCCCCCGCCACCAGCGGCACCAGGGCGGCACGGTTGGCGACGCGCTGGGCGTTGGTCGCGAACCGCGGATCCGTCCCCCAGTCCGGATGGCCGGCCTCGGCGGCAAAGCGGCGGAACTGTTCGTCATTGCCGATCGCCAGCACCAGATGGCCGTCCTGGGTCGCGAAGGCCTGATAGGGCACGATATTGGGATGGGCATTGCCCATCCGCCCCGGCGCCTTGCCCGAAACCAGATAATTCATCGCCTGATTGGCGAGCGTCGCGACCGAGACGTCGAGCAGGGCCAGATCGATATATTGCCCCGCCCCCGTCCGCTCGCGATGGGCCAGCGCCGCCAGAACGCCGATGGTCGCATAAAGCCCGGTCATCACGTCGACCAGGGCCACACCCACCTTGACCGGCCCGCCACCCGGCACCTCGTCGGGCTCTCCGGTCACCGACATCAGCCCGCCCATGGCCTGGATCATGAAGTCATATCCGGCGCGCGGCGCATAAGGTCCGGTCTGGCCGAAACCGGTGATCGAGCAATAGATCAGCCGCGGATTGAGCGCCCTGAGGGTCTCCTGGTCGAGCCCGTATTTCTTCAGACCGCCGACCTTGAAATTCTCGATCACCACATCGGATTCGGCGGCCAGACGCCGGATCAGCGCCGCCCCCTCCGCGGTGCCCATATCGATCGCGACCGAGGATTTGTTGCGATTGGTGGTCAGAAAATAGGCCGCCTCCCGCGCCGAACCGTCGGCCGCCTCGGCATAGGGCGGCCCCCAGCCGCGGGTGTCGTCGCCCGCACCCGGCCGTTCGATCTTCAGCACCTCCGCCCCCAGATCGCCCAGGATCTGGCTGGCCCAGGGGCCGGCGAGGACGCGGCTGAGATCGAGCACGCGGATATGGGAGAGGGCACCTTCGGCTCGGGCGGTCGCCATAGGGTCAGGACTCCGTGGGTCAGTAGCGGGCGGTCAGTGGCGTAAGGCGTCGCCGGCAGACCGGATCAGCCGAAGGCGGCGATGCCGGTCTGGGCGCGGCCCAGGATCAGCGCATGGACGTCGTGGGTGCCTTCATAGGTATTCACGGCCTCCAGATTGCACATGTGACGGATCACATGATACTCGTCGGCGATGCCGTTGCCGCCATGCATGTCGCGGGCGACCCGGGCAATCTCCAGCGCCTTGCCGCAATTGTTGCGCTTCAGCAGGCTGATCGCCTCGGGCGCCGCGGTGCCGCGATCCTTCAGCCGGCCCAGCTGCAGCGCCGCGGTCAGGCCGAGCGCAATTTCCGTCTGCATATCGGCCAGCTTCTTCTGGATCAGCTGGGTGGCGGCCAGCGGCCGGCCGAACATGATCCGGTCCATGGTGTACTGACGCGCGGCATGCCAGCAGAATTCCGCAGCACCCATCGCCCCCCAGGCGATGCCGTAGCGGGCATTGTTCAGACACGAGAACGGGCCGGTCAGGCCGCGGACCTCGGGGAAGGCGTTCTCTTCGGGCACGAAGACCTGATCCATGGCGATCTGGCCGGTGATCGAGGCGCGCAGCGAGAACTTGCCCTCGATCTTGGGCGCGGTCAGCCCCGTCATGCCCTTTTCCAGCACGAAACCGCGGATCGAGCCGTGATCATCCTTGGCCCAGACCACGAAAACGTCGGCGATCGGCGCATTGGTGATCCAGGTCTTGGTGCCCGAAATCTCGTAGCCGCCATCGACCTTGCGGGCGCGGGTGCGCATCGACGAGGGGTCGGAGCCGGCATCGGGCTCGGTCAGGCCGAAGCAGCCGACCAGTTCGCCGGTCGCCAGGCGCGGCAGGTATTTGCGGCGCTGCTCTTCGGTGCCGAAGGCGTAGATCGGATACATCACCAGCGAGGACTGCACGCTCATCGCCGAGCGATAGCCGCTGTCGACCCGCTCCACCTCGCGCGCCACCAGGCCGTAAGCCACGTAAGACAGGCCCGCGCAGCCATACTCCTCGGGCAGGGTGCAGCCCAGCAGGCCCAGCGCGCCCATTTCGGTCATGATCTCGCGATGGAAGATCTCGTGACGATTGGCCTCCAGCACCCGGGTCTGGAGCTTCTCCTGCGCATAGTCATGCGCGGTGTCGCGGATCATCCGCTCCTCTTCCGACAGCTCGCCGGCAAGGTTCAGCGGATCTTCCCACTGGAAGGCGGGGCGGGTTTCACGGGCCATGGGGTGTTGTCCTCGGGTCGGGGAAGGCAGGTCGGGAAAGGCTTGGCTCATACTGCAGCACGGATGCGGGTTTCGGCCTCGGCGCAGCTCATCACCGGCCCGATGGACGAGAGCACGGTGATGGTGGCGTCGTGCAGATCCGGCTTCATCGCCGCACAGCCGTCGGAGAGTACCAGTGTGGGCAGGCCACGGACATGGGCCTCGCGCACCGTGCTCGCCACGCCGCCATTGGTGACGATGCCGCAGGCGATCAGCCGGTCGATGCCGGCACGCGCCAGCACGAAATCCAGCCGCGACTGATAGAAGGCGCTGTAGGCGACCTTCTCGACGGTGAAATCGGCCGGCTGCAGCTCGTCGACCAGGGCATGGCCCCAGCCGCCGGGCAGAAAATCGCCCCGGCGCAGAAAGGGGCGGATCTGGCGCAGATGATCGGCGATCATCGGCTCGCCGCCCCGCCCGGGCACCAGGGTGAACTGGGTGGAGATGACGAAGCCGCCGGCCGCGCGCAGGGCATCGGCCACCGGCTTCACCCGCGCCGGCAGGGCGGCGATTTCGGGCGATCCGGCGCCGCCGCGGGCATAGGCGCCGTCGGGATGCAGAAAGTCGTTCTGCAGGTCGACGATCAGCAGGGCGGTGCGGGCGGGCTGGAAGTCGGCGAAGAAATCGGCCATGGGTCAGGCTCCCTCACGGTCACTCTTGCGGGCGATGACCAGGTTGCCGAACCGGTCGACCGTGGCATAAAGGTCGGGTTCGACGAAGATGGTGGTGTCGGGCTGTTCCAGGATCGCCGGCCCCTCCACCACGCTGTCGACCGGCAGCTCCAGCCGGGCATAGATGCCGGCATCGTGCCAGGCGCCGTCGACATAGACCGGCCGGGTGCCGGTGCGGGCCAGATCGGCGCCGCCGGTGGTGGTGGGGGCCAGCACGCCCAGATCGAATTTGGGCCGGGTGCCGATCACGGCGGTGCGCAGGTTCAGCACCCGCATGGTGCCGCCCTCCAGCAGCCGGCCATAAACGCCGCGATAGGCATCCTCGAAGGCCGCCGCGATGTCGGCGATGCTGAACGGCGCCGGATCGCCGGCGGCATCGACCGCGATCTCGAACGGCACCGGCACCGTGTGGGTCTGGCCCAGATAGGCCATGTCGAATTCGAAGCGCACGGTCTTGGCGTCAAGCGTCACACCCGCCGCCGCCAGCAGCTTCAGCCCGCCGGCCGCATGCTCGCGCATTGCCCCGGCCAGCATGGCGGGGTCGACCGCATCCAGCACCGCATTGATCGTCTGGACATAGTCGTGGCGCATGTCGGCGATCACGCAGCCCAGCGCCGAGGTGACGCCCGGATAGCGCGGCACCAGGGCCCGGCCCAGGCCGACATCCTTCATCAACGCGCCGACATGCAGCGAACCGCCGCCGCCGAAGGGCATCAGCGCGAAGCGCTTCGGGTCGTAGCCGCGTTCGATCGACACCAGGCGGATGGCGCCGGCCATGCGCGAATTCGCAACCCGGATGATGGCCTCGGCCGCCGCCATCGGCTCCAGCCCCAGCGGCGTCGCCACCTGCGCCTCGATCGCCGCCAACGCCGCCTCGCGGTCCAGCCGGGCAAGCTTGCCGCCGATCGGCCGATCGGCATTGATCCGGCCCAGCACGACATTGGCATCGGTCACCGTCGGCCGGTCGCCGCCATTGCCATAGCAGACCGGGCCCGGGGTCGACCCGGCGCTTTCCGGGCCGATATTCAGCATCCCGCCCTTGTCGACCCAGGCGATCGACCCGCCGCCGGCGCCGATGGTGGTGATCTCGATCATCGGCGTGCGCACGACCATGCCGTAATCGATCGAGGTCTGGGGCGACAGCACGGTGCGGCCGTCGGCGATCAGCGAGACGTCGAAGCTGGTGCCGCCGATATCGCCGGTGATGACGTTGGGAAAGCCCGCCTGTCCGGCGATATAGCCGGCCGCGATCACGCCGGCCGCCGGGCCCGAGAGCGCGGTCCGCACCGGCAGCCGGCGGGCGGTGTCCACCGACATCACCCCGCCATTGGACTGCACGATCAGGAATTCGCCACCGAAACCGTCGGCGATCAGCGCATCTTCCAGCCGCTTCAGATAACCGCCGACCTCGGGTTGGAGATAAGCGTTGAGCGCGGTGGTCGAGAACCGCTCGAATTCGCGGATCTCGGGCAGGATCTCGGTCGAGCAGGTGACATGGTCGTTGGGCCAGAGCGCCCGCACCGCCGCCACCGCCGCGCGTTCATTGGCCGGGTTGGCATAGGCGTTGACGAACAGGATGGCGATGGCGGCACAGCCCGCCTCGATCAGCGCGCGGGCCTCGGCCTCCACCGCGGCCAGGTCCACCGCCTCGCGCAGCGTGCCGTCGGCCAGCACGCGCTCGCGCACCTCGCGGCGCAGATCGCGCGGCACCACCGGTTCGAACGTTCCCCACAGCCCCCAGGTCTTGGGCCGGTCGCGGCGGCGCATTTCCAACACGTCGCGGAAGCCACGCGTGGTGATCACGCCGATCCGCGCGCCCTTGCGCTCCAGCAGCGCATTGGTGCCGGCGGTGGTGCCGTGAACGACGGTGGCGATCCGCGCCTTGTCGGGCACCCGGGTCGAGATGCCGTCCAGAAAGCCCGCCGACTGGTCGGGGCGCGAGGTCGGCACCTTGGAAACCTGGGCGGTGCCCTCGGCCTCGTTCAGGAAGAAGACGTCGGTGAAGGTGCCGCCGACGTCCACGCCGATGACGAAATCCTTGCTCATGGGTCGCAATATCCGTGTCTGGCGTGGGTTATTCGGGCGTGTAGCCGTAATCGCGGGCGGCCGCCTCGGGCGTCAGGTAGCCCAGCCGGATGTCGCGGGCGATCGCCTGGGGGTCGCGCTTCGCCGGGTCGCCGTAACCGCCGCCGCCCGGGGTTTCCAGCCGCACCCGCTGGCCGCGGGCCAGCTTCACGCCGATGGTCTTGGACACCTTCTCCGGCTCGTGCCAGCCGTCATCCTGCTGGTAGTGGAAGCGGTTGAGCGCCGCCTCGCCGCCGCCGACCACGCCCTTGGGCGCGAACTTGCCGCGCTCGCCGAACAGGAAGACCTGGGCGTCCTCTTCCAGCAGCTCGATCTCGTAGACGGCACCCACGCCGCCGCGCGCCTGGCCGGGGCCGGCACTGTCGGGGCGCAGCGCCCATTCGGTGAACATCACCGGATAGGCCGCCTCCAGGATCTCGACCGGCGGGATGGTGGCGGTGGAAATCGGCGCATTGCCGTGGTTCAGCCCGTCGCCCGCCGGGCTGCCGCCCAGCCCGCCGCCATAGAAAGAGAACATCACCCAGCGCCGACCATCGGCCCGGTGGCCGGCCAGCGACAGGGCGTTGATCGTGCCATAGGCATTGCCGTTCACCCGGTCCGGTGCCGCGTTTGCGAAGGTTGCGAAGATCACGTCGATCATTCGCAAAATCGTCTCGGTATAGCCGCCGACCGGCTTGGGGAATTCGGCCGAGAGCAGGGACTTGTCCGGGATCACGAAGTCGATCGGCCGCATCACGCCGGCATTGGCCGGCAGGTCCGGGAAGATGTGCTTGATCGCCACATAGCAGCAGGCGATGGAGGTGGAGCGGCTGATATTGATCGGCCCCTGCGCCGGCCCGGCCGAGCCGGTGAAGTCGAGCGTCAGCCGGTCGCCCCTGATGGTCAGCGTCAGCCGGATCGGCAGCGGCTCGTCGGAAATGCCGTCATTGTCCAGGAAATCCTCGGCCTGCCAGCTGCCGTCGGGCAGGCTCGAAATGGCGGCGCGCATGAGCGTCTCGGCCCGGTCGCCCAGCGCATCGAGCGCCGCCTTGACCAGATCGGGACCGTATTCGTCGAGCAGCGCATCCAGCCGCTTCACGCCCAGATCCAGCGCGTTCAGCTGGCCGTTCAGGTCACCGAAGGCCGAATTCGGCTGGCGGGAATTCATCAGCAGGATGTCGACGATGTCGCGGTTGAGCCGGCCCGCCCGCATCACCTTGACCGGCGGGATGACCACCGCCTCCTGAAAGGCTTCGGTCGCGACCGGGTTGTAGTTGCCGGGCACATTGCCGCCGACATCGTGCCAGTGGCCCACCGAGGCCAGATAGCAGAAGACCCGGCCATCGCGGAAATACGGCCGCACCAGCCGCATGTCCGAGAAATGGGTGCCGCCGGCATAGGCCTCGTTGAAGATGTAGACGTCGCCGTCTTCCAGGTCGCCGTCGCGGGCGGCCTTGTCGATCACCGATTTGACCGCGAAGGCCATCACGCCCACGAAGATCGGCAGTCCCGACTTGCCCTGAACCAGCGTCGCGCCGCTCAAAGGATCGTAAAGGCCGTGGGAGGCGTCATGCGCCTCGGCGATGATCGGGTTGAAGGCGCTGCGGAACAGGGTCGCGTCCATTTCGTCGGCGATCTGTTCCATGCGGCCGGCGAGCACCGCCAGCGTCACGGGATCGATGGCACTCACGTCACGTGGTCTCCCAGAGGCATGCATCCGGCCGGCGGTATCGATGGCCGCCGACGCGTTCTGATCTCTTATGCGTTCTGATCCGTCATTCGCCGACCGACAGGCGCGCGGGCTTCCAGCCGCCGTCCTCGTCGTCGCTGCGGGTCAGGTCCATGCGGTATTCGAACCGGCCGGGCACGTAGAGCGAGACCAGATGGTCGAAGGGCCGCATGGCCTGGTCGTACATGGTTCGGGTCAGCCGGAGCAGCGCCGCCCCGGGCTCGACCTCCAGAAGCACCGCCAGCCGGTCGTCGGCCAGCTGCGCCGACAGCTTCTGACGCGCGGCCGCAACCGCGAAACCCGCCTCCTCGAACAGGCCCAGGCGCGGACGATGTGCCAGGCTCCGCTCGGTGAAGGCGGCGGCCGCCGCCGGCAGGGGATGGGTTGCAAGCAGCGCGAAGGGCCGCCCGTCGGCCGAACGCCCCCGCTCGGCCGCGACCAGTTCGGTGCCCGGATCGATCTTCAGTTCCTCGGCGATGGCGGCCGGTGCTGCAACGCGCGCCAGCGACACCAGCCGCACGCCGGACCGCGCGCCGATGTTCTGAATGGTCGCAATCAGCCCGTCCAGCGGCGCCCGGATCGGCGCCGGCCGGTAGTGATGCGTGACCATGGTTCCGCGGCCGCGCTGGCGCGACACCAGCCCTTCCGCCGCCAGATCGTCCAGCGCCCGCTTGGCGGTGATCCGCGACACGCCATAATCCCGCGCGATATCCAGCTCCGCCGGCAGCACGTCGCCGTCACGCAGCTCCCCGCCCAGAATCTTCTCGCGAAAGATGACATAGAGCCGGTGATAGAGCGGCGTCGGCCCCTCGCGCCCCAGCGCCGCACGCCCGCCTTCTCCCACCTTTTCGCCTTCATCCATATCCCGGATCCCACCCCCGGTATCGCTCATGGAGGGAGCTTAGCGCGGGTGATGTCATAATGCTATATGAATATAGCATTAGGATCAAAACCCGAGGAGCACCATCCACGCCGTGCTCAGCGACAACCATCGCGAATGCAGTGGCCAAGAATACCGGCATCTCTACGACCTGTTCCTTCCGCTCGAAGGCATCTTCTGATCGGCCCGGAGACCTGACTGGTGAAATGGGGGCTTGTGGCGCTGGGCTCGATCAGGGAGAGAGCGGGCTTTGAAAAGTTTGATGCAGGACCGCCATCCCACATCAAACCGAAGACGAAACCCGGGCGAGCTGTTACCTATGTCTCCGGTCTGAAGCGTTACGCTCCTTTCCTGTTGCTCACTCTGTACAGTTTGTGCAAATCCATCGAGAGACTACGACCCATCTGCGCTGGCCTCGTTCACCAACATGGATCATGAATCAGGAATCTCGTCCCTTGGAGTCCCTCAATGATTCAGCATCACCCGAAAGAATGCTCTGATATAACTGTAGAACTTGCGGAGCCTACGGATGCGTCGAGTAATACGTGAGGGCTCTTTTCGAGCCCTCACCGTTGTGAACAATGCGATATCGCTTCGCATGCTGGTTTGTGCTCTCGAAAAAGATGGAATTGAACCAGAAGATGTAGTGGTCATTTCTGCCAGGAAAATCAATGATCCTTGGCTTGACAAATTTGGATACCATCTTGCCTATCCAGCAAAGCCCAGACAGACATTGTTGGGGCAATGGCCATTCATATCGTTTTATCGCTCTGCGGCTCGATTGATACGAGAGGCGATCAATGCACGCGAGCTAAGCCATGTTTACATCGTAAATATTGAGAATCTTCTTACCAATCATCTTCTATTAATGACGGCTGAGCGTCAGGATGTAGAGGTGGCCCTTGTCGTAGAGGGGATTTTTAATTTTCAGGAGATTACGCCTCGTAATCGCGCGCGCTGGCGGTGGGTCGTCAAACCCTCCCTTGCGCGGCTTCTCGGTCTGCGTTGGCATACGCCAGTAGGGCATCTATCTGGAGCCTTTGAGCCAGGCATCTGTCGGGTGGTTTCGTTTACCGAGATCGGCCTGAAGGCACCTGCGGACAAAGTTGACGTCCTCGCATGGCAACCAGTCCGGCCGTCGGTCGTTCCTGATCCTCGGGCACTGGTTGTCGTTCATACGGGCCTCTGGCAATGGATGGACCAAGACGCTTATCTCCATGTGGCCAGGGCATTTGTCCGATGGGTAGAGCGGGAGAATTTCACGCGTATAATTGTGAAGCACCACCCTCATGTTGGCCCGGGAGCACTTGAGGAAATGCTACCTCCCCATGAAACATGGGACACGAGGGCGAGTATGGAGAATCTTGCATCCGAGGTTCCAGCCGTAACTGTAGCTGGAACGTGTTGTACTGCCCTTGTTACGCTGAAAATGTTGAGGCCAGACCTTCGCTGCATTGACGTAGGGGCTGACTTTTATTGTGAGGCGGCCTATCACGGGGACCATAGTGTCGAACACCTGCTGATGGGCGCCGGCGTGGAAGTCGTTTCGATCGGCAGGCCAGGTTGAATGCGGTCATGAGTGGAGGAAGCGCACGGCTTTAGCGGTTTGTGCAGAGAGGTTGGCTTCGGGTACCTCCTGCGGCTTCCTGGGGAGACCGCCTCGAAGGGCTTACAGGAGCGGGGCGTGGGTCCCTTCGACGCGGAAGTGCTCGTCGAGCAGGATACCTTCGCGCTGAAGAAACAGGTCATAGGGATACTGATATTCGCGACGAAAGTCTTGTGGTCTTGCTCTCTTATTATCAAATAAAACCGTCTATTATTAATCACGACCATAAAAACTTAAGATCTGGAAGTCATACCGTCTCCGGTCTCAACACGTCTGAGCGCCCAAAGCGGCAGAGCGCCTTCTCAAAGGAAGGCCCCTCCGGAATTCTCCTTGACGATATAATTCACTATATCGTTAAATATTATCAGAAACTGATAGGGAGTGACCGCCATGGACGACCCCTTCCGCCGGCCGACCTTCGGGTCCGCCGTGTTCTATGAAGATCCCTTCGCCGCCCTCGACTGGCTGGAGGCCGCCTTCGGCTTCGAGCGCAGCCTGATCGTCACCGATACCGACGGCAATCTCGCCCATTCCGAGATGAGCTTCGGCGACGGCTACGTCATGATCGGCCCGATCTGGACCGATGGCGTGGCCAGCCCCCGGCAGACCGGCGGGCGCAATACCCAGACCGTGCATGTTCAGCTGAAAGACGGGATCGAGGCGCATCACGACCGGGCAGTCAAGGCGGGTGCGGTGATCACCCGGCCGCTGGAGCGGCAGTTCTATGGCGATCTCACCTATTGCGCCCGCGACCCCGAGGGGCATGTCTGGAGCTTCGGCCAGACCGTGGCCGTGGTCGGCCGCACCGAGGCCGAGGCGGCGAGCGGGCTGAAGATCGACGGCTGGTTCGAGACCGAGCCCGAATGACGGCCGTCGCATCTCTCGACAGCGTTCTTGCGGCCCTCGCCGACCCGCATCGCCGCCGGGTGGTGGAGCTGTTGCGCGCCCGCCCGCAGCGGGCGGGGGAGCTGGCCGAGGCCATCGGCCTCAGCCCGCCCGCGGCCAGCCGCCATCTGAAGGCGCTGCGCCGGGCGGGGCTGATCGAGGAAAGCCATCCCGATTTCGATGCCCGGGTGCGGATCTACCGGCTGCGTCCCGAACCCTTCTCGGCGCTCAAATCCTGGGTCGACGAGACCGAGCGGATGTGGTCGCACCAGCTGCTGGCCCTGAAGGCGCATCTGGAGGCGGAGGCGACGGAAGAATGACCGGCTCGAAAATCCTGGTCGCGCTGCGCATCGCGGCGCCCACACCGCGCGTCTTCCGCGCCTTCACCGACGAGATCGGCCTCTGGTGGCAGGCGGACGGGCTGTTCGCCTTCACCCCCGGCCCGCCCGGCCGGCTTACCTTCGATCCGAAGGGGCCTGAGGGGCGGCTGATCGAGGAAAAACCCGATGGCGGCCGGTTCGAGATCGGCCGCATCCTGACCTGGGAGGCACCGCCGGCACCAGGCACAGCCGGCCGCCTGGCCCTGACCTGGCGCCAGGCGAGTTTCGCCGCCGACCAGGAAACCCGCGTGTTTGTCGCCTTCGACCCGGTCGAGGACGGCACGAGGGTGACGGTGGAACATCTGGGCTGGGATGCGATCCCGATCAGCCACGCCGCCCGCCACCATTTCCCCGACGGCATTTTCCTGCACCGCCATGGCAGCTTCTGGCGGCGGCAGCTGGCGGGGCTGGCGGCGGTCAGCGCTCGACGATGACCTTGGCGATCAGCTCGGCGGTGTTCGCGACGCCCAGCTTGCGCATGATCGCGCTGCGATGCACCTCCACGGTGCGTGGCGAGATGGCCAGCGCCTGGGCGATCTGTTTGCTGGTCAGGCCGTTGACGACATAGCGGGTCACCTCGCGCTCGCGCGGGGGGAGGGCGGCCGAGCCCGGCGCGCGGTCCTCCAGCCGGTCGAAGGTCCAGACGATCAGGCGGAACGGGTCGTCGGGGGTGAGCGTGCGGCCGCGGGCGCGGGTCCAGATGATCTCGCCGCTCTTGCACTGCATGAACCGCTCGTCCTCGTAGCGGGGGCTGTTCTCCAGCCAGCGATGCCAGCGGGCGCCGGTCTTCTCGTAATCGACGCTCGACGGGTAGAGCATGCGCACCGAGCGCCCCTCCAGCTCGGCCCGGCGCCAGCCGAAGATCGCCTCGATTTCGGCGTTCACCCGCAGGATCCGGCGGTGCGACAGCACCATGATGCCGACCGGCGCGTTCATGAACCCGGCCAGCTCCAGCCCTTCGGTCGACAGATCCTCCGGCTGCATCGTCATCCTCCCGCTTACGTAGCCTTCTACGTATATCCCCTGATTGTCGGGCGCGCTGCAAAGCTTTACCTGTTGGGCCAAGGCAGATCGACGACGGCTGTCGCACAATGATGACGTCTGTCATATAATAACGCCTGTCAGACAATGAACGCGGAGAGCGCCCATGGACCCGCAGATCTACATCACCGGCAGCGGCCACACCCGTTTCGGCCGCCTGTCCCAGACCCTGGAAGAGCTGATCGTCGAAGCCGCGCGTGAGGCGATCGACGAGGCCGGTGTCGATCCGGCCGAGATCGATGCGATCTATCTGGGCCATTTCAATTCGGGCCTGGTGTCCGACGGCTTCGCCTCGTCGCTGGTCAAGGGTGCCGATCCTGCGTTGCGCTTCACCCCGGCCTCGCGCTGCGAGAATGCCTGCGCCTCGGGTGCGGCGGCTTTCCAGGCCGGCATGATGCGCATCGCCGCCGGCAAGGCCCGCAACGTGCTGGTGGTCGGCGCCGAGAAGATGACCCACCGCACCACCGAAGACGTCACCCGGGCTCTCGCCGGTGCCGGCTATCAGAACGACCCGGAAGAGGCCGCCCTCAGCTTCCCGCAGGTCTTCGCCATCGCCGCCCGCGCCTATGCCGACCGTCATGGCGACCCGATGGATGCCATGGCCCGGATCGCGGCGAAGAACCATGCCAATGCCATGGCCAACCCGCTCGCCCAGATGCACAAGCCGCTGCCTTACGAATTCTGCCGCGAGGTGAGCGAGCGCAACCAGCTGATCGCCCCGCCGCTCCGGCTCAGCGACTGCTCGCTGGTCACCGACGGTGCCGCTGCGATCGTGCTCAGCAGCGATCAGGGCCATGCCGCCTCGGCCAGCCGCCGGGTGCGCGTCGCCGCCGCCGAGCAGGTCTCGGACACCCTGCCGCTGGCCGGGCGCGACCTGATCGCCTTCGAGGGCCCGGCCCGCGCGATCCGCGCCGCCTATGAGGCCGCCGGCATCGGCCTGGATCAGCTGGACTTCGCCGAGGTCCATGACTGCTTCACCATCGCCGAACTGCTGATCTACGAAGCCATGGGCCTGGCACCCCAGGGCCAGGGCGCGCGGGCGCTGGAAGACGGCACCGTCTTCGCCGACGGCAAGCTGCCGGTCAACCTTTCGGGCGGGCTCAAGGCCAAGGGCCATCCGGTCGGTGCCACCGGTGTCTCGATGCTGGCGCTCGGCTTCCGTCAGCTGACCGGCCAGGCCGGCGAGATGCAGCGGGCCGGCGCCGAATGGGGCCTCACCTTCAACATGGGCGGCGCGGCGGTCGCCAACTACGCCACCATCCTGCAGGCCGACCGGGCCTGAGCGCAGCCGATGAACATCGCAAGCTGGCTCCATCAGACCGCCCTCTGCTGGCCCGACCGGCCGGCGGTGTTCGAAGGCGATCGCCTGCACCAGAGCTATGACGGCCTGGCGGGCGCGGTATCCGACCGCGCCCGCCACCTGGCCCGGGTGCACGGCATCGGCAAGGGCGACCGCGTGGCGATCTTCGCCAAGAATGCGGCCGAATATCTCGAAACCCTGCATGCCTGCTGGTGGATCGGCGCCGTCGCGGTGCCGATCAACGGCAAGCTCCATCCGGCCGAGGCCGCCTGGATCGTGCAGGATTCCGGCGCGAAACTCGCCTTCACCGACACGGGCGACGTGCTGGGCGCCTGCCCGGGCCTCAGCGAACTCGCCCTCGGCGCACCGGTGCCGACGGGCGGCCCGCGCACGGCACCGGTCGCCTGCGACCGGAACGATCTGGCCTGGCTGTTCTACACCTCGGGCACCACCGGCCGGCCGAAGGGGGTGATGCTCACCCACGACAATCTCCGCCAGATGACGCTGTGCTATGCGCTCGACGTCGATCAGCCACGGGCCGGCGACCACATGCTTTATGCGGCACCCATGTCGCATGGCGCAGGGCTCTATATGTTCGCGCAGATCCGTGCGGGGGGCGCACATCTGGTGCCGGCCTCGCATGGCTTCGATCCGGCCGAGATCATGGCGCTGGCCCGCAGCCATGGCGATCTGGTGTTCTTCGCCGCCCCCACCATGGTCAAGCGGCTGGTCACCGCCGCCCGCGCCGCCGGCTATGACGGCAGCGGCATCCGCACCATCATCTATGGCGGCGGCCCGATGTATGCGGCCGATATCGACGAGGCGGTGGCGGCCTTCGGCCCGCGCTTCGTGCAGATCTACGGCCAGGGGGAATCGCCCATGACCATCTCGGTTCTGCCGCGCGCGCTGGTCGCCGATCGCAGCCATCCGCGCTGGCAGGAGAGGCGCGCCTCGGTGGGTTTCGCCCATGGCGCGGTCGCGGTCACCATCCGCGATGCCGATGGCCGGGAGCTGGCGCCGGGAGAGACCGGCGAGATCTGCGTGCAGGGCCCCACGGTCATGCGCGGCTACTGGAACCGACCGGAGGCGACGGCCGAAACCCTGAAGGATGGCTGGCTGCACACCGGCGATCTGGGCCATCTGGATGCCGAGGGGTTCCTGCACCTCACCGACCGGTCCAAGGACGTCATCATCTCGGGCGGCACCAACATCTACCCGCGCGAGGTGGAAGAGGCCCTGCTGCTGCCCCCCGCCGTGTTCGAGGTGGCGGTGATCGGCGAGCATGACGACGACTGGGGCGAGCGGGTGGTGGCCTTCGTGGTGACCGCCGGCACGGATGCCGCAGATGCCGCCACGCTCGACCTCTGGTGCCGGCAGCAGATCGCCGCCTTCAAGCGGCCGAAGCGCTATGTCTTCGTCGATGCCCTGCCCAAGAACAATTACGGCAAGGTGCTGAAGACCGAGCTCAGGGCGATGGCGGCCGATCAGCCGGCGGCGGACCCCGGGCTGAACCGGCCGACGAAGCGGTAAAGCCCCGCCGGGTGGAACAGGCGGACCTGGGTGATGGTCCGCACCCCCTGCCGGGTTTCGCGGTCCAGGATCAGCAGCGCATCGCCGCGATCCAGGTTGAGCAGCCGCGCGGTCGGGGCATCGGCAAGGCCGGCGCCGATCACATGCACGGCATCCGACCACGGCACCTGCTGCAACAGCCAGCGGCCGGGTGCGGTGGTGGTGAAATCCATCTCCCGCGCCGCCGGCACGGCATCCAGCATCACCAGCCGGCGTTCCAGCGCGACAGCCACCCCGTCGATCCGGTGCAGCCCCTCCAGTCGCAGCACCTCGGTGCCGGCCGGCACCGGAAAGGCGCTGCCCTGGGCTTCGGTCAGGCGCAGCACCTCACGCGACAGCTGTTCATAGGCGTAGCTGCGCCCGGCACGCGCCGCCTCCACCGCGAAATCCTGGATCTCCATCACCGTGCGCTCGATCCGCGGGCGGGTGACGAAGGATCCGGCGCGGCGGCGGCGCTCAATCAGCCCGGCCGCAGCCAGCGCGGTCAGGGCCTTGCTCACGGTCATGCGCGAGCAGCCATAGACCTCCATCAGCTCGTGTTCGGACGGGATGCGATCCCCCGGCTTCAGCCGGCCATCCAGAATGCCGCCCTCTATGTCGCCATAGATGCGCTGATGGAGCGAGGCGGCGGGCGCGTCTGGCACGGCGGGGCATCCCGAAACCGGTGGCCCGCGGCCGGCGCCGCGGGATCGGAATAAGCATAGACAATTGCCCCGCCGCGGCAAGACGGTCGGATCAACCGGTCGGCAGCAGGCCCTTCAGCGCATCGGCCGCCCTGGTCGGCGCCACCTCGTAGACGTCGTAGACGGCGACCCCCGCGGTCACGAAGGGATCGGCGGCGATGATCCGGTCCAGCGCCTCTCGCGCCAGACTGGTCGCCAGGATGAAGCCGCCGCTGCGCGGCACCCGCCGGCCGGCCAGCACGAAGGCGCCGGTGGCGAAATGCTCGCCCACCCAGACCTTATGCGCCTCCAGCTCGGCATCCACCGCCTCCAGCGGTGCTGTATAGGTCAACAACAGGATGTACATCGGCACGCCTCCTGGCCTTTGCGGTTCCCGGTCACCGCCCCTTGCGTGTGGTTGCGCGGGCTGGCTTTACCCCCGCGCGAGGTGCAGCGGTTTCCGGCCGCCGATTGTGGCGGGGCGTGCTGCGGCGTGCAAACAATCGGTTGACATCATGCCGCCACGGTCCGAGAGTTGTCCGGACAAATAACACATGCAGGGGATCTGGGATGAGCTTCCGTTGGCCGAACGGCGCGCGGCTCGCGATGTCGATCGTCGTGAACGTCGAAGAGGGTGCGGAGATGTCGATCGCCCGCGGCGACAAGGGCCCCGAACCGGTCGACGAGCTGGGCGTGTCGCTGAAGATTCCGATCCGGAATTACGGCAACGAAAGCAATTACGACTACGGCATCCGCGCCGGAGCGCCGCGGGTGCTGAAGCTGCTGGACCGCTACGGCTTCAAGGTGACCTTCACGGCCGCCGCCACCGCGCTGGAACAGGCGCCGGAGCTGGCGAAGGCGATCGCAGAGGGCGGCCACGAGGCCTGCTCGCATGGCTGGCGCTGGATCCATCAGTTCAGCTATGGCGAAGAGCGCGAGCGGGAGTTCGTGAAGAAGGCGATCGCCAGCATCGCGGCCACCACCGGCACCCGCCCCCATGGCTGGCTGTCGCGCTACATGCACACGCCCTTCCTGCGCAAGACGCTGGCCGAGGAAGGCTTCGTCTATCACATGGACGATTACAGCGACGACGTGCCGCGCTGGGATGTGGTGGAAACCGCCCGGGGCCCGAAGCCGATCGTGATCATGCCCTATGCGCTCGACACCAACGACATGAAGTTCTGGCTGGCGCCGGGCTATACCCCGCAGCAGTGGCTGGACTATGCGATCGCCACTTTCGAGCAGCTGTACGAGGAAGGTGCCGAGGCACCGCGGATGATGTCGCTGGGCCTGCATCTGCGCATCATCGGCCGCCCGGGCCGGATATGGGCGCTCGACCGCTTCATGGCCCATGTGGCGAGCCGCCCCGATGTCTGGGTGACCAGCCGGCTCGACATGGCCCGCCACTTCGCCGCCGAGGTTCCGCCGCCGGTCTGAGGTCGGCCGCCACGGTCACCCGCTTCGCCCCCGCAGCCATCGGCCGCACGCGCGGCCAAGCCGAAGGAGGCCGGCCCTCATGACCCTCATCATCCGTCTGTCGCGCTGGTCCGCCTGGATCGCCGGCATCCTGGTCCTGGCGGCCGGCCTGCTGATCGCCGGCGACGTGATCGCCCGCAACATCTGGTCGACCAGCCCCTTCTACAGCTTTGAAATCTCGCGCTATCTGTTCGGCGCCACGGTCGCCTTCGGCCTGTCCTTCGCGCTGGTCGAACGTGCCCATATCCGCATCGACCCGCTGGTCAAGCTGACCCGCGGGCGGCTGCGGTCGCTGATGGACGTCTTCGCCATCCTCGCCACCGTACCGGTGGCCGGTGCCATCGCCTGGTATGCCTGGGACCTGACCGTTCAGAGTGCTGAGCTGGGCGCCATCTCCAATTCCCCGCTCGGGCTGCAACAATGGATCCCGCAGGCGATCTGGGCGGCCGGTATGACCTGGTTCGCGCTGATCGCCGCAGGGCTCGCCGTGCTCGCCCTCATCGCCCTCGTCCGCGGCCGAGATGCCGAGGTTGGCCGCATTGCCGGCCTGCCCGATTTCGGTGGCGAAGGCGCCGAGGTCGCCCATGATCTCGACGCCGCACGCGGCGATCTTCAGATGGAGGCCGCAAGATGATCGGCGTCGCAGGCGGTTCCCTTCTGATCCTTCTGGCGCTGGGCCTGCCGGTCGGCGTGGCGCTCGGCATCCTGGCGGTGATCCTTGGCGATCTCTACGGCTTCCTGTCGCCGCTGCCGGCGCTCGGCGACATCATGTGGGGGGCCTCGACCGACTTTCTGCTGACCTCGGTGCCGATGTTCATCCTGATGGGTGAACTGCTGCTGCGCTCGGGCGTGGCCGCTGAAACCTATGACGGCATCGACCCCTATGTCAGCCGCGTGCCCGGCGGCATCATGCACACCAACATCGCCTCCTGCGCGCTGTTTGCCGCCACTTCCGGCTCATCGGTCGCGACCGCGGCCACGATCAGCACGCTGGCGGTGCCGAACATGAACCGGCTGGGTTACAACCCGTCGCTGTTCCTGGGGTCGCTCGCGGCCGGCGGCACGCTGGGCATCCTGATCCCGCCCTCGATCAACATGATCCTCTATGGCGTGCTGGCAGACGTCTCGGTGGGCGATCTCTATGCCGCGAGCATGCTGCCGGGGCTGCTGATGGCGGCGCTGTTTTCCGGCATCATCGCCGTCTCCTGCCTGATCAACCCCGCCCTCGCCGGCCGGTCGACCGGCAACCGCCCCACGCTCAAGGGGCTGCTGGGGCTGCTGCCGATCCTGGTGCTGTTCGCGCTGGTCGTGGGCTCGATCTATGCCGGGCTCGCCACGCCCACCGAAGCCGCGGCGCTGGGCCTGCTCGGCGCCTTCGCCATCGCCGCTGCCCGTCGCAGGCTGGACCGCGCCACCCTGCTCGCCGCCTTCGAAGGCACCGCACGCACCACGGCCATGGTCATGTTCATCGTGCTCGCGGCCTATTTCCTCAACTTCGTCATGGTCAATATCGGCCTGACCACGGCCGTCACCGGCCTGATCGCCGATCTCGACCTGTCGCCGTTGATGATCCTGGGCGCGATCGTGCTGCTCTATCTGATCCTCGGCTGCTTCATGGACACGCTGTCGATGATGATCGCCACCACGCCGATCATCGTGCCGATCGTGGTTCAGGCCGGGTTCGATCCGCTGTGGTTCGGCGTCGTCTTCGTGATCCTGATCGAAGCGGCCCTGATCACGCCCCCCGTCGGCATGAACCTGTTCATCGTCCAGGCGGTGCGCGGCGGCGGGCCGTTCCGCGACGTGGTCGCCGGCTCCCTGCCCTTCCTCTTCGTCATGATGGCGATGATCGTGCTGCTGATCATCTGGCCCGATCTCGCCCTCTGGCTGCCGGCGGCCTTCAAGGGCGGGTGACAACCCGCCCGGCCGTCGCCTCTCGTCAAGCATCAGGCCCATCAAGAACAACGGAAACCGACACCATGACAGGGAAAGCCATTGCCGCCGGCGCGGGGGTCTGCCTCGTGCTAGCCGCCGGGGCGGCCGTCGCCCAGGATCTGCCCAAGACCGACATCACCGTGATCGGCAATCTGGGCATCACCACCCAGAGCCGCCAGATCGAGGCGCCGTTCTGGACGAAGGAACTGCCCGAGGCCTCGGGCGGGGCGATCTCGGTCAACTTCAAGCCCTGGAACGAGCTTGGCCTGAAGGGGCCCGAGGTCTTCCGGATCCTGAGCCGCGGCCAGGCGCTGATCGCCACCGCGCAGCTCGGCCATCATGCCGGTGACGCGCCGATCAACGACGGCACCGACCTCGCCGGCCTGTCGCCCGACATGGCCACTTTCCGCAAGGTCTCGGAGGCTTTCCGCCCGGCGCTGAACGATGCCCTGAACAGGAAATTCGGCATCGAAATCCTGACCATGCAGTCCTTCCAGAGCCAGATCCTCTACTGCCGGAGCGAGATCAAGGGCCTCGCGGATCTGAAGGGCAAGCGTATCCGCACCTCGGGTGCCTCGCAGGGCGATTTCGTCAGCTATTTCGGCGGCTCGCCGGTCGACATGGCCTTCGGCGAGGTGCAGCAGGCGCTGGCCCAGGGCACGATCGATTGCGCGATCACCGGCACACTCGGCGGCTACAGCGCGAAGTGGAACGAGGGCGCGCGCTATCTCTACACCCTGCCGATCAATTACGGCGCCGGCGTCACCGCCGCCAATATCGCCGGCTGGAAGAAGCTGCCCGAAACCGTCCAGACCTTCATCACCACCGAGCTCGACAAGGCCAATGAGCGGATGTGGCAGCTGAACATGGACGAAGACGCCATGGGCATCGCCTGCAACACCACCGGCCCCTGCCCGCTGGGGGAACCCGCCGGCATGACCCGCGTCGACCCGGGGCCCGAGGACGAGGCCCTGCGCCGCAAGGCGCTGATCGAGGCGGTGCTGCCCAAATGGGCCGCACGCTGCGGTGCCGACTGCGTGGCGGACTGGAACGCCACCGTCGGCAAGGTCGTCGACATGCAGATCAAGTAATCAGCGGAGCCCCTCATGACCGTCGCCTCCCCGCCCGCCCTGCCGGCCGATATCGTCGATGCCTTCGCAACGCATGTGGCGCGCACCCGTTACGAGCATCTGCCGCCGCTTGCCGTGGCCAAGGCCAAGACCTTCCTGCTCGACACCATCGGCGTCGGGCTGGCCGGCACCTCAGGCCCCCATTTCGCCCGCATCTCCCGGGCGGCGGAGGCCTGGGGCCGGGGCGAGGAGGCGACGGTCTGGGGCAGCGGGCTGAAATTGCCCGCCCCCTCGGCCGCGATGGTGAATGCCTATCTGATCCATTGCCTGGAATATGACTGCGTGCATGAACGCGCCGTCGTCCACCCGATGGCAACCATCCTGTCGGCCTTCTTCGCCTGGGCGGAGCGATCCGGCGGTCGCGGCCGGCCGGTGGACGGCCGCCAGTTGCTCACCTCGCTTACGGTCGGCGTCGACATGTCGGGTCTGCTGGGATCCGCCACCACGGCGCCGATCCGCTTCTTCCGTCCGGCGGTGGCCGGCGGCTTCGGCGCGGTCTCGGCCATCGGCAGTGCCGCGGGCTTTACCGCCGCCCAGATGGCCGATGCCTACGGCATCCAGTACGGGCAATGCGCCGGCACGCTGCAACCCCATGCCGAAGGCTCGGGCCTGCTGCCGCTGCAGATCGGCTTCAACGCCCGTGCCGCCATCACCTCGGCCGATCTGGTCGAGGCGGGTTTCGACGGGCCGCATGACGTGCTCACCGGCCAGTATGGCTATTACAACCTGTTTGAGCTGGGCCAGTATACGCCCGAGGTCATCCCCGACGAACTGGGCCGGGTCTGGCAGATCGCCCGGTTGTCGCACAAACCCTTCCCCAGCGGCCGGCTGACCCATGGCGCGCTCGACGGGCTGCGTCAGGTGATGGCCGAGGGGATCACCGCCGCCGACATCGCCTCGGTCGAGATCCAGGCGCCGCCGCTGGTGAAGCGGCTGGTCGGCCGGCCCGATCTGGACAATCCGCCGGCCAATTACGCCAAGCTCTGCCTGTCCTTCGTGGCCGCCACTCTGCTGCTGCGCGGCCGGGTCGACGTGCCCGAATTCGCCGGCGACACGGTGCTGAACGACCCCGAAATCCATGCCTATGCCAGGCGGATCAGCGTGGTCGACGACGGCAATCCGGATCAGAACGCGCTGGCCCCGCAGCGGGTGATCGTCCGCCTGACATCGGGCGGCACCAGGGTGATCGACCTGCCCGAAGTCTATGGCCATCCCGAGGCCCCGCTGACCGATGCCGAGAACCGCGCCAAATTCGCCCGCTGCTGCGGCTGGGCGGTGCCGCCGGTGCCGGATGCCCGCCGCGCCGAAATCGAGCGCATGGTCGATCAGATCGAGGACGTCACCGATGTCGGCCAGATCGCGAAGCTGATGGTTTCGGACGGCTGACCACCGCCTGTCCCCCGGCGCCGGCAGGGCTTTGCACCGCATGCAGCGGTCGGGCATTGACGGCGCCGTTTTTCGGACCATAATTTGTCCGGACATTTAAAGTCGACCCCTTGGCGCCCCGGACGGCGCCGCCCCCAAAGCCGCTCCAGGCCCCCTTCGAAAGACCCGAGACATGGTTGACCAGACCACCGCCGCTGCCGCCGACACCGAGGACGGCGAGATCCTCGCCACGATCGACAAGTGGCTCGCCCGCGATGTGCGGCCCCATGTGCTGAAGCTCGATCATGCCGATGAGTACCCGCACGAAATCGTCGCCCAGATGAAGGAGCTGGGCCTGTTCGGCGCCACCATTCCGGTCGAATATGGCGGGCTGGGCCTGAACGCGACGACCTATGCGAAGATCGTCGAGACCATCGCCCAGACCTGGATGTCGCTGTCGGGGATCATCAACAGCCATCTGATCATGTCGGCCTGCGTCGCCCGCCAGGGCACGCCCGAACAGAAGGCGTATTACCTGCCGAAGTTCGCGACCGGCGACCTGCGCGGCGGCCTGGCGCTCACCGAGCCCGATGCCGGCACCGATCTTCAGGGCATCCGCACCCGGGCGCGGCGCGATGGCGACCACTATATCGTCAACGGCACCAAGACCTGGATCACCAACGGCATCGAAGGTTCATGCTTCGCGCTGCTGGTGAAGACCGACCCCGAGGCGAACCCGCGCCACAAGGGCATGTCGATGTTCATCGCCGAGAAGGGCCCCGGCTTCACGGTGTCGAAGAAGCTGGAAAAGCTGGGCTACAAGGGCATCGATTCGGCCGAACTGGTCTTCGAGGACTATCGCATCCCGGCCGACCGGCTGATCGGCGGTGTGGAAGGCCAGGGCATGCAGGCGGCGCTGGGCGGGCTGGAGCTTGGCCGGATCAACATCGCCGCCCGTGGCTGCGGCCTGGCCGCCGCCTCGCTGAACGATTCGGTGCGCTATGCCCAGATCCGCAAGACCTTCGGCAAGCCGATCTGCGAGCATCAGGCGATCCAGCTGAAGCTGGGCGAGATGGCGACCCGTCTGCAGGCGGCACGGCTGCTGACCTATGATGCTGCCCGCGCCTATGACCGGGGCGAGCGCTGCGACATGGAAGCCGGCATGGCGAAGTATTTCGCCTCGGAGGCCGCGGTCGCCAACAGCCTGGAGGCGATGCGCATCCATGGCGGCTATGGCTATTCCAAGGAATATGATGTGGAGCGCTATTTCCGCGACGCGCCGCTGATGTGCATCGGCGAGGGCACCAACGAGATCCAGCGCATGATCATCGCCAGGCAGCTGATCGCGCGGAACCCGGCATGACCATCGGCGGCGACATCCCCACCGCCGCCACCCCGACCGGCCCGGCCGCGGACGATGATCGTCCGCTGGCCGGCGTCCGGGTGCTGGCGATCGAGCAGTACGGGGCCGGCCCCTTCGCCAGCCTCTATCTTTCCGACATGGGCGCCGAGGTCATCAAGATCGAGCCCACGCCTTCAGGCACGCAGAAGGGCGGCGACAGCGCCCGCCAGAGCGGCCCGCATTTCCTGGGCGAGAACGACAGCCAGTTCTTCCAGACCTTCAACCTGGGCAAGCGCAGCATTGCGCTCGACCTCAAATCTCCCGCCGGCCGCGCGGTGTTCGAAAAGCTGGTCGGAACCGCCGATGCGGTGATGAACAATCTGCGCGGCGACCAGCCCGACAGGCTCGGCATCACCCATCAGGCGCTGAAGGCGGTCAAGCCGTCGATCGTCTGCGCCCATCTGTCGGGCTATGGTCGCAGCGGCCCGCGCGCGGCCTGGCCGGCCTATGACTATCTGATGCAGGCCGAAGCCGGCTTCATTGCGCTCACCGGAGATCCCGAAGGCGGCGGCACCCGCATGGGTCTGTCGGTGGTCGACTATCTGACCGGGCTGACCACCGCCTTCGCGCTGACCTCGGCCCTGTTCGGCGCCATGCGCACCGGCCGCGGCCGGGATGTCGACGTCACCCTCTACGACGTCGCCGTGCACCAGCTGACCTATCCGGCGATCTGGTATCTGAACGTGGGTACCACCACCGAACGGCGGCCGCGCGGCGGCCATCCCGCGGTCGTGCCCTGCGAGCAGTTCCCGGTGGCGGATGGGGCGATCTATGTGATGTGCATGCTGCCCAAATTCTGGCGCGCGCTCTGCGAGATCACAGGCCTGCCCGATCTTGCCGCCGATCCGCGCTTCGCCGACGTGCCGTCGCGTTTCCGCAACCGCGATGCCCTCGCCGCCATCCTGGATCCGGTTTTCGCCACCCGGACCATGGCCGACTGGGTGGCCGCCTTCGCGGGCCGGCTGCCGGCGGCACCGGTGCTCTCCCTCGCCCAGGCGCTGGACAACCCGTTCCTGGCCGAACGCGGCGGCATCCAGAACGTCGACCATCCGGCAAAGCCGGGCATGCGGGTGCTCTCCAACCCCATCCGGCTGGACGGGGCGGTGATGAAGGCAAGGCCCGGCCCCGGGCTCGGTGCCGATACCGATGCGCTGCTGGGCGAGCTTGGCTACGATCCGGCCGCGATCGCCGCCCTGCGTGCCGAAGGGGCCGTGGCATGAAGCTTCAGGGCATCAAGGTCGTCGACCTCTCGCTGTTCCTGCCCGGCCCGTATCTCACCATGGTCATGGCCGATCACGGTGCCGAGGTAATCAAGGTCGAGCCGCCGTCGGGGGAGCCGACCCGTGACATCGGCGCCAAGGCCGGCGGCACCAGCGTCTGGTTCCGCAACACCCATCGCGGCAAGCGCTGCGTCACGCTCGACCTCAAACATCCCGACGACAAGGCGCGGCTGTTCGAAATGCTGGCCGAGGCCGATGTGATGGTCGAAGCCTTCCGCCCCGGCGTCGCCGCCCGTCTCGGCATCGATTACGAGACGGTGAGGGCGATCAACCCGCGCATCGTCTATTGCGCGATCTCGGCCTTCGGCCAGACCGGCCCTGATCGCGACCGCCCGGCCCATGACATCGCGGTCGAGGCGCTGGCCGGCGTGCTCAGCCTCAATCTGGGTCAGGACGGCAAGCCCACCCATCCGCATATCCCCGTCGCCGATGCCAATGCGGCCCTGCTGGGCCTGGCCGGCGTGCTGATGGCCCTGCTGCGGCGGACGACCACCGGGCGCGGCGACTATATCGACATGGCGATGCTGGATGCGACCATGGCCTGGCTGCCCAATGCCACCGGTGACCTGTTCTCGACCGGTCGGCCGCCGGTGGTGAAGGAACAGCGCCAATGGGGCGGCGGCTCGTTCTATCAGATCTACGAAACCGCCGACGGCCACCACATCGTGCTGGGCGGCAGCGAGCATAAATTCGTCGAAACCCTGCTCAAGGCGCTCGGCCGCGAGGATCTGATCCCCGCCGCCTCCAGCCCGCCCGGCCCCGCCCATGCCGAGACCACGGCATTCCTGCGCGGTGTTTTCCGCACCCGCAGCCGGGCCGATTGGGAAGCCTGGTTCGAAGGCCGCGACGTGTGTTTCGCCCCCCTCCTCGACCTGGCCGAGGCCTTCGCCCGGCCGCAGGTTCAGGCCCGCGAGATGCTGATCCGCGATGCCGAGGGCAATCTCCATGTCGGCACGCCGATCCGCTTCCTGGACGAGCCCGGCCGTATCGACACCAGGGTCCCGGCGCGGGAGCCCCTCCCCCCACGCTGACCGGCCCCGGTCGCGCGCAGCCGGTCCGGGTCCGGCTGCGTGTTACAGCCCGGACGGCGGCGTGTTGAGAGCGTCGCGCCGCCGCCCGGGCTGCCTTTCCGTCAGGGTTTCATGGCACGACACCATTAACACCCACGTAACCACCTGCTTCCTAAACTCAGCTACGGCCGTAGAAACACAACCAGGCGGCGCCGGGCGGGGGATGCGGGATGTTCAAGACATCGATTTCGGGGCTGTTGACCACTATCCAGCTCGCTATGCTGGCCGGCCTGCTGGCCGCCGCCTCGATCCTGGCGGCCAATGCCTGGTGGGATCGGGCCGCGGCCGAACGGGTGGTGGATGCCGCCCGCACCGACCGGGCACTGTTCGCGGGCGTGATCGACACCCGCGCACAGATCGCCGCCGTCCAGACCGCCCTGCTCACCGAAGACGCCCCCCAGACCACGATCTCCCGGGTCCGCGACAAGGCCGATGCCGCTGCGGCCGGCGCCGTCGATTTCGCCCGGCGCATGACCGGGGACGAGGCCCGCCGCGGCACCGAGGCCGTCACCGCCGCCATTGCCGCGATGCAGGCGAAGCGGGCCACCATCGATACCCTTGCCGCCCGGCCGCGGGATCAGCGCCAGCTGTCGGACAGCTCCCCCTGGCGCGAGAGCGTCTATGCCAGCGTCAATGCCATGCTCGCCCTGTCCGACCTGATCGGCGACGAGCTGCGCATGACCGATCCGGCGATCGCCGAGCTGGTCCAGATCCGCCGCTTCGCCTGGCAGCTGCGTGACCAGTTCGGCGGCCAATGCTCTCTCCTCCGCCCGCTGGTCGCCACCAGCACGCCGATCCCGCCCGAAACCCGCACCACCTGGGCCGCCGGCATCGGCGGCTGGCGGGCCGCACTTGCCGGCATCGATGCCCTGATCGCCCGCCCCGGTGCCCCCGCGGCGGTCGTCGCCCGGGTGGGGACCGCGCGCGGCCAGGTGACCGACACCCAGGCGCGCATGGATGCCCTGGTCGCCGGCCTCGACGGCAGCGGCACGGCGGCCATGGAGGCACGGGCCTACACGGCGATGTGCAACGGCCCCTTCGACGCCATTCTGGCGATCAGCACCGCAGCCCTCGACGAAGCGGTCCGGCTGGCGGAAGACCGACAGTCGGTCGCCACCCGCAATCTCGGCCTCACCCTGGCCGGGCTGGCGCTCGCGCTTGCGCTGTCGGTTCTGGGCCTGGTGGTGATCGCCCGCCGCTTCCGTCGGCCGATGTCGACCCTGATGACCGCGGTCGGCCGGCTGGGCGGGCGCGATTTCGAAACCCCGGTCCCCGCGCCACGCCATCCCGATGAAATCGGCCGGCTCGCCATCGCGCTCGAAGATCTGCGGGTCAGCGCCCGCGAGGCCGAGCGGCTGGAAGCCGAAGCCGCCGCCGCCCGGGCCCGCGACATCGCCCGCGCCGAAACCATCCGCGATCTCAGCCGCAGTTTCGAGGGAGAGGTGACCGCGGCACTCGCCGGCATCAGCCATGCCGGCCGCACGCTCAGGAACACCGCCAGCCATATGCGTGCGCTGGCCGATGCCGCCAGCGAACGTGCCACCACCGGCGCCGGGGCCACCGCCGAGGCGGCCTCCAGCGTGCAGACCGTCGCCGCCGCCACCGAGGAACTCGCGGCCTCGATCTCGGAAATCAGCGCCCGCGTCCAGGCCAGCGCCACCGGAGCACGAGAGGCGGTGGATCAGGTGGCGGCCACCGGTCGCAGCTTCGATGCGCTGGTCGAAGCGGCGCGGCGGATCGGCGATGTCGTCGGGCTGATCACCGACATCGCCGCCCAGACCAATCTTCTGGCGCTCAATGCCACGATCGAGGCGGCCCGCGCCGGAGAGGCCGGCAAGGGCTTCGCGGTCGTCGCCTCCGAGGTGAAGAACCTCGCCAACCAGACATCGAAGGCGACCGAGGAAATCACGGCGCTGGTTGCCGACATCCAGCGCCGCACCGGCGAGGCCGCCGGATCGATGGATCAGGTCCAGGCCGCGATCCGCAGGGTCGACCAGGACAGTGCCGCCATCGCCGCCGCGGTGGAGGAACAGGGTGCCGCCACCGGCGAAATCTCGGGCTCGGTCCAGCAGGTGGCGACCGCCACCGGCGAGGTTCAGGACATCATCGCCGAGGTCGCCCGGTCCAGCGGCGAAACCGGCCGGGCCGCGACCGAGGTCACCGGCTCGGTCGAAGAGGTGGTTCACGAACAGGAGGTGCTGCAACGGGCGGTGGGCGACTTCCTCAGCCGCGTGCAGCAGGCCTGATCACCAGCGCGATCCCGCCCAGCACCGCCACCGACACCACGACCAGATGCCAGGTGATCGCCTCGCCCAGCAGCATCGTGCCGCCGAGCGCCGCGATCACCGGCACCGACAGCTGGACCGAGGCCGCTTGTGCGGCGCCCAGCGCCGGCAGCACCGCATACCAGACGGCGTAGCCGAGGCCCGAGGCGACGGCACCCGAGGCGACCGCGAGCGCCACGCCCTGCAGATCGATCTCCATCCGCAGCAGCGCCGGCACCAGCAGCAGCACCGCCAGCGGCAGGCTGCGCATGAAATTGCCCGCGGTGGTGGCCAGCGGGTCGCGGCTCCGCCGGCCGATCAGCGAATAGGCGCCCCAGGCGGCACCGCTCGCCAGCATCAGCACCGCCGCAATCGGATCGGGCGCCTGCGCACCCTGATCTGGTATCTGCACCCCGGGGGCAAGCAGCGCCACCAGCCCGCCCGCGGCCAGCATGATCCCCAGCCATTGCAGCGGCCGCAGCCGCTCGCCGCGGATCAGCCCGGCCGCGATCATCGTCACCTGCACCGCCCCGAACAGCAGCAGCGCCCCTGAAGCGGCGGGCAGGCCGACATAGGCGAAAGAGAAGGCGGCCGCATAGGCCGACAGCGCCGCGGCCCCTGCCCAGGATCCTGGCCAGGATCCGGGCCAGAATCCGCGCCAGACGCCCCCGCCGGTCCGCCGGCCTGCTCGGAGACAAAGCCACAGCATCACCGCGCCTGCGGCCAGCCGGATGCCGGTGAAGGCGGCGGGATCGATCGCGGTCCGGTCCAGCGCCCAGCGGCACAGCACCGAATTGGCCGCAAAGGCGATCATCGCCACCACCGTCCAGCCGATGATGCGGGGGCGATCGCCCGCGATCATGGCAGCACGCCCGGCGCCAGCCGGGGTCCTGCCGATACACCTCGATCATGGCAGAGCACGGCATTCAACATCGGCGACCCTCCCATATGGTTGCACCGGGGCCCGAAGCGGGGGCAGGCTGCGGGGATGCCGGCTTGCGATGCGGCCGCCATCGTGGCACATCCTGGCCACGCCGTCCGCCCTTCCGGTCTCAGGAGCCCCCCGATGCCCGTCCGCCCGATCGTGATGTTTCCCGACCCGCGCCTCACCTCGCCCGCGGCCGAGGTCACCAGCTTCGACGCCGCCCTCGCCGCGCTGGCCGACGACCTGCTGGACACGATGCGCGACGCCCCCGGCATCGGCATCACCGCGCCGCATCTGGGCCTTCTGCATCGCCTGGTGGTGATCGAACTGCCCAATGACGCGGAAGCCGGGGACGCGGAAGCCGGGGACGCGGAAGCCGGCCACCCGGTAGGCGTGCGCATCTATGTCAACCCGCGCATCACCTGGTCGTCGGACGACACCGTGATCCACGAAGAAGGCAGCATCTCCATGCCCGGCGTCAGCGAAGAGGTGGAACGCCCGGCGCGCATCCGCCTCACCTGGCAGGACCTGACGGGTGCTGCACACGAGGCCGAGGCCGACGGCCTGCTCGCCATCTGCCTGCAGCACGAAATCGACCAGCTGGACGGCATCTTCTGGACCCGCCGCCTGTCCAAGCTCCGCCGCGACCGGCTGCACAAGCGCTATGAAAAGATGAGGAAGGCGGGCAGCCGGTAAGGGCAAGGGATCAGGCCGCCGCCGCCACCCATCAGAGATCCGGACGATCGGCCGACTCCGCCACCTCCTTCTGGGCGGCAAGGGCGGCCAGGCGCGCCGAAAGCGCCGCCGAGACCGAGGCATGGGCCGTGCTGCCCAGGGTCAGCCGCAGCGGCGGGGCGGCACTTTCGGCCGCAGCGATCATCGCAGCCACGGTTCGGGCCGCATCGCCCTTCACCACGAAACTGCCATCGCCGATCGCGCGCCGCACATCGCCGGCGGGTGTCTGCTCATAGACATCCAATGCATCGGCGCGCACGAGGTTCGCCCCGAAATTCGTCGCCGTGGGGCCGGGTTCGGCGATGATGAAATCGATCCCGAAGGGCTTCACTTCCTGGGCGACCGATTCGATGAACCCTTCGATGCCCCATTTGGTGGCGTGATAGAGGCTGAAGCAGGGATAGGCGATCTGCCCGCCTTCAGACGAGACCTGCAGGATGCACCCGCCGCCCTGGCGACGGAGATGCGGCAGGGCAGCGCGGATCAGGTGGATCGATCCTGCGAGGTTGGTGGCGATCTGCCGGTCGATCTGCGCGGTCGTCAGCTCTTCGGCGGCGCCGAACAGACCATAGGCCGCATTGCTGACGACGACGTCGATCCGCTTGTGCCGGCGGAACGCATCGTCAATGGTGCCATAGATGTCCGACACCGCGGTCAGATCGAGCCGAACGACGTCGAGACGGTCCCCGTACTGCCGCTGCAAATCCGACAGCAGATCCGCCCGGCGCGTGGTGGCGACGACACTGTCGCCTTTTGCAAGAAGCTGCCGTGCCATGTCGAGGCCGAGCCCTGAGGATGCCCCGGTGATGACCCATGTTTTCGTCATGAGGATTACCTTTCTGGTGGTCATCTCCAAGGTAGATCGGGCTTATTGGTGAGATAAGATTTCCAGGATGGGATGACCTGGTGAGGAAATTTCACATATGACGCGCCCCAGCCTGAACGACCTCGCCGCCTTCGCGGCCGTGGCCGGCCACCACAGCTTTCGCAAGGCCGCCGACGCCATGGGGGTGTCGCGTTCGGCGCTCAGCCACACCATCACCGGGCTGGAGCGGAAGCTGGGCATCCGCCTGCTCAACCGCACCACGCGCAGCGTGTCGCTGACCCCGGCCGGCGCGCAGCTGCTCGAACGGCTCGATCCGGTTCTTCAGGATCTCGACCAGGCGCTCGATGCCCTCTCGGATGCGCGTGGGGCACCGCGGGGCGTGCTGCGGATCAATGCCAACAAGAGCGGCGCTGAATTCCTTCTGAACCAGGTCGTCCCGCGTTTCCTCGATCTGCATCCCGAGGTCGAGCTGGATCTGGTCTCCGAGGGCCGGCTGATCGACATCGTCGAGCACGGGTTCGATGCCGGCGTGCGCCTTTTCGAGGCCGTACCGCGGGACATGGTCGCGGTGAAATTCGGCGGCGATATCCGCTTCATCGCGGTTGCAGCCCCATCCTATCTCCAGACCTGCGAACCGCCCCAAACCCCGGACGACCTTCCGGCCCATGCCTGCATCCGCCAGCGCCTGCCGAGCGGAAAGCGCTATCGATGGGAGTTCTCAAGACACGGAGCCGAAGTCACCATCGACGTCCCGGGCACCCTCACCCTCGACGACAACGATCTTCTGGTACAGGCCGCGGCGGCCGGACACGGCATTGCCTATGTCCCGGAATCCGTCGCCCGGGCCCGTCTGGCGTCGGGGCAGCTGGTGACCGTCCTCGACCCCTGGTGCCCACCGATACCCGGTCTCGCGCTCTACTACCCCCGCAACCGGCACATGCCGGCGACGCTTCGGGCGTTTATCAATGTGATGAAGAGCACCGACAAAGGGGGGCGCTGACGCCGGGGTGGGGCAGGTCATCGTCTGGCCCACCCATCCCCCCCCGCCATCGCCACCCTGCCCACCGCCTCCAGCTCCGCCCGGCCGGCCGGATGCGCGGGCTGGCTCACCTTGTGAGACACGCGCCCGCTCCCGGCAGGACGGCCGGCGGTCTGCATCTGCAGATCGCTGCGGTCGTCGCCACCGCCCGACCTCTCTCCGTCTTTCAACGGACTCAATCGGCTACCGCGCTGCGTCACAGGCGCAGATCCGGCATGCCGGCCAGATCGTTTTTTCAGATCACTTCATGATAACTTCATCGTCGGACATTCTATACAAATAGGATTGCATTTTGATTCTTTATCCATCGGTCAGAATCTGTTTGAAGCAATTTTTAAGCTGTGATTTATATCTTGAGGATAAATTTAAGACATGAACTAACGTATAACGAGAAAATAGGGGAGGAGACCGATGGGCTCCTGCAACGACGCGCTCGACGGCACGCCGTTTTCGGTGTTCGAAGACCTGGAGCGGCGGATCCGGGCCGCAGGTCACGACCGGCCGCACCGCCTGCATCAGGGCAAGACCACCTTCCAGCCCGCCGCCTCGCTGGCAGAGTGGCCGGCCGGCGCTTTCGAGCTGGAAGCGCATCATCACGCCAGCCCGGCCGGCATCGCCGGTCTCACCCGCCGGATTGCCGAGGTGGAAACCGGCCGGCTCGGCAGGACGGTGACGGCCGGCGATGTGCTGGTGACCTGCGGCGCCAGCCATGCCATCCATCTGGTGCTCGCCGCCGTCACCCGCCCGGGCGACGAGGTGATCATCCTGTCGCCGCAATGGCTGTTCGCGGTGGGGCTGGTCCGGGCCGCCAACGCGGTGCCGGTCGAGGTGCCGGTCTTCGTCGATCTCGCCGCGGATGCCTCCTTCGATTTCCTGTCGCGGGTGGAAGCGGCGATCGGGCCCCGAACCCGGGCGATCTACTTCAACACCCCGAACAATCCGACCGGCTATTCCATGACGCCGGCACAGCTCTCAGGGCTGGCCGCCCTGGCGGAGGCTCATGATCTCTGGCTGATTTCCGACGATGCCTATGAAAACTATGATTTCTCGGATCACGGCTTCACAGAGATCTCGACCCTGGACCGGGCGGCAGACCGGACCTTCCAGGTTCACTCCTTCAGCAAGAGCTACATCATGCCCGGCTATCGGGTCGGCTATCTGGTCTGCCCGCCGGGCATGGCCGACCGGCTGCGCAAATACGGGCTCTATTCGGTCTATTCCATCGCCACGGCCTCGCAATACGGCGCCTTTCAGGCCCTGAACGAGGATCCCGCCCGTCTGGCGCGCCGCCATGCCGATGTCCGGCGTGTCCGCGACATCACCCTCGACCTTCTCGCCGTGCCGCATACCGGCATCATGGGCGGCTTCTATACCTTCCTCGACCTCGGCGGCGAGACCGCAGCCGATACCGACGCCTTCATCGACCGGTGCATCGCCCAGGGCGTGACCCTTGCCCCGGGGACCGCTTTCGGCACCGGGTTCGACCGTTATGCCCGGCTCTGCTTCACCGCGGTGACCGAAGCCGATCTGCCCGCAGCGCTCAAGACCATCAATCAGGTCCATGCCGCGCTTCAGGGGCGGAGCCTGCGCCCGCAGCGGAGCGCGGTGGCCTGAACGGACCGCCCTTCCGCCCCCCGTCCTTCAAAAAATCCATCCATCCGGATGTCCTGTCCTTTCAAGACCGGAGACGCACCCCCATGTCCGACGTCATCGCACGCATCGACCGTCAGCGCGCCGCCCGTCTGGCCGCCCCCCATTTCCCCGGCCTCAAGATCAATCTCTATCGCGGCTACGAGGTGGAGGGCGTCGCCCGCGCCCTGGCCGACAATCCCGAGCTTGCCCGCCATGCCCGCGTCGAATCGGTCATGGTGGCCGATTCCTATCTGATGACCCATCTGGGCCGGTCGTCGACCATTCTGTCGGCAGCATCGGAACAGCAGCTGTTTCTGGACGTCATGGTGTCGCTGGTGGCCGAAGCCGCGGCGGCGATGGCCGGCTGCTTCACCGGCAGGGATGCCCCCTATCTGGTGGCGGACATGCCCGATGGTGCCGCGGAAACGCCTGAAGATGCCCTGCGCAATGCCGACCGCATGCTGCGGGCCGGGGCGGATGTGGTGAAGATCGAGGTCACCTCGGATGCGCGCTGCACCGTGATCGAGGCCCTGACCGCCGCAGGCGTGCCGGTGATGGCGCATCTGGGCTACACCCCCCAGGGCGGCCATCAGAGCCGGGTGGGCCGGACCGCCGACGAACTGCTCGACCTGTTCACCCGTGCCCGGCGGGTGCGGGATGCCGGTGCCACCAGCCTGGTGATCGAAAAGGTCAGCCGCCTCGCCAACGAGCTGTTGAGCCGGCCGGACCCGGCCGGGCTCAAGACCTATGCCATCTTCTCGGGCCGGGCCGCGAATGGCGGCCAGTCGCTGAATGTGTGGGATTCGGTGTTCCGGGCCCCCGCCAATACCCGCTTCTTTCCGCCCACCGGCACCCGGGACCGCGGCGACTATCCCGCGGCCTATACCGTGGCCGTGATCGCCGACCACATGGCCCGGCTGATGCGCATGACCGCCGAGGGTGCCTTCCCGCGCGATCCGGCCGGCGACCTCGATGCGGCACTTGAGGCGGAGCTGCGCGAGATCACGCCCTGGGCGGACCAGGCAACGCCGCTGCGGCCGGTGATGGCGGGGGCCGCAGCCCTTGCCGGCATCGCCTGATCGCCCCGCCCCCACCTGCACCAGAGCACGGAGGCACGCCCCCCATGTTCCCTTCAGCCACCGATGCGCCGGCAGCACGCGCCTTCGCGCGCAGCTGGGCGCGCCGGGCCAGCGTGCGCCGGCACGGGCACGACGTCGCCGCGGAAGACGACGGTTACGACCCCTCGCTTCCCGACTATCCGATCGAGATGGTGCCCTTCCGCGACCACGACGCATTTCGCCAGGCATCGCCCGATCAGGTGCAACGGGTTCTGACGCTCGCCTGGCTGGTCTACAACCAGCGCACCATCACCGCCGAAGAGCGGATCGCCAACCCCGCCTTCGCGCTGGTGAAGGATGGGCGCCTTCCCGGGCTGGACGGGCTGGACATGCATCAGGCGGTTCTGCAGTCGCTGATCGACGAGCATTTCCACACGCTGATGCATCTGACCGCGATGCATGCCACCTGCAGGCGGCGCGGCCTGGCCGCACCGCCGGTCTTTCCCGATGCCATCACCTATCGCAGCCTGTGTCATAGCCTGGCCGGGCTGGACGATCAGGCCGACCGCGATCTTGCGGTCTTCGCCTATGCGGTCGTCGCCGAGATCAGCGTCAATGCCTATCTGGATCTGATCGCGAAGAACGACCGGATCCAGCCGGCCCATACAAGGGTCGCGGCCATGCACAACCATGACGAGTTCATGCATGCCTCGCTGCTGATCGATGTCGCGGCCGCCGCCCACGCGGCCATGAACGACCGGCATCGCCGACGGTTCGTGGAGCTGCTGCCCCAGGCGCTCACCGCCTTCGCCGCCCATGATTTCAGCGCCTGGAACACGGTTCTGACGCTGGCCGGCATCCCCGATGCCGACCGGATCGTGCGCGAGACCGCCGAGGCGCGGCGCGGCACGGCGCTGCTGCGCGACTATTCCGGCCTGCGGCGCCTTGCGGTGCAGCTCGACATCCTGAACGACCTCGATTTCGACTTCGGCCCCGCCGCCTGACCGGCGGGGCCTCGGGAGGAAGACATGCCCTTCACACCGCCTGCCCTCACACAGGACCAGCTTGCGGATCTGCGCATCGCCCTGCTGCTGTTCGTGATCGCCCTGGGTCTCAGGCTGGTCGACCACCGACGCTATCGCGACACCGCGCGGGTGCTGCGGGCCCTGCGCCTTACCGCCATCCAGGCACCCCACACCCCCTATTTCGAAAAACGCGACGACCGGATTTTCGCGGTCCTGCCCTATGTCTGGTTGTGGCTGGACGTGATTGCCGCCCAGTTCGTTGCCCGGGCGGTCGATCACTGGGCGGGCTATCTGGTCCTGGCCCTGGTGGTCGCCGGCCGGTTCCGGGGCCTGCAGGAGGTGGGGCACATCGCCGTCCATGGCGGGCTGTGCGCCTCGAAACCCTTTCAATGGGCGGTGGCCGATCTGGCCTTCACCTGGCCGCTCGGCAAGGCGCGGATGGCCGTGCGCCATGTCAATCACTGCCGGCGGCACCACCCCAACCCGAACCGGCCCGACGAGGACCCGAACCTCATCCGCTTCGCCGCCGTCGGCTTCGTGCCGGGGCTGAGCCGCACGGGCTTCGCCGTCAAGCTGCTGCACCCGCTGCTGCCGGCCGGATGGGTGGAAACGATGACGACCCTTGCCCACGACCTGACCAGCGACCGGGGCTGGCGGCTGGCGGCCCGGCTTGCGGTCATGGCCGGTGTGGCCGGGGCCATGGCGGCCGCCTTCGGCTGGCAGGGCCTGGTTTTCGGTCATCTGGTGCCGCTGCTGCTGATCTATCCGCTGTTTTCGTGGATCTCGGTCATCGCCGAGCATCGCTGGTATGCCCGGGCCGACAGCGGGCGCCGGATGACCGACGAATGCACCAATGGCCGGCCCACGGATTATTCCGGGATCTCGGGCTGGATCGTCCGCCAGTTCGTGTCGCCCTATACCGACAGCTGGCATCTCGCCCATTCGCTTTATCCCTTCGCACGCTGGAACCATCTTCCGGCGATCGACGCAGCGCTGAAGGCGCCCAATCCCGATTATGCCCGCCATCTCAGCCATGGCCTGCTCATCCCCGGCCGCGGCCGCCCCTCGGCACTTTCCGAGCTGCGGGAACGCATGTGCGGCAATGCCACCGGTGATCTGGCGGACTGGGCCGCCCCTCCCCTCAGCCCCCCGCCTCTCGCCGGCTCCGATCCTGCGTGATCCCGATCCGCCATCGTCAGGACCCCTGCGCCATGCCCGACACGCTTCCTGCCACCGCTGCCCCCGTCCCGGCCGACACCGATGCCGGCATCTATGATCGCCTGGAATCCTCGGTCCGGGTCTATTGCCGAAAGTTCCCGGTCAGCTTCGTCCGTGCCCGCGATCACATCCTCTGGGATGCCGAAGGCCGCAGCTATATCGATTTCTTCGCCGGGGCCGGCGCCCTGAATTACGGCCACGCCAATATCGAAATCACCCGCGCCCTGATCGCCTATCTGGAAAGCGGGGCCCTGACCCACGGGCTCGACCTGCACACGCCGGCCAAGGCCGCCTTTCTGGAGGCCTTCGAGCGGATCATTCTCGGGCCGCGGGGGCTGGACTACCGCGTGCAGTTCACCGGACCCACCGGGTCGAACGCAGTCGAGGCGGCGCTGAAGATCGCGCGCAAGCGGACCGGGCGGCCGGGCATCGTCGCCTTCACCAACGGCTTCCACGGCATGAGCCTTGGCGCCCTTGCCGCCACCGGCAACGGCGCCAAGCGCGGCGGTGCCGGGGTGGCGCTGCAGGGGGTGGCCCGCATGCCCTTCGACGGCTATCTGGGCCCCGACGGCGACACCATCCTCTGGCTTGAGCGTATGCTGGCCGACCCGGCAAGCGGGCTCGACCGGCCGGCGGCCTTTCTGATCGAGACGGTGCAGGGCGAAGGCGGCATCAATGTCGCCGGCACCGCCTGGCTGCAGCGGCTTCAGGCGCTGGCGCGGCGCGAGGACATCCTGCTGATCGTCGACGACGTCCAGGCCGGCTGCGGCCGGACCGGCCGGTTCTTCAGCTTTGAAGAGGCGGGGCTGGTGCCCGACCTGGTCTGCCTGTCGAAATCGATCGGGGGCGGCCAGCCGATGGCCCTGGTCCTGATCCGTCCGGATCTGGACCGTCAGTCACCTGGGGAGCATACCGGCACCTTCCGCGGCAACAACCTGGCCTTCGTGGCCGGCCGTGTCGCGCTGGAGTTCTGGGCGCGCAACAGCTTTCTCGACCGGCTGAACGACAATTGCAGCCGGGTGGCCGAGGCGATGAGAACGTTTTGCGCGCATTACAATGATGCTGGTATCTCATCGCGTGGGCGCGGTATGTTGCACGGGCTCGTCATGCCCACGGGCGAGATCGCGACCCGGGTTCAGCGTGCAGCCTTTGCCGACGGGTTGATGATCGAAACCTGCGGGCCAACGGGCGAGGTCGTCAAGATCATGCCACCACTGACCATCGCGGAAGACGGGCTGCGCCGCGGCCTGGCCATTCTCGATCGCGCCGTTTCCGGCGCCCTGGACCGGTCGCCGGCGGGCCTGGCCTGACGATGAGCAGGGGCCCGAGGCCCCATCACGGCCCGACGGAGACAGGCATGGACCACCCTACCCCCCAGGATGTTCGCCGCGGCGGCATCGGCTATGCGACCACCATGATCCTGTCCGGCACCATCGGACTGGTGGTGGTCGCCGCCGATCAGCCTTCGATCAACGTCGTCTTTTTCCGCTGCGTGATCGCCTCGGCGATTCTTGGAGCCTTCTGCCTGGCCACCCGCCGGTTCACGCCCGACTTCTTCACCCGCGGGCCGCTGATCGCCACCTTCGTCGCCGGCACGGCCCTGGTCGCGAACTGGGTGCTTCTGTTCGAATCCTATCGCCATGTGCCGATCGGCATCGCCACGGTGGTGTTCCATCTGAAGCCGTTCATCCTGCTGCTCTATGGCCAGCTGCTGCTGGGCGACCGGATCACCTGGCCCAAGCTGTTCTGGATGACCACCGGCTTTCTGGGCTTTCTCGCCATCGCCCGGCTGGACCGCATCGATGGCGGCCTGGCCGGGGACGGCTATCTTCTGGGCATCGGCCTCGCCCTCGGCGCAGCCCTGCTCCAGCCGATTTCCACGGTGGCGATCCTGAAATCGCTGAAACCGTTCTCGCCCTATGTCATCGCGCTCGGGCAGTTCGTGCTCGGCATCCTGTTCCTGGCGCCGCTTCTGGAAACCGGCGATCTGCCGGTCACCGCCGTGCAATGGGGCTGCCTCGCCATCCTGGGCATCGTGCATACGGTGGTGATGTACAGTCTGATGTACATGTCCCTGCCCCGCATCCGCACCGCGCTGATCGCGATTCTGCAGTTCCTCTACCCGGTCACGGCCCTGGTCGTCGACTATGTGGTCTTCGACACGGTGCTGGATCTGCATCAGGCACTGGGCGTGGCCGCCATCATGCTCGCGATCCTGGGCACCAGCCTCAACTGGACGCCGGCGGCGCTTTTTCGCCGGGCAGCCCACCACCAGAAAAAGGCTTAAGCGCGGCATAGATGCAGGACTGGACGGGGGTATCGATGCCGGTCGCAAGGCCGGCGCGGTGGATGGTGCCCGCAATCCAGTTCACTTCCAGCCGGCGGCCGCGCTCCAGATCCACCAGCAGCGACGGCTTCAGCGCCGGTGACTTGCCGGCCATGACCGCGGCGGTGCGGGCCTCCAGATCATCCGGCACCGCCACCCCCAATGCGCGCGCCACCGCCGACGCCTCGGCGATCGCCCGGGTCAGCAGGCCGGCGGTCAGCGGGTCGTCGCGCAGCGGCCCCAGCGGCAGGCGGGTCAGTGCGGTCACCCCGCTCGATGCCGAGAAGAAGGTGAATTTCTCCCAGAGTGCCGCCTCGATATCCGGGGCCTCCACCACGTCGAGCCCGGCGCGGCGGCCGAGATCGGCAATGGCCGCCATCGCCGCCGGCGGTGCGGCCCGGCTGCCCAGATCCAGCCGTGCATGTGCGCCGGTGTGCAGCACCACCCCGGGCGCCTCGATCCGGGCCGAGACATAGGCGGCAGCCGCCGCCACCCGCTCCGGCCCCAGGATCCGGGCCGCCATCGCCGGGGCGTCGACACCGTTCTGAACCGTCACCAGCACGCCGCCCTCGGCCAGCATGGGTGCTGCGGCCGCAACCGCCGCTTCCACGTCATACAGCTTCACCGCCAGGATGATCAGATCGGCCGGCCCCGCCGCCCGCGGATCGGCAGCGGCACGCACGGCGACCCTTTCCTCTCTACCGCCCGAGACCAGGGTCAGGCCGTCGCGCGCCATGGCCTGGAGATGGGCGCCGCGCCCGACAACCGAGACATCGGCCCCCGCCCGGGCAAGGCAGGCGGCGAGATAGCCGCCGAGCCCGCCGGCCCCCATGATCATGACGCGCATTTCCGCTCTCCCGAGTAACCAGAGGTGCCGCATCCTGCCACAGTCCGGCACCTCTGGCGACCCGCTCAGCAGACCATGCGGGCCTTCGCCGCCGCGGCACATTCCGCCCGGGCTTCAGCCTCGCTGCGATCGCGGCCGAAGCCGACCCCGATCGCCCTCGCCCCCGCCTCGTCACCGATTTCGACATAGGCGGCGCCCCCCGCCGCCGCACCGTCGATGCGCCGGGTATGGGCCTCGCCGCGCGTCACCGTCCAGGCGGCACCGGGCCGGTCGGGGGTGGGCATGGCACGGCCGGCATCCGCCATATAGGCATCCGTGAAGGCGGCCCAGATTTCGGCGGCGGCGAGTTCGCGGCCGGTCTCGTCGGCCAGCTGCTGCAGGCGGCGGGCGAAATCGATCTGCACGAAACGCGGCAGCTCCAGCCCCTGGGTGTGCTGCAGCACCCAGCTGGCGCCGGCCTTGCCCGACTGGCCGTTCACCCGGATCACCGCCTCGTAAGACCGGCCGAGATCCGCCGGGTCGATCGGCAGATAGGGCAGATCCCAGATGCCGGTATTGCGCCGCTCCCAATCGGCGAAGCCCTTGCGGATGGCATCCTGATGCGAGCCCGAAAAGGCGGTGAAGACCAGGTCGCCGGCATAGGGGTGGCGAGGATGGACCGGCAGGCCGGTCGCCTCGGTCGCCGCACGCACGCTGGCATCGATGTCCGAGAAATCCAGCCCCGGCGCCACGCCCTGGGTGTAGAGGTTGAGCGCGAGCGTCACCAGATCGACATTGCCGGTGCGCTCGCCATTGCCGAACAGGCAGCCCTCCACCCGCTCCGCGCCGGCCATCACCGCCAGTTCGGCCGCGGCGACGCCGGTGCCGCGATCATTATGCGGGTGCACGCTGATCACCACCGCATCCCGCCGGGGGATGGTGCGGCAGACATGCTCGATCCGGTCGGCATAGATATTGGGGGTCGAGACCTCGACCGTGGCCGGCAGGTTGATGATCATCTTCGCCTCGGGCGTCGGCCGGACCAGATCGATCACCGCGGCACAGACCTCGATCGCGAAATCGGGCTCGGTGGCGCTGAAGGTTTCGGGCGAGTACTGATATGTCCACCGCGTGCCCGGCCGGCGCGCCATCTCGGCCAGGATCTGCCGCGTGCCCTCCACCGCCAGCGCCTTGACCTCGGCCCGACCGCCATTGAACACCATCCGCCGGAATTCCGGCGCGATGGCGTTGTAAAGATGCACGCAGGCCCGCGGTACACCCTCCAGCGCGTCGAAGCTGCGGGCGATCAGATCGGCGCGCGACTGGGTCAGCACCTGAATGGTGACGTCGTCGGGGATCAGCCGCTCGTCGATCAGCGTCCGGACGAAGCGGAAATCGGTGTCCGAGGCCGCCGGAAACGCCACCTCGATCTCCTTGAAGCCGATCGCGACCAGATGCCGGAACAGCTTCAGCTTCGCCGGCACGTCCATGGGGTTCATCAGCGCCTGATTGCCGTCGCGGAGGTCGGTGGACAGCCAGCGCGGCGCCTGGGTGATGCTGCGCGAGGGCCATTGCCGATCGGCCATGTCGGGCATGGTGGCGGCGGGGCGGTATTTCGTCTGCGGGGCGGTCAACATGAAGAAAGCTCTTGTCTCTGCACGACATATGGGTACGGCGGGCCCTGGGCCGCCGGAGAAGGCCGTCATTCGGATGCGGGCGATCGGCGTCAGCTGCGCCGGCCGCCGGCGCTAAGTCGACGTGCGAGATCGAACCGGGCCAGATAGTCCCGGACATTGACATGCAGAGAGTGGAGACGAGGTCGCAAGGTGCCACCGGCACGGGCCGGTGGTCTGGATATGGCGGTACACATGGGGGAGATGACTTCAGACGACGGACAGATGCTGGATCACTTCGGCCGGCAGACATGCCGGATCACCCGACCTCTCAGGAGGCCGGGCGGCGAAGTCGAAGCAGGTTGGCCGGCAGCAGGGCTGCGAAGGATGCGGTCGTCATCGGTGCAGCATGGCCGCCGGTGCAACCGCATGTCAAGTCATCCGTCAATGCCCCTGACGAAAGGCGTCCGTGGTCATTCCGGGCCTCGGGCGCGGTCTGACGGGAAGCGCGCGATTTCCGTGTGATCCGGCGCCACCTCGTGGCCCAGGAACCCCCGGCCGCGATATTCCAGCCAGGCATGGGCGGCAATCCCGCCGGTTTCGGTATCACGCTTCACGCCGTAGACGATCTCCACCGGCACGCCGCGACGCCTGAGCATGCTCTGCCCGGCAAGTGCCTGGGGCAGGCAGACCGCCTTGAACGGCACCTTGCGCGCCGCGACCGCCACCAGCCGGCCGATGCGCCAGGACTGGCGCCAGTCCGCATCCGCCCGCAGCACCTCCAGATCGGTGGTGTCGGGCGGCATCAGCCGGGCGCCCGCAGGCCGGCGCGACGACCAGGCCGCCAGCCGGCGAAACGGGATCAGCTTCACCGACGTCACCGCCAGCGCCAGGCAAAAGGCCGCTTCGATCAACAGCAGACGCTGGATCCAGATATCTCCGCGAGGCCGCGGCGGTCGGGTGGTCGGGGCGGCCGGGGCGGCGGGCTCTGTGGTCATGCGGACGGGGCACCGGAAGCAGACATGGAACGGGTACGGGCATCATAGCGGCAGGCCGGAACCACGCCAAGCCGCGCGCGAACCCGCCTGGCGCGCTGGAGAACGGTCTCGACAACTTGAAGGAGACAAGAGCAGACTTTCGGCGTATTTTGCACGCATGCGCGATTTCTGTCGCAAATCGGCAATTACTTGAATACGCCCTAAATGTATACTGTGTTTCGGGTGTATTTTAGATAAATGATGAAGCAGCCAGATGACCACGACCATGACCGACGCAGCCACCGACCGCGATAGCCCGGATCCGGCCCTGCCGATGGGAAGGCCGACGGCGCATGCCGTGAACGGTCTTTTGCGAAGCCTTGCCACCCTGTCGGGTGCGGAACAGGCCGTCCTTCTGCTGATGCAGGCCGATGGGTCGGTCCGGCGGCTGGGCAAGGCGGTGCCGATCCCGGGCATCCCGGCGCCGATCTTTCAGCTGCCGGACTGGGTGGCGCCCAATGCCGGCGCCCGACCGGTGGCGATCGGCACCAATATCCGCCCGGCGGCGCTGGGCCTGCCGGCCGCCATGGTCGACGTGGTTCTGGTGCTTGATTCCGGTGATCTGCGCGTCGTGCTCGGCTGGTCGGGCATGCCTGATGCCGCCGGCCGCACCAGGTCCCTGACCGCCTGGTCGGATATCGCCCCGGCGCTGGATGATGTTGTCGGCCAATATCGCCGCCATGACGCCGAAATGGTCCGGCGCGCCGCCATGGCGCATATCGATGCCGATGTCGACCGTCTGGCCGAGACCGTGGCGGCGGCAAGGCGCCTGTTCCTGGCGCGGATGAGCCATGAATTGCGCACGCCGCTGAACGCGATCATCGGCTTCTCAGAGCTGATCCGGACGCGCGCCCTGGGGCCACAGGCGATGGATCACTATCTTCGCTATGTCGACGACATTCATGTCAGCGGCCGCGAGATGTTACGGCTGGTCGACGACCTGCTCGACCTTGCCCGGGTCGAAGGCCATGCCCAGCCCATCGCCCCTGCCCTGCAGGACCTGGCCGCCCTGCTCCATGCCCCGCTCGACATCATTCGTCAGCGCGCCGAACGGGCCGGTCTGTCCCTCCAGGTGGATATGCCCGCCGGCATGCCGCCCCTGCGCGCCGATGGCGCAATTCTGAAACAGGCCATGCTGCGCCTGCTCGACGACGCCCTGCATGCCTGCCGCGCCGGCGGCGGCATCCGGCTGCGGGCGAAAACCCGAGAGGACGGATCCGGACATATCGACGTGGAAACCGATGGCCGGCTTACGGTCATGCTCCGCGCCGACACCATGGCGACGGCCGATGCCCATGACGTCGATCCCTCGATCCGCCAGGCGGACAGCACGGGCGTCAATCTGCCGCTGGTCGCGGAAGCGATCGAGCGGCATGGCGGCCGGATGACCGTCAGCCCCGGCGACATGCTCACCCGGATTCAGATTGCCCTGCCCGGCCTCGAGACCTGAGCGGCCGGGCGGCGGTGATGTTCAGATGTCAGAACCGTCGCGGCGCGTGGTGACGCAGGCTGCGGGATCTTTGGCGCCGCGTGGATCGGTGGCGCCAGTTCAGGCGCGCTTCAGGCGGCTCGGCAGTTTGACCGCCACGCTCGACACCGCCACCGACGGCTTCGAAGGCTTCAGCACCAGGCCGCGGCCGGACGCCTCCACATTGGCTTCCGGATAGACGGCGAGCACGTCCTTCAGCACTTCCTTCAGGCGGAAGGCCAGAACCCGGTGGCCGCTCTCGCTGCCGAAATGATCCGACAGCGCATGCCAGGGCACGGTGATCTCGCGCTTCAGCGCATGCAGCCGATAGGTCAGCCAGACATAGAGATCGAGGGCGAGGCTCGAATGCTTCAGCCGGGCGATCGCCTCTTCCGACAGCGGCACCGAGTGTTCCATCAGATGCTCGAAAAAGGCTTCGGAGAGCTTCACATGCCGCACCCATTCACCGCCGGTGCGGAACAGGTCCTCGGCATCGCTGTCGTCGCGCCACAGATCCATGCCGTCGACGATGCGCTGATCGGCCAGCCGCGCCTCGGCGCTGCCGCGTTCGAAGCGCATGGTGAACTCACACCGGGCGATGCGCAGCGCCTGCTCGCGAACCGGCGCATAGGAACCGCGCGGACCGCCCGAGGTCGACAGACCCATCTTGCGCAGCCAGCTGGCCATGGTCGGCCCCAGATCGACCACCTGGCTCTGGCTGCGCACCGCCTCGGTCTGGAAATAGATCATGATCAGCCGCGCCTTGGTGCCATAGGGCACGCCGATGTCGACGATCTTGTCCTTGAGCGGCAGGATGCCGGGGCGGATGATCAGCTGGTAGGCGCCATTGCGGCGGACCCAGGGCTCCAGCGGATTCTTCGGCTCACGATGCGGCAGCGCCGCCTGGGCGAAACCCGAATGGAGATAATTGATCGTCTCGTTCTCGAGCGACATCATCTCGTGGGCCCAGCGCCCCCGCCGCCGCTCGGCGGCAGAATCCGCCGTCGCCATGACCTGTTCAAGGCCGTGAAGCATGAGCTGCTGATGCACGTCCGCCATATCGACCTCCGGGCTCACGCACCGGGCGCCATGCTCCTCACATGGTCGTGCCCCGCACATGGTTTCGGCCGGCCCCTGCCGAAGGGGCGACCCGTTCATGCCTGATCCGTCACGATCCGACTTTACACAGGACGGGCCGCCGGACGGAAGTCCGTCGGGCCCCCGCAACGGCGCCGCACCACGAATCCGTTACAAGTTCAGCGATGCTGCCGCGCCCTGCCGTCGGATGATGACGCGGAGATGACCGCCGTTTCAAGTTCAGCGTTGTTGCCGCATCGCCGCCCCCCACCTGCCGTTCCCGGCCGGTCGCTGCCCCACAGATGGCGGATATCCTCGGTTTTCCACGCTGAACTCGTAACGTTCGGGGGTCTGTCGGCCGGCTTTCGCTGAAAACGCAACGCATCGGCGCTGATCTCGATACGGCGCGGGCCGCGCTGCACGCTGAACTCGAATCACCTGCCCCGGTTATCCACGCTGAACTCGATACCCCTTCCTATAGAGAGTCCCCTATAGATCTTTCTTACCGATAGGGTGACGCAGCATGGTACATGCCATCGGGGTCCAGGCGCCTCCCGCCCCATCTCAACGACCTGGGACAAGGGTCTGTGATGCCAGCCAAAACGGGAGACCTGCATCAACCCCTCCCCTCCCCCTTCAAGGCATCACCCGGCAGTCGGGTACCGGGTTTCGTCCACAGCCGGTCGCCGATTTCGACGCTGAAGTCGATACGCCGCACCGGGTCGTGACGCGGTCATCTTCACGCTGAATTGGTAACGCCCGGTCCCCTCCCCTCCCCTGTCGCTGGCAGCCGAAGCGTTACGAGTTCAGCGTCGGGAAGCACGGGATTCTGCGGGACTCCGGCTCTTGCGGCACAGCTCTCGCTGATTTTGAAACGCCCGCCGCCCGATCTTCAGGCATCGGCCAGATTGTCGGAGTCCGACGCTGAATTGGTAACGCCCGGCCTGCGACCGATGGGCGCGGCCACATCAGGAATCAGGTCAACCATCAACTTCGTGATTGATGCGTTGATGGCGGCGTGCCATGCTGTCGGCCGAACGGTAACGGGGACCGCGCCCCCTCGAGACCGGCTTCCATCCCGTCACGCTCCAGCCGGCCGCCGGCTGGCCATCATCCGATCCGGAAAGGCTCCCCTTATGAGGCTGTCCCGATGAACGGCGAACGCATGCGCGAACTTCGCCAGCAGCTGCGCTTCAGCCAGGCCGACCTGAAGGAAGCCCTGAACCAGATGCTTGGCCGCAGCTATGACAAGCCCAAGATTTCGCGCTGGGAAAACGGCCGCGATCCGATCCCGGCCGATGTCTCGATGGCGCTGAACCGCCTGGTCGAAGGCAAGGGGCGCGAGGCGCGGACCATTGTTTTCGCCAATCAGAAGGGCGGGGTGGGCAAGACCACCAGCGCGCTGAACCTGGCCTATGCCCTCAGCCGCGGGGATCACCGGGTGCTGCTGGTCGATATGGACCCCCAGGCCACCGCCACCGTCGCCCTTCTGGCCGACGGCGCCGTCGAAGCCTATCGCCAGCGGCGGACCATGGCGCAGGTGATCCTGGGCGATGTGCCGATCGCCGAGGTCATCATCAAAGCCGGCGAAGAGATCATACCCGACCGGGCGCCGCTCTGTGATCTTGCCGCCAGCCATATCGATCTGGCCGAGACCGATGGCCGGCGCGAACCTGGCTTCGACATCACCCTGCGCGAAGCGCTGGAGCAGGTGCGCGACCGCTATGACTTCATCGTCATCGATGCCCCGCCCAATCTGGGCATGCTGACCTGGATGTCGCTGGCGGCCTCCGACGACGTGATGATCCCGGTGCGCACCGAACCCTACGACACCATGGGTGTGGGCCTCATTCTCGGCACCATCAACAAGGTGCAGCGGCGACTGAACCCGGCCCTCCGGCTGGCCGGTATCCTGCCCACCCAGTACGGGCGGCGGAAATCGGTCGACCGCGAAGTGCTGGCCCATCTGGTCCAGGCGATGGGCGATATCGCGCCGGTGCTGGAGCCGGTGCCGAACAGCGCCGTTTTCGGCCATGCCGCCCGCAATGGCCGCATTGCCCTTGAAGCCTCGCCGTCGAGTGCCGCACCGTCGGTTTATCTGCGACTGGCTGCTGGCATCATTGGCGATACCCCCCTGCCCCGCGCTGATGTCGATGTCAGCTATGCCGGCATTGATGAGGACGAGGTCTGATGGCTCCGCGACGCAAGGCCCCCTCCCCCATTCTCGGCGCCGTGCGCGAGATGATCGCCGATGCCTCCGACACGCTGGTCACCGAGAACAGCCGGTTCAAGCACACCTTCGAAGTGGCGATCGACAAGATCAGCCCCGACCCGGATCAGCCGCGCAAGTATATCGACGACGAAGCGATCGCCGAGCTGGCCCGCACCATGGAGGAGCACGGCCAGCTGCAGCCGATCCTGGTGCGGCGCGATCCGGCCGACCGGCGCCACTACGTCATCGTCGCCGGTGAGCGACGCTACCGCGCTGCGCGGCTGAACGGATGGCCCACGCTGCTTGCCATCGAGCATGATGCCGATCCCGAGATCGCAGCGCTGATCGAAAACCTGCAGCGCGTCGACCTGTCGCCGGTGGACGAGGCACGCGGGCTTGCCCGCCTGATCGAAGGCCGCGGCTGGAGCCAGGCCGAGGCGGCCGGCGTCCTGGGCAAGGCCAAGAGCGAGATCAGCGGCGTGCTCCGGATCCTCACCTTGCCGGATGATCTGCTCGATGCGGTTCTGACGTCAGAACTGACCCTGCCCAAGAATGTCCTGGTCGAGCTGGCCCGCATCGAGACCCCGGCCGTTCGCGACCGCCTGGTCGCCCTCGCCTTCGAGGGCAAGCTGACGGTCCGCGCCCTCCGCGCCGCCCGGGCCGAGGATAGTGGCAAACCCCCAAGGCTGCCCGAGCACGACGCTGAAGTTGAAACGGCCGCCACGCGCACGGCGCCGGGCAAGCTGTCGCTGCGGCAGCTCGATCGTCTGGCCCTTGCCCTTGAAGCCGCAGCCCATCGCGGCACGCCCCTGAGCGCTGCCGAGCGTGAGCGTCTCGAAATCATCCAGCATCATATCGAGGCCCTGCTCAGCGGAAGCTGACGCAGAGCGGCGACGCTGAAGTTGAAACGGCAGGGCCTTCGGGCCCTGCCGTTTGTCGTTGCGGTGTCTTGCTTCCGGATCTCATTCCAGGCTGGACCGGCCGCCCGGATGCCTCCCTTGCATCAGCCGATGCGCTTGGTCATAAAGACCCGCGAGAACCCGTTATCGATCCGGCGCCCGGTCTCGACATAGCCGTGGCGCGTATAGATCTCGACATTCCGCGCCATCAGCACATGGGTGTAGAGCCGGACCTCCCGAAGCTTCAGCTCCGCCGCCCGGGCTTCTGTAAAGGCGAGCAGCTGACCACCGAGCCCGGTGCCCTGGGCCGAGGGCGCCACTGCGATGCTGTGCAAGAGGAGATGGTCGGTGTCCGGCATCAGGATGACCAGACCGACAGGGGCCGACGCGGTTCCGACGGCCGGATCGGCAGCGTCTGCCAGCCAGACCTCGACATCGGGATCGGCGAGCAGGGCAGGGACATCGTCACCCATCGGCCCGGGCTCTCGCCCGATCACCGGGATCCAGGGGGCGTAGGCGGCCGTCGTGATATCGATGATCGCTGCGGCGTCGTGAAGCGTCGCCCGGCGGAACGCCGGCGCTGGTGGCTGGTGGCACGGCACCCGGGGGCCGGCCCCGGTGCCGTCCGGCAGGTCGATGGTCATCATGTCCGTCCTCGGCAGCGCCGTCCTGATCTTGAAAGCCGGGCAGGGGCGGGCGATGCCATCGGCCGGCTATTCCGTCATCATAGAACCATCCGGGGCCGGGCTTCCTGCGTCAAACTGCCTGGGGATCAGCGGCAGAGGCGGGCCACGCTGAATTTGTAACGCGGGGCCGATGAACGACCGGGCCGGGCGTATCAGCTTCAGCGAGGCGTTCCACATGGTCGCGGGCTTCGCTGAAGACGATACGGCGGCGCCGTGTTCTGATGTCAGAATGGGGCGCTGAAGGAACGGCGGGGGCAGAGCATGACCGATGGCATCCGCTGAGGCGTCGCGTTACGAGTTCAGCGTTGGAAAGAGGGCTGGAGGGCCTGAAAGGGTGTTCACGAACAGAGCTTGTGGGGTGCGCCCCGGGCATCTCCGCGCCCTGAAACAGGACATCAGGGCCCGATAATGATCGTGGCCGCGGTCTGCCGTATCAAACTCAGCGCCTGGCGTTACGAGTTCAGCGCTGCCGAAGAGCGTCGTTATGGGTTGCGGGTCTTGACGTCGACGGCCGGGAGCCGGAGAGTGGCGGCGCCTGCTGCCCATCAAAAGCCGAGCCCTTGATGTCCCTGCCCCATGCCCTGCTTACCTCGCTGCTGGAGCGGCCCTGTTCCGGGTCGGAACTGGCCGGCCGGTTCGACCGCTCGATCGGCTATTTCTGGCAGGCGAGCCATCAGCAGATCTACCGGGAACTCTCGCGGCTGGAAGCGGGGGGATTGATCGAGGCGCTGGAACCCGAGGCGAGCCGCGGCCGGCCGCGGGCCTACCGGGTGCTGCCGGCCGGGCGCGCTGAGCTTGCACGCTGGGTGGATGAGGTGTCGGAGCCCCGGCCGCTGAGAGATGAGTTGATGGTGCGCCTGCGCGCTGCCGCGGTTCTGGGCACCACCAGCCTGGCGGAGGACCTCCGGAGCCGGTTGCAGCGGCACCGCGACATGCTGGCCCGCTATCGCGAGATCGAGGCCCGGGACTTCACGCCGCCGCCGGCCACGCGGGATGCCCGCCTTCGCCATCTGGTGCTGAAGGCGGGCATCCGGCACGAGAGCAACTGGATTGATCTCTGTGTCGATGCGCTGGAGATTCTGTCGGCGGACTGACCCGCCGACGGCGCCCGTGTCCGGCCGGTTTCCGGGCGCCGGCGTGTCGGAAACCGGCTCTAACGCAGGGCCGCCCGCAGGATTTTGCCCACCGGGGATTTGGGCAGGGCCTCCCTGAACACCACCTGTTTCGGCACTTTGTAGGCGGTGAGTGCCTTGCGGCAATGGGCGATCAGCTCTGCCGCCCCGGTCTCCCGGCTGACGGAGACGAAGGCGCGCAGGGCTTCGCCGGTGGTGTCGTCGGGGACGCCGATGACCGCCACATCGACAACCGCCGGGTGCTCGGCGATCACCGCTTCGACCTCGTTCGGATAGACATTGAAGCCTGAGACCAGGATCATGTCCTTCTTGCGGTCGACGATTTTCAGCCGCCCGTCCTCCCAGACGCCGATATCGCCGGTGCGCAGCCAGCCATCGATGAAGGCCTCCGCGGTCTGTGCTGGTGCGTTGAGATAGCCCGAGACGACATGCGCGCCGGCGACCAGGATCTCCCCCGGTACCCCGGGGGCCGCAGGGCGACCGTCGTCATCGACCAGGCGCACCTCGCAGCCGGGGATCGGGATGCCGACCGTGCCCGGCCTGACCAGGGCCGGATTGGCCTGGTTGCAGGCGATGATGCAGCAGGTTTCCGTCATCCCATAGCCTTCCAGCACCGGCCCGACCCGGCTGCTCCAGGCGGCATGGGTGCCAGGCCGGAGGGCGGTGCCGCCCGAGATGGCGAAGCGCAGCCGTGGCGGGTTGGCAATGAACCACGGTTCCGCCAGCAGGCCGGCGAAAAGCGTGTCGACCCCGGTGGTCCAGTCGATGCGATGATCCCTGAACACCGGCTCCAGTGTGGCCAGCGGGCGCGGATTGGCGATCAGCAGGTTGCGGGCGCCGGCCTGGAAAAACAGCAGGAAATTCAGGGTGAAAGCGAAGATATGGTACATCGGCAGCAGGGTCAGGATGGTCTCCCCCGGCTGCGGCGCACCGTTTTCGGCCGCCAGATGTGCCCATGTCTGGCCCAGCACCGCGCGCAGATTGCGATCGGTCAGGATCGCGCCTTTCGACCGCCCCGTGGTGCCGCCGGTATACTGGTAGAGGGCCACGGCGTCACGGGCACGAGGCGGCAGCCGGAGAGGGGAGGGTGGGGCATCACTCGCCAGAAGCTCCGCAAAGGGCAGGGCCTCGCCCGGTGTGATCATCACCACCCTGAGGCCGGGGTCCGCAAGAGCCTGTTCAAGCTGGTCGAGGCTGATCGGGGCTGTGATCAGCACCCTGGCGCCGCAATCCTCCAGCTGATGATTGAGCTCCCGGGCGGTGTAGAGCGGATTGACGTTCGAGACGATGGCACCGGCCTTCCAGGCGGCAAGCACTGCCAGCGGATAGTGCAGGCAGTTGGGCAGTCTGATCGCGACCACGGTACCGGGCGCGACGCCGAGAACGCGCATGAACCCCATGGCGAGCCGGTCGGTAAGGGCATCGACCTCGGCGAAGCTCAGGCTCTGGAGCCGGCCATCAGGGGTCGGAAAGGCGAAGGCTGCGGTATCGCCGAAGCGCGCCGCGGCCTCGCGCGACAGGGCATCCAGGCCCGGCGGCGACGGATCGGGCCGGAAATCGCGCAAGGATGCGGGTTCCAGCGCCGACCACGGGCGGGGCCAGGCGCTGGCATCAGGATGAAAAGGCGGCATGCGTGGCTCCGAGGAAGGGCCGTGGATCAGGTCTGGGCCGTGTGTCAGGCCTTGGCCTTGAATGCCGGCAGGCTGCCGCCCACCCGCGCCGCCATGCGGGCGCCCAGCGCCTGCAGGCCGCTCATCGGCCGGACCATGACCTCGAAATCCCGGATCAGCCCGTCGGCATCGAAACGGATCATGTCGATGCCCTTCAGGCTGCGGCCGTCGACCGTGGCCGAAAATTCCAGCACCACATCCAGCCCGTCATCCGACACGAAGCTGCGGTGATAGGTGAAATCCTCGAAGACCTCGATGACATTGCTCAGCGCCAGCACCAGCGCATCGGCAGAGGCATAGGCGTTATGGGCCATGGGGGAACGGAACACCGCCTCCGGATGGGCGATCTCGCGCAGGCGGCCGAGATCATGGACCTCCATCATCTGGTGCCAGAGCTGAAGCGAGGCTTTGACGGCGGGGGCGGCGGCTTCGGGGATGTGCAGAGCGGTCATGGTGCGTTTCCTCGTATCGGTCTTGTTGGGGAAGTTCTGACGTCAGAATGTTGCGGCGAGGCGTGTGCCCTGGTCGATGGCGCGCTTGGCGTCGAGTTCCAGGGCCAGATCGGCACCGCCGATCAGATGAACCGTGCAGCCGGCCGCCTCCAGCGCCGCGGCCAGGCTGCGCTCCGGCTCCTGCCCGGCGCAGATCACCACGCTGTCGGCGGGGATGACCCGGGGCTCGCCGCCCGCTGTCACCACCAGCCCGTCATCGTCGATCCGCTCATAGGTGACGCCGCCGGTCATGGTCACGCCCCGGGCCTGCAGGGCCGCGCGGTGGATCCAGCCGGTGGTCTTGCCGAGCCCGGCGCCCGGCCGGCCGGCCTTGCGCTGGAGCAGCTGCACCTGGCGTGCGGCGGGGCGGGGGGCCGGCTTGCCCAGCCCGCCCGGCGTCGCGGGGTTGGTGTCCACGCCCCAGTCACGGCCAAAATCTTTAATACTATCGGGTCCGTGGGTTTCGCCATGGGTCAGCAGCTCGGCGACGTCGAAGCCGATGCCGCCGGCGCCGATGATCGCCACCCGATCCCCCACCGGCTTGCGGTCGCGCAGCACATCCAGATAGCCCAGCACCTTCGGATGGTCGCGCCCGGCAATCTCGGGCTCGCGCGGCACCACGCCGGTCGCCAGGATCACGGCGTCGAAACCGCCGGCGGCCAGCTCCTCCGCCGTCGCCCGGTGGCCGGTCCGCAGCGTCACCCCCGTCAGCTCGATCCGCTTGCGGAAATAGCGCAGCGTCTCGTGGAACTCCTCCTTGCCCGGGATGGTCTTGGCCAGGTTGAACTGGCCGCCGATCTGGTCGTCGGCCTCGAACAGCGTCACCTGATGGCCACGCTCGGCGGCGGTGGTGGCGAAGGCGAGCCCGGCCGGGCCGGCACCGACCACGGCCAGCCGCTTCGGCGCCGCGGTCGGCGCAATCACCAGCTCAGTCTCGTTGCAGGCCCGCGGATTGACCAGGCAGGAGGTGATCTTGCCACCGAAAGTATGGTCCAGGCAGGCCTGGTTGCAGCCGATGCAGGTGTTGATCTCATCGGCGCGGCCGGTGCGGGCCTTGCGCACGAAATCGGCATCGGCCAGGAAGGGGCGGGCCATCGACACCATGTCGCAGGCCCCCTCTGCCAGCAGCCGTTCGGCCAGCTCCGGCGTGTTGATCCGGTTGGTCGCCACCAGGGGCAGGCCGACCATGCCCTTCAGCCGCTGCGTCACCCAGGCGAAGGCGCCGCGCGGCACCCGGGTCGCGATGGTCGGCACCCGCGCCTCGTGCCAGCCGATGCCGGTGTTGATGATGGTGGCACCGGCCGCCTCGATGGCGCGGGCCAGGATTGCCACCTCCTCGAAGGTCGATCCGCCCTCCACCAGATCCAGCATCGACAGACGGTAGATGATGATGAAGTCGGGACCGAGCTTTTCCCGCACCCGCCTGACGATCTCGACCGGGAAGCGGATCCGGTTCTCGTAAGGCCCGCCCCACTCGTCGTCGCGGTGGTTGGTGCGCGCGGCGATGAACTCGTTGATCAGATAGCCTTCCGATCCCATGATCTCGACGCCGTCATAGCCGGCCTCGCGGGCGAGGGCGGCGCAGCGCACGAAATCCGCGATCGTCTCCTCGACCTCGGCACCGGTCAGCGCATGGGGGCGGGCAGGGTTGATCGGTGCGCGCACCGCACTCGGCGCCACCAGATCCGGATGATAGGCATAGCGGCCGAAATGCAGGATCTGCATGGCGATGCGGCCGCCTTCGGCATGCACCGCGTCGGTCACGATCCGGTGGCGGCGGGCCTCGTCGCTGGTGGTCAGCATCGCACCCCCGGGTAGCGGCCGGCCCCGTTCATTGGGCGCGATGCCGCCGGTCACGATCAGCCCCACTTCGCCGCGCGCCCGTTCGGCATAGAAGGCGGCCATCCGCTCGAACCCCTGCGGCGCCTCTTCCAGGCCCAGATGCATCGAGCCCATCAGCACCCGGTTGGGCAGGGTCATGAAGCCCAGATCCAGCGGCCGGGTGAGGGCCGGGAAAGCGGATGAGAGGGGAGGGGAGGGCGGGGTAGGGGAGAGGTGGGCAGGGGAGAGTGGGGGGGGGGTGGGAGTGGGCAGGTCGTCGGTCATCCTCGGAGCGCTCCGGCTTTTATGCAACCAGTTGCATGAACTCTAGCCGGAGCCGGAGTGCTGCGCAACTGGTTGCATGGCGCGCTGCCGGTCAGCCCTCGTGGAGCATCGCCTGGAAGCTGTCCAGATCCGGTGCCTGCGGCTTCCAGTCCGCCGGCACTTCCGGCAGCAGCTGCGAAGGCGTCAGGCCGAAATTATGGACATACTGGTCGATATGGGTGGCGGTGATCAGCTGGCCGATCTGGTCCATCACCGTGGCCTTGCCGGTCTGGGCGGGGTTCTGTGCCGTCACCGGGTTGCTGTCGGTGAAGGCCGGCCAGTCGCTCCAGGCGGGGTCGGATTTCAGCGTATAGCCCTGGGCGTCGGTCGTGACCGTGCCCCAGGTGAAATGCCCCCAATTGGACGAGAAATCCGCCGCACCGAACATGTTGTGCGTGATGTTGGCATAGGTGATGTCGCGGATCCGGCGTTCCATGTAATGCACCAGCAGGTCGACCGTATAGCCGACGCTGACGGTGCCCGAACCCAGCATGCCGAAGATGCTGGGATAGTTGCCGGCCTTGTCCTTGGGCTGGATCACCGTCGGCAGCATGTTCCAGGCGCGCGGCACCACGTCGTGCATGTTCACGAGATCGGTGGCGTCGGGATAGCCCGCGGTGAACAGATCCAGCCAGGCCTGGTTGCCCGGGGTCGCACCGGCCGAGGGCAGGAGGTTGATGGTGCCCCAGCCGCTTTTGGTGGGATCCGGATAGAGATAGAAGGCGAGGGTGGGGGAGAGCGCGCCGGCCAGACTGTGGCCAGTGAACCAGAGCGTGGCGCTGCTGTCGGCCTTGGATGCCAGGAAGCTTTGCAGCGAGCCCTGTTTCGGATCGGTCATGCCCAAAAGGGCGCTGATGCCGGTGGCGGTGCCGGCGGAGATCTGCGGCGTGCTCTCGGGCAGCACCTCGTGCCGCTTTTCGGTGAACGGGATCGCCGGCGGCCAGGTCGAGGTGGTGCGGGCGTAGACATCGAAGTCTTCGTCGACCCAGTCCATGACGTTTTCGGCATTGGTCGCCGCGATCGCCACCACATAGGTGTTGAGCGACGGGCTCCAGCCGACATACATCGAATTCGTGGCATAGAGCGACAGGATCTTCGAGCCGTGCTTCAGCGGCGCTACCCAGACGCAGGGCCCCCAGACCACCTGCCAATCTCCGCCCGCCAGCTGGCTGTTCATGGTCGGGAAAAAGCCCGGCCAGGCCGGGCCCTGATAGTTGGCGAAGGCGCCGTCGCTCGACAGATCCTGCAGCGTGCCGCCATTCAGCCCGGCCGCCATATAGGCGGTCAGCTCGGTGTTGTAGCCCGAGGTCGTCGCCTTGATATCGGCGACGGCATTCGATGCCAGACTGAGTGAGAACACCGTCTGGTTGAGATCATAGGCCATGGATGTCTTCCCCCCAAGGTGTCCTCTGCCCCGAAATGGTGGACCCCGAAATGGTGGACCATTTTGCAAAGGACATGTGCAGACCGAGTGATCTTATCACGCGATTGCACAACGGGAAGTTGCAGGTTGAGGAAATTCAACGATTGTTGAGTGTCAGCCGCTGCGTGACGTTCCGAAGCTGCGCCACGCGAAGGTAAGGATGGCGAGTGATCGGCCGGGCTGGCTATTCGCTTTCTGGGTAGCCAAATGCAGTTGATTATCTATAAAAACATAAGTAAAATACACATATATTCTATTTTTAGTAGTTAAATATAATCGCAAAGGTAGTGCAAATGGGAAAAATTATCGACAAATTTACAATTTGTGATCGATTCCGATCATGTACAGTTGGTGTGTGTGTAGAGAGCCATGATCGAGGTGTGTGTCTGGTGGTCATTGTGGAATGACAAAATTGCCGTCCCGCACAGGCTATGTATCTGGATGAAGTGGGTTGACCGAGATGCGAGAGGCTGAATTTCGGATTTGGTTACAGAAGGATGGCGAAAAAACCAAGGGGGGGCTTAATTCTCGTGTTCAGGCAATAAAGGTCATTGAAAAGAATCTTGGCAAACTGGGCTCTCCACATGTCGATCTCGATGCAGCTTACCATGCAGATAAATTTACCGAGCTACGCAAGCGCCTTAAGGAAATGCGTAATAATTTCAACGATGGCGGTGATGATCATCGGAAACTAATGCCTTCTTCAGAGAATCCCCTTAACAGGTTGTCCAGTTGGAGTAGTTGGCTTGCCCAATATGGGAAGTTTCTTGGAGAAAATATGTCTCAGGCCGATCGTATAAGGGGAAATGCCGACATGGCACGTATCGAACCGATGCCGACGAATCTTATTCTCTACGGCCCTCCTGGCACTGGCAAGACCTATCAAACGGCGCAGGAGGCTGTGGCCCTATGCGACGGAACAGGCACCTATCCCCAATTAACGGGCGGGCGTGCAAGATTAATGGCGCGTTACAATGAACTGGTAGCAGAAAAGCGGATCAGCTTCGTTACGTTTCATCAAAGTTACGATTATGAAACCTTTGTTGAGGGCCTTCGTCCAGAAATGGGCATGGAAGAAGGCTCGTCTGTAGGGTTCCGACTTGATGTCGTGCCGGGAATATTTCGTGAGATTTGCACCTTGGCGGATCAGGCGAGAACGCGACCTCATATCCCGACGAGTGCATCGGAACTCGATTTGAACAGCAGGTCTTTCTGGAAAATGAGCCTCGGGTCGATTGATGACGGCAATGACCATTACGATGCAGCCTTAGCTGGCAAATATATAGCATTGGGATGGGGTGGAGTAATCAATTGGAGTCCGGATAAATTCTCGTCATTGGATAATATCAAGGAAGCATGGCTCGAACAAAACCCCAACGATCGAAGCCCAAGCAATTGGAACCAGGTTTATCTATTCCGCTGTAAAATGAAGCAGGGTGACATAGTAATCATTCCTTATGGAAATAGGTCGTTTCGAGCTATTGCAGAGGTGACAGGCGATTACGAATTTTCTTCAGAGGATAGCTACTACCCTCACCGCCGTCCTGTTCGGTGGCTTCTGACCCTCGACGCCCCGCTTCCACTTGATTTGATTATTGAGGGACAATTTGCAATGCGGACACTCTATGCGCTCGCCCGGGACAGAGTGAATCTTCGGGCCTTAGGCGGATTGCTCGCGCCTGGAGCAGAACCGGGCGGCGAGGCGGATGTTCAAAGACAGCCGGCACAATTTGTTCTCATTATTGACGAAATTAATCGGGCAAATATATCAAAAGTATTTGGAGAACTGATTACCTTAATAGAACCAGATAAGCGACTCGGAATGCCAAATGAACTCACGGTAAAATTGCCGTATTCCAAGAAACAGGATTTTGGTGTCCCCGCAAATCTCCATTTGATTGGCACTATGAATACGGCTGATCGATCGATTGCCTTGCTCGACACAGCTCTGCGGCGACGCTTTAGCTTTCGGGAAATAGCCCCCGATCCAAGCCTGCTGGGTGTAGTAAACGGTATCGACCTGTCGGCCGTGTTGACAACGATCAATCGCCGAATTGAATACCTCATTGATCGCGAACACCGTATTGGGCATGCCTTCTTCATCGACTGTGAGAATGCGGAGCAAATTGAAAAGGCAATGCGGAACAAGGTCATTCCGCTGTTACAGGAGTATTTCTTCGAGGATTGGAGCCGGATCGCGGCGGTGCTTGGTGACGGATTTATCTGTGCAGAACGTCTCGATCCTCCACCTGGAATCGAAGGAGAGAGCCGGTTCAGCTGGTCAGTGCGTTCGCCGTTTGGCGAGGATGCCTTTCAGCGATTGCTGCGCGGAACTGAAGTCATGTTCGATGCCGTACCCGCGGCGGTCGGTGAACCCGGGGAATGACACATCTCACCGTTCGCGAGTGGGGGAGTGTCCCGGTTTGTGCGGACATCAGCCGCAATCATTCCCTGGCCTTCACGCGCTCGCAGGCCAACGTCCTGCTCGCTGCGGCGCGAGCGCATCCTTTGGCGAAACAGCATGGCACCAACATTCTGATCGACCGGCACACCGAAATCACTGCGGCGCAAATGGTTGGCGTGATTGCCGGACCAGGATGCAGCCTTGAGATTTTGCCCAAGATCCATCCAGAAGTTTACGAATCGGACGTCGTCGCCCGGCGCCGTCTGGTGCAAATGCTCGATGTCGCAGTCGGTCTTCAAATCGGCGAGGGGCAGGTAGTATCAATGGCGCGGCAGACAGAGACTTTGCTCGACATTCTGATACGACTGTTCGCCGATCGGCTCATGGCTGAAACGCGGCGCGGGTTGCCGCGCGCCTATCAGGAGCAGGAGAACGACTTGCCTGTGTTACGCGGACAACTCAACGTCAGGTGGCAATATACCACGCTGGCCGTTCGATCCGATCGGATAGCCTGCCGTTATGACGCTCTGTCGGCTGACACAGCGTTGCTTCGTATCATGAAGGCTTGCGTCGCCTTGCTGCACCGCCATGCTCGTTCAGCCGAAACCAGCCGCCGTTTGGACACGTTGCGCGTTCTGTTCGCTGATGTCAGCGATGTGTCCTCAACCGCTCTCCCATGGTCGGAGGTTCGAATCGACCGAACAAACCGTCGTTGGGGATCGCTTTACGAATTGGCGCGTCTGTTTCTGAAACAGGAATGGCAGTCCACGCACCGCAATATCCACGCACAACACGGGGTCACACTTCTGTTTCCTATGAACGACTTATTCGAAGCTTATATTGCGGTGCTCGCAAAGCGCGCACTTCGCGGTACGGAGCTGACTGTGCATTCTCAGAGCGGAGGCGCATTCTGCCTCAGAGAACAAGACGAAGCCGGCAGGCAGTTCTTTCGGACGAGGCCCGACCTCCTTATCAAGCATGGCCGAAATACTAGAATGGTTATCGACACCAAATGGAAGCGCATCGGTCAGAATCTCGATGATCCCAAGCGGGGCGTTTCGCAGGCCGATGTGTATCAGTTGATGGCCTATGCCCGGCTCTATCGCAGTCGTGAAGTTATGCTCCTCTACCCGCACCATTCCGGGCTCGGTGCGGAAACAATGAACGTCGCTTATGAGATTCTGGAAGGCGGGGAAAGATTCCGCGTGGCGAGCGTCGATCTGATGTCTGACCATGCATCTGTTGTCAAAAAACTATCTGGGCTCATCCTCGCAGCTGGTTGTCCGACGGAAAGAACGAACGGCCCGGGATGATCCCGGGCCGTTCAGAGGTTTTGCTATCGGTCCAGGCGCACCCGCTACCAGCGATAGCGCAGCGACAGGGTCCCGCCGACCGAGCGGCGTTCTTCCGACAGCTCGGAGTCGACGCTCAGCTGCAGGTCGAAATCCTCGTCCAGGCGATACTGCACACCGGCCCTGAGCACGGCGGCATCTTCCGGCACCTCGACATCGCTGCCCTGGAAGCCGATCCCGGGCAGTTCGGCCAGATGGCGGGTGATGTCGCGCTCGGGCCGGAATTCGTGCTTCCAGCCGGCGCGGAAGAAGGGCTCGATCCGGCTGCCGTCCTCGAACGTCACCGGGCCGCCGATCTGGAAGCCCAGCGTCATCGGCATCGAGATCGTGTCCGAGGCCTCGTAGACCACGCCGCCGCCATTGCCGAAGCTGTCGCGGGCCTCGTCCAGATGCAGACGGGTCGGCTCCACCGCCGCGAAGGGGGTGATTTTCAGCCCGGCGGCCAAGGGCAGGGCATAGCCCACCTCCAGCCGCGCACCCAGCGTGGTGCCGTCGAAACGGGTCACGGCCGCGCGGGGCATGCCCAGGAAGCGCAGATCGCGGGTGTAGCGGGTATCGCCCGTCGCGGCATAGCCGATGACCGAGGCATAGGCCTCGCCGAAGCGACGCAGACCATAGACGCTCACCCCGTACTGCTTGCCGGTGCCGCTGGCCGAGAGCCCGTCCAGGTCGTAGCTGGTCTCGCCATAGGTGAAGGCGCCGCCGACCAGGAAGCTGCCGTCATCGGCGCCGCCATCGATACCGATGGTGGTGCCGAAATAATGCCCGTCGAAACCGCCGCCGGTTTCATAGGCGCCTTCCGGCGTCATCCAGGCCCGTCCTCCGGCCGTATTGCCACCCTCGGACATCGTCGCCGTCTGGTCGAGCGCCGCCTCCCGGCTGCCGGGGGCCGCCGCTGCCGCCCCCATCCGCCAGCTGTCGAGCCGGCCGGTCACCGTCTGCATGGCGCGCGTGCTGGCGGTGAGCATGCTCTGGGGCACGCTGGCCGCCCCCGTATCGCCGACGCTGCGATAGCCGCGATCGAGGGTCGCCGTGTCGCTGATCGAGACCAGCCCGGCGGTGATCGCCTTGGAATATTCCGAGGCCGCCTCGCTCTGGACCCGGCCCAGCAGCTCACCGATCCGCCGGCCGAAGCCGCTGAGGCCCTCGGGCGTGAAATCGGCATCGGCCTGGATGCCCAGCCGGCCATCGGTGTTGGTCAGGCTGTAGCTCAGGATCGCGCTGGCGGGGGCCGAAAGCTGCAGATTGCCCGCGGCCAGCCCGGTATCCGAGACCAGGACATCGGCGATCGCCAGCCGGCCCGGCTTCACCGAACCGCTGTTGATCGTGGCGAGCGACAGCTTGCCGTCCATGCTGGCAGCGCCGGTGATGTGCAGCCCGTCGGCCTTGCCGGTCGCATGATCGACGCGCAGCTGCAGCTCGCCATCGGCAGACTGGGTGAAGCCGCCATTGATCGTGGTCGTGACCACGCCCGCGGTCGCCGATTGCAGCCGGCCGTGATTGACGAAGCTGCCGGTGCCGCCCAGGTCGATGCTCGCCCCCGAGTTGATCGTGCCGCCGGCCTGGTTGGTCAGCAGATTGGCGCCGCCGTCGCTGAGCTTGATGCTGCCGGTCAGCGTGCCCTTGTTGGTGACGGTGGTGTCGCCGATCCGGCTGTCGATCACCAGTCCGTCGCCGCCGGCGAAGGTCTGCAGCGTGCCGGCATTGGTGACCTCGTTGATCGGACCGTCGAGCAGCAGGGCATGGCCGTCGGCCGCGCCGGTGACCACCACGCCTTCGGCAATCTCCACCACCGGGTCGGTGGTGGAATGCGCCACCACCGCGCTGGCACCGGCGCCGCTGACCGTGATCGGGGCGTAGACATAGACCGAGACGGCGTGGCTGCTGCCGCCGCCATTGCCCGACAGGAACAGGGTGGTGGTGCCGTTGGTGACGATGCCGCCGCCGCCGGCCGCGGACTGGGCGACCACGCCATGGGCACCCGCCCCGGTGGTGGTGATGGGTGCGTTGACGCCCACCGTCACACTGCCGGCGCTGGCCTTGCTCGACGCATTGGCCGCCGCCGAGACCGTGCCGCCGGTGGTGAGCACCGTGCCGCCGCCGGAGCCGACGCTCTGCGCCAGAATGCCGAAGGAGTTCACGCCGGTGGTGTAGATCTGGCCGTTGCTGGTGATGGTGATGTTGCTGCCGTCGGCGCCGCTCGCCTTGTTGCCGACCCGGACGCTGGCGCCGGTGGCAGCCAGCGCCAGACCGCCGCCGCCGCCGATCGACTGGGCGACGAGACCGGGAGAGGCGGCACCGGTGGTGGTGATGGCTGCGCCATTGGTCACCGTCAGGGTGTTCGACTTGCTGGCGACCGTCCCGCCCAGATTGACCGAGGTGGCGTTGATGGCCGAGAGGCCGCCGCCGCCCGAGATCACCTGGGCGACCAGGCCCGGCGCGAAGCTGCCGCCGGTCTGGATGCTGCCGCCGCTGAGGGTCATGGAGACCGCGGCATTGCCGCTGGTGCCGCCGCCCGTGCCGCCCAGATAGACGCTGCCCGAGAAGACCGCACCGCTGGTGCCGGACACCGCCATCACGCCGCCGCCGCCGGTGATCGCTTGGGCGACCACGCCGGCCGCGTTGACGCCCTGGGTCAGCACTTTGGGCGCGCCGGTGATGGTGATGTCCTGGGCGGAACCCGCGCCGCCCTGCTGGCCGAGGCGGGCATTGATGCTGCCGCCCGAGGCCTGGGTTGCGATCGAGGCGAAGCCGCCGCCGCCGCCCACCGACTGCACCAGCACGCCGAGCGAATTGGCGCCCGAGGTCTGGATGACCGCATTGCCCAGATAACCCGCCACCGCATCATTCTGCGACGGCCCGCCATTGCCCGAACCGCGCACCGCGCCGAGCTGCAGGTTGACCGAGGCCGAGGACTGGGCGGCGGTGTTGGTCTGGGTGAAGAAGATGCCGTTGTTGCCCACCGACTGTGCGACCACGGCCGTTGCATTGGCTGCCGTCGTGGCGATGGTCTGGTTCTGGGTGGTGATGGAGACGGCGCCGCCGTTCAGATTGCTGCCGCCGCCGCCCATATTGCCGATGCCATAATTGGTGACATTGGCATCGGTGAAGACCGAGGCGACCACGCCGCCGCCGCCGCCCACCGACTGGGCCAGGATGGCGGTGGAGCCGACGCCGTTGGTGATGACGCTGGTCGGCACGTTCAGCGTCACGGCGCTGCCATAGGCGATGGCCGAGCCGAAATTGGCCGAGAGCTGGCGGTATTCCGAGAACACCGCACCGCCGGCACCGCCGATCGATTGGGCGAGGATGCCATAGGACACGCTGCCGACGGTCTGAACCGTGCCGCCGGTGCCGGTGGTGAGCCAGACATTGCCGGCATTGGAGCCGCTGACGGCCGAGTTGAAATAGACCTGACCGGCGCCATGGGCGAGACCGCCGCCGCCGCCGATCGATTGAGCGACGATGCCGGGCGAGGCGCCGCTATAGGTGGTGATCAGCGCCGAGCTTGTTGCCGAGACCGTGCCGCCATTGCCGTTGAGCGGCCCGCCCAGGCGGACGGCATCGGTATGGATGCCCGCAATGCCGCCGCCGCCCGCGATCGACTGCACCACCAGGCCGGGGGCGAAAGCGCCGCTGGTGGTGACGCTGCCGGCCGCCAGATAGCCATAGGCGGTGTTGGCATTGGCGCCGCTGCCGCCGGTGGCGCCGAGCGTCACCATGCCCGAGAACCAGGCGCCGGACTGAGAGGACAGGCTGGCGACGCCGCCGCCGCCCGAGATCGACTGCACGATCACGCCAGCGGCATTGGTGCCGCGGGTGACGATGTTCGCGGTGCCGCTGACGCTGGTCGGCATGGCCGATCCGCCGCCGCCGCGCTGGCCGATGATGCCGGCATCGATCCAGCCGCCTGTCGACTGGGTGGCGATGGAGACGATGCCGCCGCCGCCGCCGATCGACTGGCCGACCACGCCATAGGCATTGGCACCCGAGGTATCGATGGTGGTGACACCGCTGGCGCCCAGGGTGACGTTGGTGGAATAGGTGACGTTCTGGCCGCCGTCGCCCTTTCCGACCGAGGTGCCGAGATTGATCGCGGTGTGCACCGCCCCCTGCGAGGCGGCATTGGCCTGGGTGAAATAGGTGCCGCCGGCGCCCATCGACTGGGCGATGACGCCCGCGCCATTGGCGCCGGCGGTTGCGATGGTCTGGGTGCGGGTGGTGACGGCGACGGTGTTGCCGTTCAGCCCGCTGGCATTGGCGGCGTTCAGGGTAACGCCATAGCTGGTGACGTTGGCGTTCGAGAAGGCCGAGGCGATCACGCCGCCGCCACCGCCGATCGACTGGCCGACGATGCCGGCCGAGCCGGCGCCCGAGGTGACGACATTCGCCGCCGTGTCGATGACGATGCTGCCGCCATAGGCGATGCCGGTGCCGAAGCTGGCGGTCGCCTGGTTGACGGGGCTGAACACCGCGCCGCCGGCACCGCCGATCGACTGGGCCAGAATGCCGAAGGCGGTGGTCCCTTGAGTCTGGACCGATCCGCTGCCGGTGGTGGTGACCCTCACCTGTGAGGCGTTGGAGCCGCTGGGCGCGTTCAGGATGACGGCATTGCCGCCATTGGCGAGGGCCAGGCCACCGCCGCCGCCGATCGACTGGGCGACAATGCCGGCCGAAGCATTGCCGATGGTGCCGATGGCTGCACCGCTGCTGACGGTGACCGTGTTGCCGTTGCCGGCGACATAGCCGCCCAGATAGACCCCGCTGCTGTGAACGCCCGAAATGCCGCCGCCAGCGGCGATCGACTGCGCCACCAGGCCCGGGGCGAAGACGCCGCCGGTGGTGATGCTGCCGCCGGTGAGGTTGACATTGACCACCCCGCCATTGCCGCCGCCGCCAGTATAGGTGCCGAGCGTCACCGGCCCCGAATAGCCCGTGCTGCCCGACTGGCCGGCGACCACGGCGATGCCGCCGCCGCCGCTGATCGACTGCGCGACCACGCCCAGCGCATTGGTGCCGCGGGTGGTGATGTTCGCCGCCCCGGTGACGGTGGTGGCGAGGCCGACACCGCCGCCGCCACGGGCGCCGAGCCGGCTGCTGTCGATCGACCCGCCGGTCGACTGGGTGGCGATGGCATAGATGCCGCCGCCGGCACCCACCGACTGTGCGACCACGCCGAAGGCATTGGCGCCCGAGGTGTCGATGGTGGTGGCGCCGCCGCTGCCCAGCGTCACTTTGACCGAATCGCTCTGGCTGACACCGCCATTGCCGCTGCCGAGCCCGCTGCCCAGGTTGAAGGTGGCATGGATGCTGCCCTGGGCGGCGGTGTTGGTCTGGGCGTAATACACGCCGCTGGCGCCCACCGACTGGGCGATCACCGCCGCGGCATTGGCGCCGCCGGTTGCGATGGTCTGGCCATGGGTGGTGACCGCGACATTGCTGCCGTAATCGCTGCCGCCGCTGCTGCCATAGACATTGGCGACATAGCTGGTATAGGCGGCATCGGCGAAGCTGGAGGCGATGACGCCGCCGCCGCCGCCCACCGACTGGGCCAGAATGGCGGTGGAGCCCTGGCCGGTGGTCACCACATTCGCCCCGGCATCGACATAGACCCCGCCCGCATAGGCAGCCGAGGCGCCGAAGCTGGCGATGACGCCGTGATTGGGGGCCATGAAGGCACTGCCGCCGCCGCCGATCGACTGGGCCAGGATGCCGAAGCCCAGATTGCCGGTGGTCTGCAGCCAGCCATTGCCGGTGGTGGTGACCCCGACCGTGCTGGCATCGCTGCCGCCGGTCGTGCTGATGAACTGGGCATTGTAGCTGGTGAGCGCCAGGCCGCCGCCGCCGCCGATCGACTGGGCGACGATGGCGCTGGCGCCGATGCCGGACGTCGCAACCGGTGCCAGCGCCGTGACGCTGGCGACCCCGGCGATGCCGGCCGTGCCGCCGCCCATCTGCACCGTATCGGTGTTCACCGTCGAGATGCCGCCGCCGCCCGCGATCGACTGGGCGACGATGCCATGGGCAAACACGCCGGTGGTGGTGATGCCGCCGCCGCCCGAGAGGTTGACGGTGGCATTGCCGGCATTGTTGCCGCTGCCGCCGCGGGCGCCGAGGATTGCCGTGCCGGTGAAGAACTCCAGCCCGGGGGTCGCGACGGCCAGGATGCCGCCGCCATTGCTGACCGACTGCGCGACGATGCCGAAGGCGTTGTTGCCGCGGGTGACGATGCTGGCGGCGCCCGTCACCGTGGTCGCCATGCCCATGCCGTTGCCGCCGCGCTGGCCGAGCTGCACGCCCTTGACGTTGCCATAATTTGCGCGGGTGGAGATGGCGACGATGCCGCCGCCGCCGCCCACCGATTGGGCGACCGCGCCGAAGGCATTGGCGCCCGAGGTGTCGATGGTGGTCACACCACCTGCACCCAGCGTCACCTTGATCGCATCGGCGACATTGGCGCCGCCATTGCCACCCGCACTGACCGTGCCCAGATAGCCGCTGACGTTGATCGTACCCTGGCTGACGGTATTGGCCTGGGTGAAGTACACGCCGCCGGCGCCCACCGACTGGCCGACCACGGCTGCGGCGTTCACGCCCGAGGTCGCGATGGTCTGGTTGTGGGTGGTGACGGCGACGGTGCCGGCGTTCAGATTGCCGTTACCGGCGCTGTTCAGCCCCGTCCCGTAATTGACGAAGCCGTCATTCGCGGTAGTGGAGGCGATCACGCCGCCGCCGCCGCCGATCGACTGACCCAGGATCGCGACCGAGCCCGCGCCCGAGGTGACGACGTTCGCCCCCGCATCGACGGCGATATTGCCGGCATAGCCGATGCCGGTGCCGAGATTGGTGCTGAGGAGAGACGTCGGCCCGAAGATCGCGCCGCCGCCGCCGCCGATCGACTGCGCCAGAATGCCGAAAGAGGTGGCACCCTGGGTTTGAACCGCGCCGCCGCCGGAAGTCGTGACGGTCACCTGGCTGGCATTCGACCCGCTGGGCGTATTGGCGAAGGTGACGGCGCCGGTGCCGATGGCAAGCCCGCCGCCGCCGCCGATCGACTGGGCGACGATGCCGGCCGCCGCCGTGCCATAGGTGGTGACGGCTGCCGAACTGGAGACGGCGACCGTGCCGCCCTTGCCGGCCAGCACGCCGCCCAGCGTCACATCATTGGTGAGCACGCCGGAAATGCCGCCGCCGCCGGCGATGGACTGGGCCACCAGACCATGGGCATAGGCGCCGCCGGTGGCGATGCTGCCGCCCGACAGGTTGACATTCACCGCACGGGTATCGCTGCCGTTGCCGCCGGTGGCGCCCAGCCGGATATTGCCGGTGAAGGCCGCCCCCGACTGGCCCGACACCACGAAGATGCCGCCGCCGGTGCTGATCGACTGGGCGACCGCGCCCAGCGCATTGGTGCCGCGGGTCACGATATTCGCGGTGCCGGTCAGCGTGGTGGCAAGGCCCGTGCCGCTGCCGCCGCGCTGGCCCAGAATGGCGCCCTTGACCGTGCCGCCGGTCGCCTGGGTGGCAATCGCGACGATGCCGCCACCGCCGCCCACCGACTGGGCGATCGCCCCGAAGGCATTGGCGCCCGAGGTGTCGATGGTGGTGAGACCACCGGCACCGAGGGTGACCTTGATCGCGTCGGCGACATCCGCGCCGCCATTGCCGCCGGCACTGACGGTGCCCAGATAGCCGGTGACATTGACCGCGCCCTGGCTGGCGCTGTTCGCCTGGGTGAAGAACACCCCGCTGGCACCCACCGCCTGGCCCACCACGGCTGCGGCATTGGCGCCCGAGGTCGCGATGGTCTGGTTGCGGGTGGTGACGGCGACGGTGCCGGCGTTCAGATTGCCGTTACCGGCGCTGTTCAGCCCCGTCCCGTAATTGACGAAGCCGGCATTCGCGGTGGTGGAGGCGATCACGCCGCCGCCGCCGCCGATCGACTGACCCAGGATGGCGACCGAGCCCGTGCCCGAGGTGATGACATTGGCGCCCGCATCGATGCCGATATTGCCGCCATAGCCGATGCCGGTGCCGAGATTGGTGCTGAGGAGGGCCGTCGGCCCGAAGATCGCGCCACCACCGCCGCCCACCGACTGCGCCAGGATGCCGAAGGAGGTCGCCCCCTGAGTCTGGACCGCGCCGCCGCCGGTGGTGGTGACGGTCACCTGGCTGGCATTCGACCCGCTGGGCGTATTGGCGAAGGTGACGGCGCCGGTGCCGATGGCAAGCCCGCCACCGCCGCCGATCGACTGGGCGACGATGCCCGCGGCGGCCGTGCCATAGGTGGTGATCGCCGACGAGCTGGCAACGCTGACGGCGCCGCCATTGCCGGCCACCACGCCGCCGAATTTCACGTCATTGGTCAGCAGGCCCGAAATGCCGCCGCCGCCGGCAATGGACTGCGCCACCAGGCCATGGGCATAGGCGCCGCCGGTGGCGATGCTGCCATTGGTCAGGTTCACGGTGACCGTCCGGCCGTTGCTGCCGCCGCCGGCGGTGGCACCAAGCGTGACATTGCCGGTGAAGGCCGCGCCCGACTGGCCCGAAACCGCCAGAATACCGCCACCATTGCTGATCGATTGCGCAACGGCGCCCAGGGCATTGGTGCCGCGGGTCACGATGTTGGCGGTCCCCGTCAGCGTGGTGGCCATGCCGCTGCCGCTGCCGCCGCGCTGGCCCAGAATGGCGGTGCCGACGGTGCCGCCGGTCGCCTGGTTGGAAATTGCGATGATGCCGCCGCCGCCGCCGACCGCCTGGGCGACCGCGCCGAAGGCATTGGCCCCCGAGGTATCGATGGTGGTGACACCGCCCGTGCCGAGGGCGATCCTGATCGCATCGGCCTGGTCCACGCCGCCATTGCCGCTGCCGTTGGCGGTGCCCAGATAGGCCGTGACGCTGACCGCGCCCTGGCTGGCGGTATTGGCCTGGCTGAAGAAGGTCCCGCCCGCGCCGATCGACTGGCCGACCACGGCGGCGGCATTGGCGCCGGCGGTGGCGATGGTCTGATTGCGGGTGGTGATGGACATGGTGCCGGCATTCAGCCCGCTGGCATTGGCGCCGTTCAGCCCGACCGCATAAGAGGTGAAACCGGCATCCGACGCGGTGGAGGCGACCACGCCGCCGCCGCCGCCGATCGACTGGCCGAGCACGGCGACCGAGGCCATACCCGTCGTGATGACATTGGCGCCGACATCGACGCCGACACTCTCGGCATAGGCGATCGAGGCGCCGAAATTGGCGTCGAGCAGCCGGTTCGGCCCGAAGACCGCACCGCCGCCACCGCCGATCGACTGCGCCAGGATGCCGAAAGAGGTGGCCCCTTGAGTCTGCACCGCGCCGGCCCCGGTGGTGGTGACCAGGACCTGGCGGGAATTCGATCCGCTGGGCGCGCCGACGAAGTTGACCTGGCCGTCGCTGGTCGCGATACCACCGCCGCCGCCGATCGACTGGGCGATGATGCCCGAGGCCGAGGTACCATAAGTGGTGATGGCCGACGAGCTGGCGACCGTGACCATGTTGCCATAGCCGGCCACCACGCCGCCGAGCGTGAGGCTGGTGGTGCGGATGCCGGAAATCCCGCCGCCGCCCGCGATCGACTGGGCGACCAGACCATGGGCGTTGAAGCCGTTGGTGACGATCCGCCCGCCGGTCAGGTTGACGTTCACCGTGCCGCCGTCACCCGTGCCGCCACCGGTGGCGCCGAGCCGCGTGCTGCCCGAGAAGATGGCACCGGAGCCGGCGGCGGCGAGGGCGACACCGCCGCCGCCGGTGACGGACTGGACCACTGCGCCGATCGCATTGTCGGCATGGGTGATGATGCTGGCCGTGCCCGACAGGGTGACCGCGCGGCCGTTGCCGCCGCCGCCCGACTGGCCGAGCTGCGCCGTGGCCGTGGTGCTGCCGGCCGAGGTGGTCGCGAAGCCGGCGATGCCGCCGCCGCTGCCGATCGACTGGACGGCGACACCCATCGAATTGCGGCCCCAGGTTTCGATCGAGGTGGTGCCGCCGTTGTCGCCCAGGGTCAGCATCACCGCATCGGCCGCACTGGTGCCGCCGCTGCCGCCGCCCCGGCTGGCGCCGAGGGTGAAGGTGGGCGAAACCGCGCCCGAGATCTTGCCGGCGCTGAAGGTTGCGATACCGCCGCCGCCGCCGATCGACTGCACCACCAGGGCGCTGGCATTGTCGCCGCCGGTCTGGATCAGCGCCGAGGTGCCGCCGCCGGTGCTGACCAGGATCTTGCCGCCGTCGCCGGAACTGCTCGACGACGAGCCGAGGGCGAGGGTGGCTGAGGCCGAAGCGCGGGTGGCGCTGGTGATGTCGATGATGTCGGAAATGCCGCCGCCGCCGCCGATCGACTGGGCGATGACCGCACCGCTGCCGATGCCCGAGGCGGTGATGTCGCGGGTGATGTAAACGCTGACGGTTCCGCCCGAGCCCGAAATGCCGCCGCCGCCGCCGAGGGGGACCGGCGCCGAGATCTTACCGCCCGACGCGCTGGACTGGGCCGAGCCGCCGAGGCCGCCGCCGCCCACCGACTGAGCGACGATCGCATGCGAGGCGCCGGCCGCGGTGGTGATCACGCCGCGGCTGGTGACCGTGACGCCCTGGCCGTTCTGACCGCCGCCGCCCGATCCGCCGAGGGCCATGGCGAGCGAGGCTTCACCCCCCTGGGCGGAGGTTGAGGATGCGCCGCCGGCATCGCCGCCGCCGCCGCCGACCGACTGGGCAAAGATGCCGTGCGAGAGGAAGCCGTATGTGGCGAGCGTGCCGTCATTCACGACGTAGACGGCGCCGCCGGCCCCGCCATTGCCGCCCGATCCACCGAGCGCGAAACTGGTGGCATAGGCGCCGCTATTGGCATTGGTGGTGGCCGAGGCGCCGGTGCCACCGCCGCCGCCCACCGACTGGGCGTAGATCGCGGTCGCATGGGCGCCCGCGGTCTGGATGGTCGTGGCGCTGTTCACCGAAACCGTGCCACCGGACCCGCCGCCGCCGCCCGATCCGCCGAGGCCGGCCGACATCGCCACACCCTTGGAGGTGGAGGCAGAGGTACCGGTGGAGCCGCTGGAGACGCTGGCGCCGGGTTCGCTGTCATCCGCCTGGCCGGCGGTGGCCGAGGTGGTGACCGCGCCGCCATTGCCGCCGCCGCCACCCACCGACTGGACATAGATACCGTAGGAGAGATCGCCCCAGGTGGTGATCGAGGTGGGGTGCGCCTGATCGTTGTTGCAGATGTTGTTCGAAATGCTGCCGCAGACATTCACGCTGCCGCCGGCGCCGCCCCCGGCGCCCGATCCGCCGAGGCCGAGCGCCACCGAGGCCGAGCCGCCCGAGCCGGTGGTGGAGCTGGACGAGCCGCCATTGCCGCCGCCGCCACCCACCGACTGGGCATAGACCGCCGCCGCATTGGCGCCATAGGTGGTGAGCGTGCCGCCACCGAGGCCGACATTCACCGCACCGCCCGCGCCGGCACCGCCGCCGGTGCCGCCCATGGAGAGGGCGACGCTGGCCTTGCCGGCATCGGCATTGGAACTGGCCGAGCCGCCATTGCCGCCGCCGCCGCCGACCGACTGGGCGAAGATCGCCTGGGAGTTGAGGCCGCCCTTGCCGTCGGAGGTGCCGGTGGTGATGCTGGCCGAGTTGGTGACCACGATGCCGCCGCCGGCCGCACCGCCGCCGCCCGATCCGCCGATCGCGAGGCCGGCGGCATAGCCGCCATCGGCACCCGCCTGGCTGCCCTGAGAAGTGGAGCCGGTCTTGCCGGCCGAGGCCGAATTGTGGCTGCTGTTCGACTGGCCGGAGCCCGAGGTCGGCACGGCGCCTGTGGAGGCGCTGGTTGAGCCATCTTCTTCGTCTTCATCCGAGGCCGGGGCCGCGGTCGCGGCCGTGGTCGCCCCGCCGCCATTGCCGCCGCCGCCGCCCACCGACTGGGCGAAGATGCCGGCCGAATTGATGCCCGTGGTCCTGAGCGTGCCGAAATTCAGCACGGTGACCAGATTGGCCGCACCGCCGCCGCCGCCCGATCCGCCGAGCCCGAAGGAGAGCGCGCCCGATCCGCCGCTTTCGACGGTGCTGGAGGCGGCACCGCCATTGCCGCCGCCGCCGCCCACCGACTGGGCGAAGATCGCCGCCGATTGCAGGCCGCTGGTGGTGATGCTGCCGGTGTTCACGACCGTTGCGGTCGATCCGGCGCCGCCGCCGCCGCCGGTGCCGCCCAGGCTGATCGACCCCGCATAATTGCCGCCGGCCGCATTGGTGGTGGCAGAGCCGCCATTGCCGCCGCCGCCGCCCACCGACTGGGCGGTGATGCCGTTCGACAGCATGCCCGAGGTGGTGATGGTGGCGACGCTGCTGACCAGCACGGCGCCGCCATTGCCGGCCTTGCCGCCGGCACCGCCGATGGCGAGCGAGGCGCCGACGCCGTTATCGGCTTCCTCGTCGGTTGAAGCGGCCGGGCCGCTCTGCGAGAACTGGGCGGCCGTCGCGACCGCCGCACCGGTATTGGTCTGCTGGGCGAAGCCGGTGCCGGTATAGGCCGCGACACCGCCATCCAGCGCGCCGCCCTGCTGGCCGGTGGCCGAAGCGGTGGCCGTGCCGCCATCGCCGCCGCCACCGCCCACCGACTGGGCGAAGATCGCGGTCGACCCGGCACCGGTGGTGGCGAGCGTGCCGCCGGCAACCACCGTCACCGCATCGGCATTGCCGCCGCCGCCGCCGAAGCCGCCCACCGCCAGCGAGGCGGCGTATTTGTTGCTGGACGCACTGCTTTCCGAATAGCCGCCGCGGCCGCCGCCGCCGCCCACCGACTGGGCATAGATCGCGCTTGCATGGTTGCCATAGGTCAGAATGCTGCCGCCGGTGGCGGTAACGCCGCCCCAGGGATTGCTGCAGCTGCCCGAGCTGACATTGCCGCAGACGGTGACCTTGCCGCCGGTCCCGCCGGTGCCGCCGCCGCCGCCGACTGCGACCGAAATGGCGCCCGTGCCCGAAATCGCATTGGCATAGGCCGATCCGCCATTGCCGCCGCTGCCGCCCACCGACTGCGCCAGGATGGCGACCGAGCGGTCGCCGGCGCCCGGATTGCCCGGCGCGACGCCGGCCATGCCGGTCTGGATGCTGCCGGTCAGCGTGACGGCGACCGCGCCGGCATTGCCGCCGGCCGCACCCGACCCGCCGATCGCGACCGAGGCCGAACCGCTCTGGGAGTTCTCGCCGCCGCCCGAGGCCGAGGCCGCGAAGGCCGAGGCATTGCCGCCATTGCCGCCGCCGCCGCCGATCGACTGGGCGATGATGCCATAGGCATCGAACCCGCTGGTGACCAGGTTGTTGGCGACCGTCACCGAGACCGCGCCGCCATTCTGGCCCGACCCGCCGCTGCCGCCGGTGGCACCGGCCGCACCGACCGAGATCTTCGAGGCCGGGTTGCCGGTCGAGATCGAGCCGGAATAGGCGGCGCCACCGCTGCCGCCGGTGCCGCCGATCGACTGGGCGATGATCGCCGCGGCAAGATCGCCGGCGGTCGAAATGCCGGTATAGGTGTTGACCGTGACCGTACCGCCGGTGCCGCCGCTGCCGCCATAGCCGCCGACCGCGACGGCCGGGGCCGCGATGGTCGAACCGGCAGCCCCGGCGCTGAAGCCGCCGAGACCGCCGCTGCCGCCGATCGACTGCGCCACGATGCCGTGGGACAGAAGCCCGGTGGTGGTGATGGTGTCGTAGGTGGCAATGGTCACGCCGCCCGCGGCACCGCCGCCGCCGCCGCTGCCGCCCAGGCTGACGCCGGCCGAACCCAGCCCGCCCAGGCTGCCGGCGATGTCCCAGCCGCCATTGCCGCCGGCACCGCCGATCGACTGGGCCAGAACGCCGGCAGACTGATGGCCGGTGGTCGAGACCCGCCCGCCGCCCTGGATGGTGACGGTCACCTGGCTGGCGCGGCCGCCCTTGCCGCCGCCGCCGCCGATCGCGGCCGAGACCGCGCCGCTTTCGCCGAAGGAGCCGGCGATGGCGAAACCGCCCGAGCCGCCATTGCCGCCCATCGACTGGGCGACCACGCCGGGCGAGAGTGGGCCGGTGACGGTGAGGGCCGAATAATTGTCGACGGTGACCGTGCCGCCGGTGCCGCCATTGCCGCCGCCGCCGCCCACCGCCATGCTGGCGGTGCCGTTCGAGCTGAGACCGGCGGCACCCGAGAAGCCGCCCGAGCCGCCACCGCCGCCGATGGACTGCGCCAGAAGGGCAGGGGCATTGCCGGTGCTGGCGGCAGACACGTTGACCGCCGCCTGGTTGACCAGGGTAACCGCGCCACCGGCGCCGCCCGAGGCGCCGCTCCCGCCGGCGCCGATATTGGCCGAAACCGAGCCGCTGATCGAACCTGCGACCGCATAGCCGCCCGAGCCGCCGCCGCCGCCGATCGACTGGGCGGCGATCGCCGCGGCACCGCCGCCATAGGTGTTGATCAGCCCGGTATTCACCACGGAAACCGTGCCGCCGTTATTGCCGCTGCCGCCGGCACCGCCGATCGCGGCCGAGGCGCCGCTGGAATAGCTGAGCGCGCCCGAGGTGGTATAGCCGCCATTGCCGCCGCCACCGCCGATCGACTGCGCCAGAATGGCGCTCGCGCCGTAGCCGTAGGTGGTGATCGCGGCGGTCTGGCTGCTGTTTGCGGCATAATTGTGGGCGGTGACCGCGCCCGCGGCACCGCCGGCCCCGCCCGAACCACCCACGCCCAGCGACACCGCCAGCTGCGGGCTGGCCGAAAGCCCCAGCGCCGAGCCGCCGGACCCGCCGCCGCCGCCGATGGACTGGGCCAGAATGCCGTGCGAGCTGTCGCCCGAGGTGGTGATGACGCTGCCGGTGTTCTCGACGATCACCGTGCTGCCGGCACCCGCGGCGCCGCCGGATCCGCCGACGCCGAAGCTGAGGGCGCTGTTCGCGACCGCCAGGCTGGCATCGACCGTCGAGCCGCCGCCACCGCCACCGCCGCCGATCGACTGGCCGACCAGGGCCGAGGCGCCGACGCCGGTGGTGGTCAGCGTGATGCCGTTGGGGCTGACATAGACCTGGCCGCCATTGCCGCCCTTGCCACCCTTGCCGCCGTAAGACAGCGCGAAACTGCCCTGGAAGCCGGCTGCCAGCGAAACCGCATAGCCGCCCGAACCGCCGCCACCGCCGATCGACTGGCCGGCGATCGCCGAGGAGCCGTCGCCGACGGTCGAGATGGTCTTGCCCATGGTCAGCCCGGAAAGCCGGCCCTGACCGCTGCAGGCGCCGGCGGCGGAGGAATCGCCGCTGAAGCTGTTGCAGTTGATCGCGACCGACCCGGCCGAGCCGCCATCGCCACCCGATCCGCCATGGGAGAGCGAGGCGCTTTGCCCCGAACTGGCCGAGAGCGCCACGGCACCGCCGCCGACACCGCCGCCGCCGCCCACCGACTGGGCGAGGATACCGGCCGAGTTCACCTCGACCGTCGTGATCGAACCGGTGCTGAGCACGGCGACCGAACCGGCATTGCCGCCGCCGCCGCCCGAGCCGCCGACCGCGAAGGCGAGGCCCGAGCCTGAGCCCGAGAGCCCCATGCCGCCGACACCGCCGCCGCCGCCCACCGACTGCGCCAGCACGCCGACGGCACCGCCGGCCGAGTCGGTGGTGACGGGGGTGGTGGCGAGCGAGGGGATGCAGCCATTGCCGGTGCAGATATCGGCGGTGTTGTTCACCGCCACCGACCCGCCCGATCCGCCATCGCCGCCCGATCCGCCGACCGCGACCGACGCGCTGCTGCCTGAAGCCGAGAAGGCCATGCCGCCGCTGCCGCCGGCGCCGCCCACCGACTGGGCGAAGATGCCGACCGAGGATGGGCCATAGGCGGTGATGGTGCTGGAATTGTTGACCGTGACCAGGCTGCCCGATCCGGCCCTGCCGCCATCGGCACCCAGCGCCACCAGCCCGGCCGCGACACCGGCATTGCCGCCGCCGCCGCCGACCGACTGGGCATAGATCGCGGTTGCACCGGCCGCGGCCGAGGGGTTCGCGGCGCTGCCGACCGTCAGCACGCCGATATTGTTGATCGTGACCAGCCCGGCATTGCCGCCATAGCCGCCGCCGCCGCTATAGCCGCCGAAGGTGCCGTTGCTGCTGCCGCCATCGCCGCCGAAACCGCCGATCGACTGGGCGGCGAGCGGGGTGCCGGCCGCGGTGGTGATCGCGGCATTGTTGGTGATGGTGACATTGCCGCCGGCACCGCCGGGCACGCCGTCGCCGCCATTGCCCCAGAGGCCGCCATTGTTGTTGCCGCCATCGCCGCCCTGGCCGCCGGCGCTCTGCGCCACGATGCCCAGCGACGATGAGCCGCCCTGGATGTTCAGCGCCATGTTGTTGGTGACGGTGACCGTGCCGCCGGCACCGCCCGACCCGCCGTCACCGCCATGGGCGCCGGGATCGTTGGTGTTGCCGCCGGTGCCGCCGGTGCCGCCCTGGCTGTAGGCGACGACGGTGGTGTTCGCGATCGGGTAGGTGGCGGAACTGGTGCCGTTGAGCGTGACGGTGACGGCACCGCCGGTGCCGCCGGTGCCGCCGCCGCGGCCATTGCCGCAGACGCCGGTCTTGTCGGAACCACCGGTACCACCCGTGCCGCCGGTGCTGCCGGCGACCACCAGCGTGCCGCCATAGGCGGTGGTGGTGGAGATGTCGGGCGTGACGGTCGCGGTCACGGCGGTACCGGTCGGGCCCTGGCCGCCACTATCGGGCTTGTCGCAGCTGAAGCCGTTGAAGCTGGCGTTCGATCCCTTGGATCCGGTGCCGGGCGAGGGCTGCTGGTTGACATAATAATAGGCCGGCCCGGTCGAGACCTCGGCATTGCCGGCAAATGCCGGCCCGGCCGTGATCATAGCTCCCGTGATCAGGCATCCCGTGACGCCGAGACCGAGGAGGGCCCCGATGGCCGTCATGTTCCCGCAATTCAGGAAGGAACCCGACTTCGCCATCGGTCTTGCCTCTCGTGTCGTCGGCCCGGCGGTCAGTGCCGCCGCCGTTCAGGTCTGTCGTCTGCAATCGCCCGGTCGTACCGGGCGGGCCTCTGAACTCACTTCACCGCGTCGAAGGCGGCGGTGAAATCGATCAGCATATGGGGGAAGGTCAGCACGGCGCCGTTGCCGGCGACGGCGCGGACCGACATCACCTTGCCGGCGCGCATCGCTTTCAGAAGATCGTTGCTGAGCGGCAGGGCCGCGAAGCAGCCGCGGCCGTCACAGGACCGCACGGTCACCGGCACCGGCGTGGCGTCATCCACCGCCAGGGTCACGGGCTCGGTCAGGGTCAGGCCGGTCGGCAGCTGCAGCACCAGTTCCGGCTTGCGGCTTTCGCCCGGCACGCTGACCACCGCCACCGACATCAGCTGGCCGTTATCGCTGTTGAACAGCCGCTGCTCCATGGTGCAGTCGGCCGCGACGGCGCGTCCGCGCGACACGCAGGTCACCGTCCAGGCCGGGGCCGAGCCGTCCACCTTCTGCGGTTCGGCGGGGGCATCGGCCGGCTTTGCGGCGGGCGCGCTCTGCGCCACCGCGCCGGCGGTGCCCGCCAGGCCGAGGGTCGCCGCAAGCGTGGCGGCAAGAAGAACCAGACGGGCGGTGGAGCCGCGCTGCATCATCGTAAGGACGTCCCGGGAAGGATATGTCGGACAGGGGTCAACACGGGCCTGTCGAGGCCCGTGCCTCATCATCCTTCACCAAAGCTTTGCATCACGCAACAGTAAAGCCTGATCGTCACACAACGGCTGTTAAGCTGTGCGCCAGATGATGCTTTACGCCCCGGATTTCCTGATTTTTAACCATATGAAGCGAAGGTCACATACCGTGTTTCATGTCGCGAATTCTGCGCTGCAAATGGTGGTTTACATGCGCCGCGCCGCCGCTTGACGGCGGCCGCCGATCAGTGGCCGCGCGGCACGACCAGAACGTCGGGCTCCACCCTCGCCAGGATGCGTTTGGCCATGCTGCCCAGCACCGCCTCGGCCACCACACCCTGGCCGCGGGTGCCCAGCACCACCAGATCGGCATGGTCGCGGGCCAGTTCGGTCGCCACCGCATCATCTGCCGGCCCGGGCAGCACGATGCGCGTCAGCCCGTCGAGCCGGGCGGTCGGCACCGCCAGCGCGTCGATTTCATCCGTCAGCCGGCGTGCCGCGGTATCGCCATGCGCGCGGATCTGAACGGCCGGATCGGTCGAGATCTTCTGAAACGGGGTCTCGAAGGCGTGGATCACCGTGGCCGGCACCTCGGGCAGCAGGGTCAGCGCCGCCTCGGCCGCCCGGCGGGCAGGGGCCGAAAGATCGGTGGCGATCAGCATCCGGCGATAGGGGCCGGTCGCCCGCCGCCGCACCACCAGCACCGGCACGGCCGATCGGCGCAGCAGCCGGTCCACCGTATCGCCCAGCAGCAGCCGGCCCAGGGGCTCGCTGCGGGCAAGGCCGGTGACGATCAGATCGAAGCCGTCGTCTTCGGCGATCCGGCGGATCACCGCCGCCGGGTCGCCATCCGCCACCCGGGTGCGGATGGTGACGGGGCCGGACGGGGCGCCGATCTCGGCCAGCACGGCCGCCGGCAGATCGGCCAGCAGCCGGGCTTCGGCCTGTCGCAGCCGGTCTTCGGTGCCGATCTCTTCGGCAGCGTCGGCCTCGCTCACATGCAGCACCGTCAGCGCCGCCCCGGTCTCGCGGGCCAGCGCCACCGCCCGGTCGAGCGCCCGATCGCTGCGGGCGCTGAGATCGGTGGCGAGCAGAATGCGGGCAAGCGGATGGGGGGCGGCAGGGGTCGGCATGATGTCCTCCTTGGTCGCAGCGTCGGCTGAACCTTACCCCGCCCCCTCGCTGCCCGCCATCTCGGTGCCCAGATGTACCGCCAGCCACACCGTCGGCTGATGGTCGTCCGTCCAGCTGACCCGGTGGCGCAGCCGGGCGGGCAGCATCACATGGTCGCCCGGGCCGAGCACGGTTTCGCCCTGGCCCTCGATCAGCAGCCCGGCCGATCCGGTCAGCAGCAGCACCCATTCATCCCAGCCCTGATCGTCCCACTCCCCCTCGGGCGTGGCCTGGCCCCACGACACGATCCGCTCGATGCGGATGCCGGGGCGGGTCAGGATCTCGGTGAAGGCCTCGTCGATCGAGCGGGGCGGCAGGGGGGAGAGCAGGTTGGGCATGGGGGTCCGGATGATGGCGGGTGCGGATGGGGCGATCTCGCGGGGGCATGCTCCACTCCAGGCCGTGGCGTGGGCGCTGTCAACGGCTTTCGCATCTGCAGTATCGCCCGGCAGGGGCGGCCCGGGAACAGCCGGTCCGGCGCGTCGTTGTCGTCCAACGGGGCGCGGGTCGGCCGCGCCCCTCGTTCAACGCGAAACGAGGTCGAGATGAAGGCGCTCACCTGGCACGGCAAGGGCGATATCCGCTGCGAAACCGTTCCCGATCCCGCCATCGAACACGGCCGGGACGCGATCATCCGCGTCAGCTCCTGCGCGATCTGCGGATCGGACCTGCATCTCTTCGACGGGGTGATGCCGTCGATGCATCATGGCGACGTGCTGGGGCATGAAGCGATGGGCGAGGTGGTAGAGGTCGGGCGCGACAATCAGGCGCTGTCGGTCGGCGATCGGGTGGTGGTGCCGTTCACCATCTCCTGCGGCGAATGCTTCTTCTGCCGGCGGGGTTTCTTCTCGGGCTGCGAGCGCTCCAACCCCAATGCGGCCGATGCGAAGAAGCTCTGGGGGCAGTCCCCGGCGGGGCTGTTCGGCTACTCCCACCTGCTGGGCGGCTATGCCGGGGGGCAGGCGGAATATCTGCGCGTGCCCTATGCCGATATCGGGCCGATCCGGGTGCCGGACGGCATGCCCGATGAACAGGCGCTGTTCCTGTCGGACATCTTCCCCACCGGTTATATGGCGGCCGAGTTCTGCGACATCCAGCCCGACGACACCATTGCCGTCTGGGGCTGCGGGCCGGTCGGGCAGATGGCGATCCGCAGCGCCTTTCTGCTGGGGGCCGGCCGGGTGATCGCCATCGACACCGTGCCCGAGCGTCTGGCCATGGCGCAGGCCGCCGGGGCGCTGACGCTCGACTTCATGGCCGAGGACATCTACGACCGGGTTCAGGAACTGACCCGCGGCCGCGGCGCTGATGCCTGTATCGACGCGGTCGGCACCGAGCCCGAGACCAGAAGCGGGCTTGATGCCGTGATCGACCGGGTGAAGGTCGCAGCTTTCATGGGCACCGACCGGCCGCATGTGCTGCGTCAGGCGATCCAGTGCTGCCGCAATTTCGGCACGGTCTCGATCGTGGGCGTCTATGGCGGGCTGCTCGACAAGATCCCGATGGGCTCGGCGATCAATCGCGGCCTGACCTTCCGCATGGCCCAGACGCCGGTGCAGCGCTATCTGCCGCGGCTGATGGAGCTGATCACCTCGGGCCGCTTCGATCCCTCTTTCGTCGTCACCCATCAGGCCGGGCTGGACGCCGGGCCCGATCTCTACGCCACCTTCCGCGACAAGGCCGATGGCTGCGTGAAGGTGATGCTGCGGCCCTGACAAAAACCCCCGCCGTCCGATGGATGGCGGGGGTTCCGGTTGTACTGACCAGCCCCTGGCGGGGCGGCGGGATCAGTTGTGATAGGCGGCCTCGCCGTGGCTGGACAGGTCCAGGCCCTCGGTCTCGGATTCCTTGCTGACCCGCAGGCCGACGATCAGATCGACGATCTTGTAGAGGATCAGGCTGCCGATGCCCGACCAGGCGATGGTGACCAGCACGGCCAGGATCTGGGTCCAGACCTGGTCGGCCATGGTCACGCCGTCGGCATAGCCGATGCCGCCGAGCGACGCGCTGGTGAACACGCCGGTGCCGACCGCGCCGACGATGCCGCCGATGCCGTGCACGCCGAACACGTCCAGGCTGTCGTCATAGCCAAGCTTGTTCTTCACCACGGTCACGAAGAAGTAGCAGATCGCCGAGGCGATGATGCCGAGCACGATCGCGCCCACCGGGCCGATCAGGCCGGCGGCCGGGGTGACGGCGACCAGGCCGGCGACGATGCCCGAGGCGGCGCCCAGCATCGAGGCCTTGCCGCGGGCGAGGCTTTCGATCACCACCCAGGCGACCAGCGCGCCGGCGGTGGCGGTGAAGGTGTTGATCATGGCAAGTGCTGCACCGCCGGTGGCTTCCAGGTTGGAACCGGCGTTGAAGCCGAACCAGCCGACCCACAGGATCGAAGCACCGACCATGGTCAGCGTCATCGAATGCGGGGCCATCATGTCACGGCCGAGACCGGTGCGCTTGCCGACCATGATGCAGCCCACCAGGCCCGCGATGCCGGCATTGATGTGCACGACCGTGCCGCCGGCGAAATCCAGCGCGCCCCAGGCGAAGAGCATGCCGTCCGAATCCCACACCATGTGGGCGATCGGGAAGTAGACGAAGGTGACCCACAGGATGACGAACAGCACCACCGCCGTGAAGCGCATGCGCTCGGCGAAGGCGCCGACGATCAGCGCCGGGGTGATGCAGGCGAAGGTCATCTGGAAGCAGATGAACACGTATTCCGGGATCACCACGCCGTCGGTGAAGGTGGCGGCGACGCTGTCCATGGTGACGCCGGCGAGGAAGGCCTTGTCGAGCCCGCCCCAGAACATGCTGGGGGCATCGCCGAAGGCCATCGAATAGCCCCAGAGCGTCCAGACGATGATCACCACGCCGGTGATCATGGTGCACTGCATCAGCACCGAGAGCATGTTCTTGGCGCGTACCAGGCCGCCATAGAACAGTGCCAGACCCGGCAGGATCATGAAGAGGACCAGGATGGTGGAGACCATCATCCAGGCGGTATCGCCCTTGTCCATCGTCACGGCGGCCTCGGTGGCCGCCTCTGCGGCTGCGGGTGCCGCATCCTGCGCCCAGGCCGGCAGCGCCGACAAGGCGAGGGCGGGCGCCGCAGCGAGTAGGGTTTTCAGGTGCTTCATTACTATCCCCTGGTCCTCGAGGAACTGCATGACTGCGAAGCGGTCGAAAGTCGGTCTTCATCGGCGGGCCGGACAGGCCCGGACGCGGCCACCGCCCCTTAAGGCAAACTTCGCGCCAATTTCGGAAGTCACGGAAAACTCACCCGAAAAACCCTGGTCGGCCACGGCGGTGCAGCATGGTGCACGCTCATTGAATGATCAGACGCCTAAAATGCAGGCAATTGTCACATATGGGCAGAGACGCAGATGCCGCCCCGTCCGGGCGAACGGGGCGGCATGCGGCGCAGCTTCTGCGGCGGGTGGACCCGGCCGGTCAGACCGGCCGGTCGGTCCCCTTGATCGTGGTCCGGTGCATGATCCGCCGGTACTTCACGTCGTCATAGGGGGTCGCCTTGTGCATGGTGCAGCGGTTGTCCCAGATCAGCAGATCGCCTTCCTGCCATTTGTGGCGGTAGACGAATTCGTCGGAAATCGCATGGGCGTTGAGCGTGGCGAGCAGGGCTGCCGCCTCGTCCGCCGGCAGGTCCAGGATCTCCTTCACGATATCCTCGCCCACATAGAGCGACAGCCGGCCGGTCTCGGGATGGGTGCGCACCACCGGGTGCACGACATCCGGGGTGGCGGCGCGCTGGGCATCGGTCAGCGGCTCGCGATCGCCGAAGGCCTTGTCGTAATAGCCGGCATAGGAATGCACCGCCTTCAGATGGCGGATCTTCGCCTGCATCTCGGGGTCGAGCGCCTCCCAGGCGGCATGCATCGACGAGAACAGGGTGTCGGCGCCTTCCGGCGGGCATTCGCGGGCGTAGAGCACGGATCCGAAGCAGGGGATCTCCAGATAGGACCAGTCGGAGTGCCAGTTCCAGCCCTCCTTGTGGTTGCCGATCGAGCGGCCGGCTTCCTTGACGTTCGACAGCACATAGATTTCGGGATGTGCCGTCGTCAGGTACTGGGTCAGCACGTGGATCTGCAGATCGCCGAAATGGCGCGAGAAGGCGACGTGCTGGGCCTCGGTCAGGTTCTGGCCGCGCAGCAGCAGCACCGAATGCGTGTTCAGCAGGTCGCGCATCTCCGCGACCATGGCATCGGAAATCGGCGCCGAGGCGTCGACGCCCAGGATCTCGACGCCGATCACGGGCGAGAGTTCCTTGATCTCCATGAGACTGATCCTTCCGTGCAGACGTGGGGGAATTGTCGGTCGTCGTCAGTCGGCGTAGCCGGGGGCCACGTCGTCGAGCAGGCGCAGGAAGCCCGGCCATTCGCGAAAGCCCGGGCGTTTGATGTCGCCGGCGAATTCGGTGAACTGGCGGGCGGCCTTTTCCGAGACCTCGGGCGGCGGCAGGGCCAGGCTGCCGCCGGATGCCGCCGCGGCCGCCTGGGCCTTCAGCTGGATCCGGGCCGCGCGTTCGAAGTAATAGGCCAGCATGAAGGCCTCGGGGATCGTCTGGCCCACGGTCAGGAAGCCGTGATTGCGCAGCAGCAGCACCCGGTGCGGCCCGATATCGGCCACCAGCCGGTCCTGTTCCTCCAGATCCAGCGCCACGCCTTCATAGGGGTGGATGCCGATTCGGTTGTGGAAATGCATGGCGAACTGGCTGACCGGCAGCAGCCCTTCGGGCAGGGCCGAAACCGCGGTTGCCGCGTCCGAATGCAGATGCAGCACGCAGATCGCATCGGCGCGGGCGCGGTGAATGGCGGCATGGATCACGAACCCGGCCCGGTTGACCTCGCCCGCGCCATTGCACAGCTTGTTGCCCTCAAGATCGATCTTGAGCAGCGAGCTTGCCGTGATCTCGCGGAAGAACATGCCATAGGGGTTGATCAGGAAGTGGTGATCGCTTCCCGGCACCCGGGCGGAAATGTGGTTGTAGATCAGGTCGTCCATGCCGAAATGGGCGACGAGGCGATAGCAGGCGGCCAGCTGACGGCGCAGCTCGTCTTCGGTCGCGGGATGGTCGGAGACGGACATCATGTCCTCGTTTTCAGGAAATCACTGCCACCAGACCAGCTTGCGGTCGACCCAGACCAGCAGCAGGTACAGGATCATGCTGGCGACCGATGCGGTGAGCACGCCGGCCCAGACCAGCAGGAAATCCACCTGCTGGGTGGCCTGAAAGATCACCCAGCCGATGCCGGCATAGGCGCCCAGCATTTCAGACACGATCGCGATCAGCACCGCGCGGACCACCGCGACTCGGAGCCCGTTCACAACCGAGGGCAGGGCCGCCGGCACCCGCAGCTTCATCATGATGGTGAGCGGCCCGGCGCCGAAGCTGCGCATCAGATTGATCGAGGCCTCTTCCGGCCGCTTCAGCCCGTGCAGCGTGTTGACCAGGATCACGAACCCCACCGCCAGCGTGACCATGGCGATCTTCGAAGCCGGGCCGATGCCCAGCCAGATCAGCGCGAGCGGGGTATAGGCCACCACCGGCACCGAATTGATCGCCACCACCACCGGCATGACCGCGCGTTCGACCGGCGGCAGAAACACCATCAGCATGGCCAGCCCCACCCCGATGGCGGTACCGAGCGCATAGCCGAGGCCCGCTTCATAAAGCGTCGCCTGCAGGGCGGTCAGCATCATCGGCAGGTCGTCGATGGTGGCGCCGAAGATGGCGGTGAGCGAGGGCAGCACATAGGGCTTCACGTCGAAGGCCCATATGGCGGTCTCCCAGATGCCGCCGATGACCGCCAGGCCCAGGACCACCGGCAGGACCCGCTCGCGCAGAACCGCGCCGATGTTCAATCCTGCCGCCACCATATGAACTTCCTTTCGAACAGGGAGACCACGGCATAGAGGGCGGAGCCCAGCAGGCCGCAGGCAAGGATGATCGCCCAGAGCCGCGGCACGGCTTCGGTGTACATCGCCTGGATCAGCATCACGCCCAGCCCCACCGTGTCGCCGAACCATTCGCCCACGATCGCGCCGATCAGGCTGAGCGAGATGCCGAGCCTGAGCGCCACCGCGATCACCGGCAGGGCGGTGGGGAAGCGCAGCTTGCGGAAGATGGTCCACTCGCCGGCGCCGAAGCTCTTCATCAGCGCCACCTTCTGCGGGTCGCAGCCCAGCAGGCCGCGATGGGTGTTCACGGTGACGGGGAAGAAGGTCACGTAGAAGGCGATGATCACCTTCGACAGGATGGTATTGCCGAACCAGATGATCACCAGCGCGCCGAAGGCGATGACCGGGAAGGTCTGCGACACCACGAACAGCGGAAACAGCGCCCGCTCCAGATTGCGGGAATAGGCGAAGACCACGCCGCAGAAGATGCCGAAGGCCGATCCGGTCAGGAAGCCCAGCACGGTTTCAAGGAAGGTCCGGCCGGTGCTGCGCAGCAGATAGGACCAGACCGAGGCGGCATCGGCCAGCACCACCGACAACGGCGGGAAGAACGAGGCCGGGACCGCGAAGATCCGGGTGACGCCCTCCCAGAGCACGGCCAGGATGATGACGGTCAGGATCGGCAGCCGCACCGCCTGCCAGAGCCGCGCCGCCGGTCCGCCGGATGCCCGGGCGGCGCTCATCCCGCACCCCCGGTCGTGGAGACGAAGCTCTTGCGGGCCTCCTCCTCGATCGCGCCCAGCAGGCGGCGCTTGATGTCGATGAATTCGGGCGAGGTGACGATGCCGGCATCGCGCGGGCGCGGCAGCTCGATCACCTCGTCGCATTTGATCGTGCCGGGGCGGGCGGTCATCACCACCACCCGGTCGCCCAGGAAGATCGCTTCGTCGATGTCGTGGGTGATGAACAGCACCGTGCGCCGATAGCGCGCCCAGATGTCGAGCAGCCAGCGCTGCATCATCGCCCGGGTCAGCGCATCCAGCGCGCCGAAGGGTTCGTCGAGCAGGATCATGTCGCGCTCGAACAGGAAGGTGCGCATCAGCGCCACCCGCTGGCGCATGCCGCCCGACAGCTGATGCGGATAGTGTTTCTCAAAGCCCTTCAGGCCGAAATCCGGCAGCATCTCCAGCGCCCTGGCGCGGGCGGCGGCCTTGGGCGTGCCCTCCACCTCCAGCCCCAGGATGGCGTTGTCGACCACATTGCGCCAGGCGAACAGAAGATCGCGCTGCGGCATGAACGACACCTTGCCCAGCAGGGCGCCATCGGCCATCGGCCGGCCATGCATCAGGATCGAGCCGTCGTCATCAGCCGGCAGCAGCCCGCCCACCATGTTGAACAGGGTGGATTTGCCGCAGCCCGATGGCCCGACCAGGCAGACGAACTCGCCTTCGCGGATCTTCAGGTTGACGTTCGAGACCGCGGTCACCTGCGCCGGGCCGTCGCCGAACCGCTTCCACAGATTGACCAGTTCAAGCAGGGGCGGCTTCTCCCCCGCCACGGCCGGCGCCGCGGCGGGGGAGGAGATGGAAGACGACGAGGGCGCCATCGCGGTGCTGGTGGAGGAGGGGGGCATCATCCGCCTTTCCGCTCTCAGAGCTTCTTGTCTTCGGCCGGGACCTTGTCCCAGAAGGAGGGGTCGAACGCGGCCTTCAGATCGACCGGAGCCTTCATCACGCCGTTGGCGAGCAGGATGTCGTGCTGCTTCTGCAGGCTGTCGAAATCGATCGCGAGCAGGCCGTCGCTGGCGCCCTTGCCATAGACCATCACGTCCTGGATGGCCTCGATCATCGCTTCCTGATGCTTGCGATCCATGCCGGGATCGGCCTTCATCATGATGTCGATCGCCTCGGCCTTGTGCTCCAGCGCATATTTCCAGCCCTTGAGCGTGGCGGTGAGGAAGCCCTGCACCAGCGCTGGCTTGTCCTTGGCGGTATCGGTGGTGGTGACCAGCGTGTCGCGCTGCACGGTGATGCCGAAATCATCGGGCTGGAACAGCACCAGATCGGTCAGGCCGCGCGACTTCAGCGTGTTCAGCTCGTTGTAGAGCGTTGCGGTCGCGACATCGACCTCGCCGTCGATGAACGGGTTCAGCGACACAGACTGCGGCATCAGGGTGAAATCGCCCTCGCCGACGCCGCCGGTGGCGAGCATCGCCTTCAGCGTGTACTGCGCGCCGGTATACCAGGTGGAGACCTTCTTCCCCTTGAAGTCGGCGAGCGTCTTGATGCCGCTGTCGGGCTTGGTGACGAAGGCATAGGGCGTCTTCTGATGCGAAACGCCGATCGCGACCAGGGGCATGCCCTTGTCCACCGCCGCCAGATGGCTTTCCACGCCGCCCGTCAGGCCGAAGGTGTCGGCGCCCGAGGCGACCAGCGCCTCGGCATTCAGGTTGGGGCCGCCCGGATTGATGGTCAGGTCGATGCCTTCGGCTTCGTAGAAGCCCTTGGCCTTCGCGACGTAGAAGCCGGCGAACTGCGCCTGGGGCAGCCATTTCAGCCGGAGCGAGGCCTTCTCTGCCGCCCGGGCATCCTGGGCGCCGCCAAGGGTCGCGGCCGCCAGCAGCGGTGCCGCAAGCGCAAGGGCGACGGCGGCCCGGCGGGCGCCTTTCGCGAAGAGGGGTGCGAAAGCCATGTCGTCTGGTCTCCTCGATCGTCGGGGGCCGTTGAAGGCGTGGCGGCGGTGATGTCGACCATGGGCCTGCGGTCCGGGTTGCGGAACCTGACTGCATGCCATGTCATGCGGGTGCTGCCTCTGCGGCACCCTGCCGGAGCGTTGCAACGGCCGTGCCAGACGCGGCGAACCATGACGGTGGCGTGACGGTCCTGCCGGCAATCGGCGGCAGACCGCGCTGTCGACGGGGCTTTTACGAATGCGTATCCCGGCATTCTTGTATGCAAGAACGTCGAAGATCGCATAAAAAATGGCCATATGACGCCATATCAGCCTATAATTTAGGCAATGATGCACATGTGCTCAGGAAAAAGGCAGGAAGATGCCGGCCGTATCTGGACAGACGGTGCGCTTCCCGATACAAAAAGTGCAGATCTGCATGCAGGAGATGGCGACATGGTCGACGTACCGCCCGCCGCCGGCAGCCCGGCGCTGCCCTTCACGCCCGACGAGCGGGCGGATTATCGCAGCATCCGCGACAGTCAGGCCCGGGATTACGAGATCCAGGAGCGCCACATGGCGCGGCATCGCCAGGCCACGCCGGATCTGTATCTGCGGCTGCTGGCCGGGCTGGCCACCCCGCATCTGGGTTTCCCGATCGACCGGCTCGACCATTCCCTGCAGACCGCGACCCGGGCCCTGCGTGATGGCCGGGACGAGCTTTATGTCTTCGCGGCCCTGTTCCACGATGTCGGCGATGCCGTTGCACCCGCCAATCATCCCGAGGCCGGGGCGGCGATGCTGCGCCCCTATGTCACCGACGATCTCTACTGGATGGTCCGCCATCACGGCAGCTTCCAGGGCTATTACTACTGGCACTTCCTGGGCCGCGACCGCGATGCGCGCGAGAAATACCGGGGTCATCGCCTGTTCGGCTTCACCGCCGAATTCTGCGAACTCTATGATCAGGCGGCCTTCGATCGCGACTACCGGTCCCTGACCCTGGCGGATTTCGAACCGCTGGTGCGTCAGGTGATGTCGCGGCCGCGGAATTTCGTCCCCGACTGATGCAGAAGATAGCCGCACGCATGCTCATCCGGCAGTTCTGCGTGCACGGCGACGATAAAACCGGTATTGTCCGCGGGGCGGTAGCGCTCCGCCGTCTCCCCCGAGCGGATCCGCACGCGCTCCGAAGAAGATGGTGTCATGAAGATCAAGACGGTGCCCGTGGTGACCGAAACCCGTGCCGAAAGCCTGCGCCGCAGCCTGGAACAGCAGATCGTCCGTGGCGAGCTGCGCCCCGGCGACCGGCTGGACGAGGTGGAACTGGCCGAGCGCTTCAACGTGTCGCGGACCCCGGTGCGCGAGGCCCTGCATGCGCTGGCCGCCGCCGGGCTGATCGAGATGCGCTCCCGCCAGGGGGCGACGGTGTCCACCGTATCGATTTCGATGCTGCTGGAGATGTTCCAGATCATGGCCGAGCTGGAAGGCCTCTGCGCCAGCTTTGCCGCGCGCCGCGCCAATGCCGCCCAGCGCCGCAATCTTCAGGCCATCCACGAGCGCCTGGTCCGGGTGATCCAGGACGACGAGCCCGAGGCCTTCTACGAGGTCAACCGGGAATTCCACGAGGCGATCTACGATGCCTCGAATTCCGAATTCATCGCCGAGCAGACACTGGCGCTGCGCAACCGCGTCTCGCCCTATCGCCGCTATGTCACCTTCCTGCCCGGCCGGATGACCGCAACGCTGGACGAGCACGAGCGGGTGCTGAACGCGATCCTGACCGCCGATTCCGCAGGTGCCCAGGCGGCGATGCGCGATCATGTCACCCTGCTGGGCGATAATCTGACCGACTTCATCGCCGCCATCCCGCCCAGCGTGCTCAAGACGGCCTGAGCGGATCCCGCAAGGCGCGCGCGCCCACCCGCGGCTATTTCAGGCCCACATGCCGTTCGGCCGGGGCGCGCGCGGTCCGGAACTCGTAGCTGATCTCGTCGCCCTCGATCCCGAGCACACGGACCTCCGCCATCTCTCCCAGCTGGCGTTCGCACCAGCTTCCGGGCGAGGCGCGCCGCGCGGCGAAGCTCTGCACGCCGTCCCGCCTGCCGACGGCTTCGAAATCGATGATGCAGTTGCGCGGTGCGCCGAAGGCGAGGCGCAGCCGGCTGTCCGGGCCCTGCGTCCCGTCGAGCGTCAGCATCACCGCCTGCGGCTGACCATTGATGGTAAAGATCGAGCGGTAGCGGGCGGCGGCGTCTTCCGCCTGCGCCGGCATGGCTGCAAGACCTGCGAGCACGGCGAGCATGGGCAGGATGTGTCGTCCGGGGAATGGCATGGCCGGGGCTTTCGGTTTGTGGCGATGATCGCCGTGTGCCGACGATTGTCGCATCATAGATGCAATTTTCAACACAGGCGCGCTGATCCGCCCTGAGGTTGGTGCACACAGACGCCGGTCGCCTTCCGAATTCGCTTTTCATCCCCCCGTACCGGTCACATGATGGCCAATGTGTAGTGACCTGCGGAGCATTGGCGTGTCCGTCCGGGGCGTCATCTTGAGCCTGGTGGTCGTGCTGCTCTGCATCGTCGGGCGGCAGGGACAGGCTGTTGACGCAAATGCAGGCGCGGTCGGGCCGGTTCTGGATCCGGCGCAGCAGGCCTGGCTTGCCGCTTACGGTCCGGTCACCTTTGGGGTGGTGGAGGCCGGCTGGCCACCCTATGACAGCGTCACCGCCGATGGCAGCTGGGAGGGGATGAGCGCCGATTACGTCGCCGCCATCGCCCGGGCGGTGGGCGCCCGGATCCGCGAGGTCCGCTTTCCCGACTGGAATGCGGCCATCACTGCCCTGAGCGCCGGGCAGATCGACGCCCTGGCCAGCATGAACCGCACGCCAGCGCGTGAGGCGGCGATGAGCTTCACCACCGCCTATGTCACCAGCCGGGCAGTGATCGTCTCTCCGCGCGACCGCCTGCCGCCGACATCCCTGGACGACCTGGCGGGCGAGACCGTCGCCATGGAACGCGGCTATGCCACCACCGAGCATCTCGCCGCCGGCTATCCCGCCATCCGGCTTGCCCTGGTTGCCGACACCGCTGCGGCGCTCGACATGGTCGCCTCGGGCCAGGCCGCCGCCTATGTGGGCGAAATGGCGGCCGCGAGCTGGATGATCCGCCAGCGAGGGCTGGACGGGCTGCAGATCGGGGCGGTCACCGATCTCAACACCGGCGCGCTCTCCATCGCCGTCACCCGCAATCTGCCGCCGCTCACCGGGATTCTCTCCGCCGGCATCCGCGCATTGACGCCCGAGCAACATCGGGAGATCCGCGGCCACTGGCTGTCCTCGGTGGGGGTCGGCATGCTGGATGTGGCGCAGCCGCGCCTCGATGATCGTCAGGCCGACTGGATCGCCCGCCATCGGGTGCTGACGGTGGCGGCCACCCGCGCGACCGCACCGCTCGGCTTCATCGACCGCAATGGCAGCCATGCCGGCATTGCCGCCGATGTGCTCGACCACATCGCCACCGCTGCCGGTTTCACCATCGATCTGGTGCCGGCCGAAAGCCCGGCCGAGGCGCGGCGTCTGCTGTATGAAGGCCGGGTCGATGCGGTGGCGAGCCTCGGCCATCTGGAAGAGGTGGAAGATGGCATCGTCTTCCCGGTCGCCCATGCCCGCACCCCCTGGGTGCTGGTCGACCGGATCGAGACCAAACCGATTCAGGCGGCGGGCGACCTGTTCGGACGGCAGGTCGCGGTGGTCGACGGCAGCGCGGTCGCAGCGGCGGTGAAGGGTATCGCACCGGGGCTGGTCGTCACCCGCTGGCCGACGGCCGAGGCGGCGCTCAAGGCCGTGGCCGGCGGTGCAGCCGATGTGGCCGCGGCAGAGCTTGCGGTGGCCAGCTGGGAAATCCGCCGGCTGGGCCTGGGCAATCTGAAGCTGACCGGTCTGCCGGGCGGCAATGATGTCGTTTTCGGCCTGGCGGTCCTGGCCGACAGCCACATGCTCGCCGGCATTTTGCGGGTGGCCGGCGCCGATCTCGATACCGGCACGCTCAACGCCATCACCGCCCGCTGGCAGGAGGGGCGGTTTGAACAGCGGCTCGATCTGTCGGTCGTGCTGCCCTGGATCCTGCCGCCGGCGGCCGCGTTCCTGGCGGCGCTTGCGATCTTCGGCATCTGGAACCGGCGCCTGAAGGCAGAGGTCGCCGAGCGGGCGCGCGCGGAAGAAGACAGTGCCGAAGCGACGGCCCGGCTTCGGATGATCCTGGATCTGCTGCCCGGTGCCGTCTATCTGATCGGGCCCGACGGCCGGCTGCGCTTCGTCAATCCAAGCTTCGCCAGTCTGTTCGGTGTGCCGGAAGACATTGCCCAGCCGGGCATGCCGATGATGGATGTCGTCCGCCGCTTCGCCGCCGAAGGCGTCTACGGGCCCACCGATGATCCGGAGGCCACTGCGCGCCGGCGTTGGGACGCCTTCCTCGGCGCGCCCAGCTCCGGCACGCTCGCAACCTTCCTCACCCTGCCCGACGGGCGTTCGGTCAATGTGGTGCGCTCGCCCTCGACCGCCGATGGGGTGCTGTGTGTCGCAACCGACGTCACCGACCGGGTGCGCGCGGAACGGGCGCTGGAGGCGAGCGAGGCCACGCTCCGCGGCATCATCGCCTCGGCCTTCGATGCCATCGTCATGATCGATTCTCACGAGCATGTTCTGTTGTGGAACCCGGCGGCGGAGCAGCTCTTCGGCTATGCCGCGGCCGATGCGGTGGGGCGCAATGTCCACGACCTGATCACGCCCGACCGCCACCGGGCGGCGCTGCGGGCGGGGGCAGCCCACGCCATGGCCGATGCCGGCGACACCCCCTGGACGCGCACCCGCGAGATCGAGGCGCGGCGCGCCGACGGCACCGAATTCCCGGTGGAATTCAGCCTCTCGACCTTCAGGCTGCACGGTGCCTGGCATGGCGTCGTCTTCGTGCGCGACATCACCCCGCGCCGGCATGCGGCCGACGAGCTGGCCCGCGCCCGCGATCTGGCCGAGCAGGCCAGCCGGTTGAAGAGCGATTTCCTCGCCAATATGAGCCATGAAATCCGCACGCCGATGAATGCCGTGATCGGCATGACCCATCTGGCGCTCAAAACCGATCTCCCCCCCCGCCAGCGCGACTATCTGCAGAAGATCCAGGGGGCGGCCGACGGGCTGCTCGGCATCATCAACGACATCCTCGACTTCTCGAAGATCGAGAACGGCCGGCTGGAGCTGGAGGCGGTGGATTTCCGCCTCGACGACGTGCTCGGCAACCTTGCAACCGTGATCGGCCATCGCGCGGAAGAGAAGCGGCTGGAATTCATCTTCGACGTTGCCCCCGACGTACCCGGCACGCTTCTGGGCGATCCGCTCCGTCTGAGCCAGGTGCTGATCAATCTGGCCGGCAATGCGGTCAAGTTCACCGAGACCGGCGAGGTGGTGGTCTCGGTCCGGCTGGTGACCTCCGATGCCGATGGCCACCGGCTGCGCTTCGCGGTGCGCGACACCGGCATTGGCATGACGCCCGACCAGATGTCGCATCTGTTCGAACCCTTCACCCAGGCCGACGGCTCCATCACCCGGCGCTATGGCGGCACCGGGCTCGGCCTCAGCATCAGCCGCCGCCTGGTCCGGATGATGGATGGCGAGGTGACGGTTGAGAGCACGCCCGGTGTCGGCAGTGTCTTCACCTTCGATGCCGCCTTCGGCCGCAGCCGCGCCCGCTGGTCGCGGATCACCGCGCGGCCGGATCTGCGCGGCCTGCATGTGCTGGTGATCGACGACAACCCGCTTGCCCGCCAGGTCTTGACCGGCATGCTGGAGGGCATGGCCTTCCGGGTGGTGGCCGTGCCCTCGGGCGAGGCGGGGCTGGAAGCGCTCGCCCGCGGCCGCGAGGTGGAGGACTCCTATGGCCTGGTCCTGCTCGACTGGCGGCTGGGGGCCGGGCTCGACGGGCTCGCCACCGCCGGGTTGATCGCCCAGGCCGCGGCCGAAGCGGGCGCGCCGGTGCCGCCGATCGTGATGATCACCGCCTTCGGGCGCGACGATCTGCGCCAGTCGGCCGAGGCGGCGGGCATCCGGGCGGTGCTGGGCAAGCCCTTCAACGCCTCCACCCTGTTCGACACCATCATGCATGTCTTCGACGACGGCGGTGGCGACGATCTCCGCGCCACCACCGCCCAGCTTCTGCCCGATCTCAGGGGTGGGCGGGTGCTGCTGGTAGAGGACAACGCCCTCAACCAGCAGGTGGCGCTGGAGCTTCTGGAGGCCGCAGGGTTAGTGGTCGATGTCGAAACCGACGGCCGGGCGGCGCTGGACCGGCTGGTGGCGGGGCCGCGGCCGCCGGTGCACGATCTGGTGCTGATGGACCTGCAGATGCCGGTGATGGACGGCTACGAGGCGACGCGGGCGATCCGGGCGACCCCCGGCCTGGCGGATCTGCCGATCGTGGCGATGACTGCCCATGCCCTGGCCGAGGAACGCCAGCGCTGCCTGGAGGCGGGCATGAACGACTGCGTCACCAAGCCGGTCGATCCGGAGCGGCTGATGGCGGTGGTGGCGGGGTTCGTCCGCCCCGGCGGCGATCTGGCGGGCCTGCTGCCGGTCCTGCCGGCGCCGCGCGATCTGGCGGCCCTGCCGCCGCTTGCCGGCATCGAGGTAGAGGCGGCCCTGCGTCGCCTGGCCGGCAATGCCCGGCTCTATCGTGACCTGCTGCTGCGCCTGCTGGCCGATCATGCCGATGCAGCGGGCCGGATCCGCACCGCCATCGGGCGTGGTGATGCGGCAGAGGCGCGGATGATTGCCCATGCCCTGGCCGGTGTGGCCGGCAATCTGGGCATCACGCCCCTTGCCGCCGCCGCGGGTGGGGTCGAGGCGGCGTTGAAGCATCCGGATGGCGACCCCGAGGCGGCGGTCGCGGCCCTTGAAGAGGCATTCGATGCCGCGGCCGAGGTGATCCGGCCCCTGGCGGGGCTGGAAGACGTCGAACCGGATCCGCCGCCGCCGGCCGATGCGGCCGCGGTGACCCGGGCGCGCGACGCGCTTGCACGGCTGGCGGCCCTGCTGCGCGACAGCGACGGCGCCGCCGTCGACCTGTTCGAGGCCGAGCGCGGCACGCTTGCCGCGATCCTGCCCCCCGCCATGCTGGCGACACTCGGCGGACGGATCGATGCCTTCGATTTCGACGGGGCCAGCACCCTGATCGAGGACACCGTGATCACTGGCACCCTGGAGGCGGACGAATGACCGACCGCAAGACCATTCTGCTGGTGGACGACACGCCGTCCAATCTCACCATCATCAATGCGGTGCTGAAGGACGACTACCGCACCCGCATCGCCACCACCGGACAGAAGGCCCTGGAGATCGCTGCCGCGGCGGAGGGCCGGCCCGATCTGGTGCTGATGGACGTGATGATGCCGGGCATGGACGGCTACGAGGTCTGCCGGCGGTTGAAGGCCGATCCGGCCACGGCCGACATTCCGGTCATCTTCCTGACCGCACTCCACGACGAGCGCGACGAGCGCGCGGGCTTCGCGGCCGGCGGCGTCGATTTCATCACCAAGCCCTTCTCGCCCGAGATCGTGCGCGCCCGGGTGCGCACCCATCTGGCACTCAGGGAAGCCAATGCCCGGCTCGCGCGCCAGAATGCCGAACTGGAGCGCCGCGTCGAAGAGCGCACCCGCGAACTGGCGCTGGTGCGCGACCTGACCATCTTCTCGCTCGCCTCGCTGGCCGAAACCCGCGACAACGAGACCGGCAACCACATCCGCCGCACCCAGACCTATGTCCGCGAACTGGCGCTGGCCCTCAGGGACCATCCCCGCTTTCGCGCGGACCTCGACGACGCCACCATCGACCTGCTCTACAAATCCGCCCCGCTGCACGATATCGGCAAGGTCGGCGTGCCCGACGCCATCCTGCTCAAGCCCGGCCGGCTCACTCCGGAAGAATTCGAGGTGATGAAGCAGCACGCCGAATTCGGCCGCGCCGCCATCGCCACCGCCGAGGCCCGCATCGGCTCGGGCAATGGCAATTCCTTCCTCCGCTACGCCCGCGAGATCGCCTACACCCATCACGAAAAATGGGACGGCAGCGGCTACCCCCGCGGCCTGGCCGGCGACGCCATCCCGCTCTCAGGCCGGCTGATGGCGGTGGCCGATGTCTATGACGCGCTGATCTGCCGGCGGATCTACAAGCCCGCCTATTCCCACGACACCGCCGTCGACATCATCACCCAGGGCCGCGGCACCCATTTCGACCCCGACATCGTCGACGCCTTCCTGACCCTCGCCGACCGCTTCCGCGACATCGCGGCGGAGTTTGCCGATCCGGAAGAGGCGTGACGCCCATATCGGGCCTCAGCGCCAGCGGCGGAGCCGCATCACACTCGCCACCGCCGCAAACCCCGCGCCAAGAATGGTGACGGCCGTCCACCCGCCCGCCTGCCAGGCCGCTGTGGCCGTGGCGGAGCCGGTGGCGCCGCCCAGGAACATGGCGCCCATGAACAGGGTGTTGATCCGGGCGCGGGCCTCGGGGGCGAGGGCGAAGATGACGTGCTGGTTGGAGACCAGGGCCGCCTGAACCGCGAAGTCGAGCAGAACGACGCCGATGATCATGCCCGCGAGGCTGGTCCAGGTGCCGAAGATCGCCCAGGCGGCGAGGGGGCCGAGGGCGCCCGCCAGGATCACCCGGTCGGGGCCGCGGCGGTCGGCGATGCGGCCGGCGAGGGGCGCGGCCAGCACGCCGGCCATGCCGACCAGGCCGAAGGCGCCGGCGGCATCCGCCCCCAGGCCGAAACGCGGATCCTGCAACCGGAAGGCGAGCACCGTCCAGAACACCGAGAAGGCGGCGAAGAGCAGGGCCTGGGTGACGGCCGCCCGCCGCAGTGCGCCATGCGCCCGCCAGAGCCCGAGCAGGGAGCGCAGCGACGCGGCCCAGCTCAGGCCCCCGGCCGGTCGGGCCGGGGCATGGGGCAGGCGCCAGGCGAGCAGGGCCGCGGTGCCGAGCGCCAGCGGCACGCCCAGCCAGAACATCTCGCGCCAGCCGGCATGGCTGCCCACGAACCCCGCCAGCGTGCGGCTGAGCAGAACGCCGGCAAGCAGCCCCGACATCACCGTGCCGACCACCGCGCCGCGGCGCTCCGGTGCCGCCAGATGGGCGGCGAAGGGCACGATCTGCTGGGCGACGGTGGCGGCAAGGCCGACCGCGAACGAGGCCGCCACCAGCAGCAGCGCATCGGGCGCCAGGGCGGCCCCGACCAGGGCCAGGGCGAGGGCCAGGAACTGCACGGTGATCAGCCGCCGCCGCTCCACCAGATCGCCCAGCGGCACCAGCAGGAACAGCCCCGCGGCATAGCCCAGCTGGGTGGCGGTGGGCACCAGCGTCGTGGCCCGGCCGGGCAGGTCCTGCCCGATCAGCCCCAGCAATGGCTGGTTGTAATAGATGTTGGCAGCAGCAATTCCGGTTGCAGCGGCCATGGTGAAGGTCAGCCCCCGGCTCATCCCGGCAGCCGGGGCGGCAAGGCCGGGTGTGCCGGCTGTGGTTCCTGCGGTCATGATCGCCTCCCGTCTTGTTGGCCCCGGTAATCTGACCTACCCTCGGGATCGGCGGTACTGACCGCAAATGATCAGCCTGCCTATCGGAAAACGATATGATCGACCTGAACGACGTCGCGGTGCTGGTGGAGGCGGTGGCGGCCGGCAGCCTGGCCGGCGCGGCCCGTCGGCTTGGTATCGGCCCGATGGTCGCCTCGCGCCGTCTGTCGGCGCTGGAGGAAGAACTCGGCGTGCGGCTGGTCCATCGCACCACCCGTGCCCTGGCGTTGACGCCCGAGGGCGAGGCCTTCTGGCCCTATGCCCAGACCCTGCTGGAAAACGCGACCGACGGCCGCGCCGCCGTGCGCCCGGCCGCGTCGGGGGCGGCGGGCCGGCTGCGCGTCACCAGTTCGGTGCCCTTTGCGCGCAAGGTGGTGGCACCGATGATGGCCGGCTTCCTCTGCGACAATCCGGCGCTGGAGGTGGAACTGGTGGCGAGCGATGCGGTCGTCGACATCGTGGCCCAGGGGCTGGATCTCGCGATCCGCATCGCGCCCCTGCGCGACAGCACCCTGATCGCGCGCCGGGTGGCGCCCAATCCGCGGCTGCTGGTCGCCTCACCCGCCTATCTGGCCGCCCACGGCACGCCGCGCCGGGTGGCGGAGCTTGCCGATCATGACTGCCTCACCACACCCGGCACCGGCCACTGGTCCTTTACCGGGCCCGCGGGCCCGCTTCGCCAGCGGGTGCGCGGACGCTTTACCGCCACCTCGATCGATGCCCTGCAGGAGGCCTGTATCGACGGGCTGGGCCTGACCATCATCGCCGACTGGAATGTTCGCGACGACCTCGCGACCGGACGGCTTCGGGTCGTCGCGCTTGAAGACGGCGCGCCCGAGCCGCTGACCATCTGGGCGATCCACCCCACCACCCGCTTCGTGCCGCCCAAGGTCCGCCTGTTCGTGGCGGCGCTGGAGGCGCATCTCGGCGCCCGCTGACGGCCTGTCGTGCCGCTATCCGGCGGTCAGCGCCTGCCGCGCCGCGGCAACCGCCGTGGCTGTATCGCCGCGGAAATGGACCGCCGGCGGGGTCAGCCCGTGGCGGTGGAGCATGTGGCGCACGGCCGGGCGGGCGGCGGCGATCCACAGGGTGGCGCCCTGGCGGTCGGCCTTGCGGCGGAAACCGTCGATGGTGGCGGCGCCGGTGGAATCGAGCAGGGGCACCGCGCTCATATCCAGCACGTAAGCCTTGGGGGCTGCGGCGCCGACATTGTCGAGCGTGGCGCCCACGGTCGCTGCGGCGCCGAAGAAGAAGGCACCCGAGATGCGCAGCACGGCCACCGCGCGCTCGTCGCCTTCGGCCGGCTGCCAGGCGGTGCGGCCGCCGGTTTCCGGGCGGTCGCTGTCGGCGCGGTCGGGTTCGATCAGTGGCAGGCCGGTCTCCACCGCGACCGTACCGGCCATGCGGTGCAGGAAGATCAGCGCGCCCAGCGAGAAGCCGGCGACGATGCCGGCGGTCAGATCCTCGAACACCGTCAGCAGGAAGGTGACCGCCAGCACCGCGGCATCCCCGCGTGAGGCGCGGAGCAGGATGCCGATCGCGTGGCGCTCGATCATGTTCCACGACACCACCGCCAGCACGCCGGCCAGTGCCGCCAGCGGAATATAGGCCGCGAGCGGCGCCGCGATCACCATGAAGCCCAGCAGGAACAGGGCGTGCAGCATGCCCGAGACCGGGCCGCGTGCGCCCGAGCGGACATTGGTGGCCGTGCGGGCGATGGTGCCGGTGACACAGATGCCGCCGAACAGCGCCGAGGCGATGTTGGCCACACCCTGGGCGACCAGTTCGCAGTTCGACCGGTGGCGCCGCCCGGTCATGGCATCGGCCACCACCGCCGAGAGCAGGCTTTCGATCGAGCCCAGCAGTGCGAAAGAGAGTGCGGCCGGCAGCACGGCCATGACCTTCTCGACGGAGATCGCCGGCAGGGCGGGGGCGGGCAGCATGGAAGGGATGCCGCCGAACCGGCTGCCGATGGTCTCGACCGGCAGGCCGGCGAGGGCGGCGACCAGGGCGGTGCCGACCACCGCGATCAGCATGCCGGGCAGGCGCGGGGCGAAGCGCTTGGTGCCCTGGATGATCAGGATCGCGGCCAGGGCCAGTGCGATCGCCGCCGGGCTGGCGGTGCCCGCGGCATCGGCCAGCGCGCGGAGCTTGGGCAGGATAGCGGCGGGTTCGGGGCCCGCCAGATGCAGCCCGGCCAGATCCTTGATCTGGCTTGAGAAGATGATCACCGCAATGCCGGCGGTGAAGCCCACCGTCACCGGATAGGGGATGTATTTGATGAAGGTGCCGAGCCGGAGTGCGCCGATCGCAAGCAGGATCAACCCCGACAGCATCGTCGCCAGGATCAACCCGTCGACGCCGTGGGTGGCAACGGTGGACGCCACCAGCACGATGAAGGCGCCGGCCGGGCCGCCGATCTGGAAGCGGCTGCCGCCGAGGGCGGAGACCAGAAAACCGCCGATGATCGCGGTATAGAGGCCGCGTTCGGGCCCGACGCCCGAGGCGATCGCAATCGCCATCGACAGCGGCAGGGCGACGATCGCCACGGTCAGGCCGGCGATCGCATCGGCGCGCAGTGCGCCCAGGCCGTAGCCTTCGCGCAGCACGGTGACGAGTTTGGGGGTGAAAAGCTCCGCCAGGCGCGGGCCCTGGGCTGAGGCGGCCATCCGTTCCGGATCCCTTTGTATGATCGGGGCCGGTGGCGGGGACAGGCGGTCAACGGCCGGGCGGTGCCTCTTTCAGGCGCACGCCACGACCCTGGCCGAGGCTCTGCGCCCCGTCGCCGATCAATTCCACACCCGCCCGGTCGAAGGCCTCGATCACCTTGGTCAGGGTGTCGACGACCCCGCGCACCGTTCCCTCGCTCGCCTCCATCCGCTGGATGGTGGGGAGCGACACGCCGGCAAGCTCGGCCAGCTGACGCTGGTCGATGCCGAGCAGGGCGCGGGCTGCGCGCATCTGGGCCGCCGTGATCAAGGGGTCCTCCGGTCCGGACTGGCAATTCTCATGTTAATACCTTCAAAGGTGATGTCCAGAACATCAGTATCGGCGTTTGCAGCATCAGGGCTTGCATATGCTGCATGGCTCGGCTGCGCATCATAGCCGCTGCCCGGGGCTGCGTCAGGCTTGACTCGCAGCGTCATGTTTGTACTGTTCGATACAGACATTATCAAACGGTACAGATCATCGGAGATCGCCCATGCGCCCGCCCATCCCACCCTTCACCGCCGAAACCGCCGCCCTGAAGGTGCGCGCCGCCGAAGACGGCTGGAACAGCCGCGACCCCGAGCGGGTCGCCGGCGCCTATACGCCCGATTGCCTGTGGCGCAACCGGGCGAGCTTCGTGCGCGGCCGCGCGGAGATCGTTGCCTTCCTGACCGCGAAATGGACCCGCGAACACGACTACCGGCTGATCAAGGAACTCTGGGCCACGGCAGGGGATCGGATCGCGGTGCGCTTCGCCTATGAATGGCATGACGACAGCGGCAACTGGTTCCGCTCCTATGGTAACGAGAACTGGGAGTTCGACACGGACGGGCTGATGAAGCGCCGGATCGCCAGCATCAACGATCTGCCGATCGCGGCGGTCGATCGCAAATTCTTCTGGCCTCTGGGCCGGCGGCCGGATGATCATCCGGGCCTGAGCGATCTGGATCTGTAAGAGAGAGGGGAGGCGGCGCGACGCCATGGCACGGCTGGTCAGGGAACGCAGCGACATCATCCCGCTTCTGGGCGAGGTGTTCCGCGCCCATGGCTATGAGGGGGCCAGCCTGCAGGTGATCGGCGCCGCCACCGGGCTCGGCCGCGGCAGCCTGTACAATTTCTTCCCCGGGGGGAAGGAAGAGATGGCGGCGGCCGTGCTGGCCGATATCGACCGCTGGTTCCGGGACGAGATCTTCCGGGCCCTTGAGACCGCCGCCGCCTCGGGCGATCCCCATCGCGCGCGGGCGGCGATCGAGGAAACGGCGGCCGCGGTCGGGCGGTATTTCCGCGGCGGGCGTCGGATCTGCCTGGTCGGCGCCTTCGCGCTCGACGGTGTGCGCGACCGTTTCGCTGCGGCGGTCGCCGGCTATTTCGCGGCCTGGATCGATGCCCTGGCTGCGGCGCTGGGCGCGATGGGGCTTGCCCCCGGCACGGCGCGCGACCGGGCGGTCACGGCGGTCGCCGACATCCAGGGGGCCCTGGTTCTGGCCCGCGCGCTCGATGATCCCGGCCTGTTCGAAACCAGGCTCAGGGCGATCGTGACCAGCCTCACCGCAGACCCGACCGGGGTGGATTAGGCTCGGGGGCTCTGGTCGCGGCGCCCCTGCGGTCATATATGTGGGGGCTTGCCGTCGTCCCCCGCGTGAACAGGACCCGCCTCTGATGTCTCTGATCGATACCGGCCGCCTGAACGGCCGGTCCCCGGCCAGCCGGATCATGCGGTGGTTCGAGTCCCGGCTCGACCCATATCCACCGGCGGCACCCACCCAGCCGCCGCGCGGGCTGGTTGCCTTCTGCCGCCATTACACCCGGGGGGCGGAACCCTGGCTGATCGTGATGGCGCTGCTCTCAACCGCCATCGCGCTGGCCGAGGTGGCGCTGTTCTCGTTCATGGGCTCGCTGGTCGACCTGCTTCAGGCGAACACGCCCGAGGGGCTGTTCGCGGCCGAGGGCTGGAAGCTCATCGGCATGGCGGTGCTGGTGCTGGTGGTGATGCCGGCGATCGCGCTCGGCAATTCGCTGATCATTCACCAGACCCTGCTCGGCAATTTCCCGATGCGCATCCGCTGGAGCCTGCACCGCTATCTGGTGCGCCAGTCGATGAGCTATTTCCAGGACGAGTTCGCCGGCCGGGTCGCCACCAAGCTGATGCAGACCGCGCTTGCGGTGCGCGAGACGGTGATCAAGCTGCTCGACATGGGCAATTACGTGCTGGTCTACATGACCGGCGCGCTGATCGTCGCCGCCTCGGCGGACTGGCGGCTGATGCTGCCCTTCCTCGCCTGGATCCTGCTTTATGCCGCGCTGCTGCGCTGGTTCATCCCGCGCATGCGTGCCGTCTCGCAGGCCCAGGCCGATGCCCGCTCCGAGATGACCGGGCGGATCGTCGACAGCTATACCAATATCGCGACCGTCAAACTGTTCTCCCATGCCCGGCGCGAGGATGACTATGCCCGCGACGCCATGGAAAGCTTCCTCAAGACCGTGCATCTGCAGATGCGGATGTCGACCGTGGTCCAGGTCGGCAATCTCTGCCTGAACTATATGCTGATCGCCTCGGTGGCGGCGCTCGGCATCTGGCTCTGGACGGTGCAGGCGGTGAGCGTCGGCGAGATTGCGGTGGCGGTGTCGTTCACCCTGCGCCTGATGGGCATGTCGCAGTGGATCATGTGGGAAATGGCCGGGCTGTTCGAGAATATCGGCACCGTCCAGGACGGCATGGGCTCGATCTCGCTGCCCTATGAAGTGGCCGACCGCCCCGATGCGCGCGAGCTGGGCCCGGTGACGGGGGAAATCCGCTTTCAGCATGTCGGCTTCAACTATGGCGGCCGCCGGCCGGTGGTGCGCGATTTCGACCTGGCCGTGAAGCCGGGCGAGAAGATCGGGCTGATCGGCCGGTCGGGCGCCGGCAAGTCGACGGTGGTGAACCTGCTGCTGCGCTTCTACGACGTCGAACAGGGCCGGATCACCATCGACGGCACCGACATCGCCGGCGTCACCCAGGATTCGCTGCGCGCCGCGATCGGCGTGGTGACGCAGGATACCTCGCTGCTGCATCGCTCGGTGCGCGACAACATCGTCTATGGCCGCCCCGACGCGACCGATGACGAGATGATCCGCGCCGCCCGCCGGGCCGAGGCCGACGATTTCATCGCAACCCTGGTCGACAGCCATGGCCGCCGCGGCTATGACGCCCATGTGGGCGAGCGCGGGGTGAAGCTGTCGGGCGGCCAGCGCCAGCGGGTCGCCATCGCCCGCGCCATGCTCAAGGACGCGCCGATCCTGATCCTCGACGAGGCGACGGCCGCGCTCGATTCCGAGGTCGAGGCCGCGATCCAGGCCAATCTCGACCGGCTGATGGAGGGCAAGACCGTCATCGCCATCGCCCATCGTCTGTCGACCATCGCCGCCATGGACCGGCTGGTGGTGATGGATCAGGGCCGCATCGTCGAACAGGGCACCCATGACCAGCTGATCGCCGCCGGCGGCCTCTATGCCCGGCTCTGGCATCGCCAGTCGGGCGGGTTCATCCAGGCGGATGAGCCGGCCGACGTGCTGCAGGGGGCCTGAGCGGCCCCCGATCCTGCGATCCGGCAATGAGGACAGTCATGGCCCTGCTGCGCCGCCTCGCCGCCCTGGCTTTGCTGGCGGCGGCCGCGGTCGGGATCTTCCATGTCCTGACCGGGATCGGGGCAGGGACCGCCCGGCCCGGTCTGGTGCTGATGACCGGCGTGCTCGCCATCGGCGTGCAGGTGGCGGCCCATCAGCTGGTCATCCATGGCCTTGCCCGCGGTGGCCGGCCGCGGGCCGCCGCCGCCGCCGCCTCGGCCCTTTTGGCGACCACGCTGTTCGCGGGCGGTGCCGGGGCGCTGGCCGATCTGGTGATCACCCACCGGCAGATGATGATGACCGGCACCGGCGGCGCCATGCTGAGCGTGGCCGTGCTGCTGCTCTACACCGCCTTTCTGGTGCTGGCGAGCCATCGGACGGAGCGGGTGGGGCGGGGGCCTGCCGCCCTTGCCACCCTCCCGATCCTGGCCGCCCTCGTCGGGGCCGGCTGGCGCCTGGCCTCGGGCCCGGGCTTCGCCGCCATTCCCGCCATCCTGGCCGAGGGCACCGGTGCCGACCGCCTGGCGCTCGTCTGCACCGCCCTGATGGCGCTGGGGCTGGTGGCACAGGGTGCCCGCCAGCTGCTGAAGCGGCAGGTCACCCCCGATCTGCCGTCGGGGCTGCCGGCACCCTCTTATCGCGATGGCGGGGTCTATGTGCCGGAGAGCGGCTGGGATGGCGGGGGCGATGGCGGGGATGGATCTGGTGATTGAAGAACACGCTGCGGCACAGCTTCCGTTGTTAGGCAGTTCCACCGGATCTCCATCTGGTCTAATATGTGACCAGGTCCCGAAGAGGTGTGGTATGCTCAACAGAAGCGGTCGCGTTGTATTCTTCACCTTTGCAGCCGCTATGGCTATGGCTGCCCAGACGGCGGGTGCACAGAGCCTCAGCCCGGAACAATTGCGGGCTCTGGTGGACAAGCGCGTTTCCGCGCTCAATCCTTATCAGGAACTTCTCAATGATCCGGATCCTGCGCGAAGTCTTGCTGCGATGCAGATCATGCTGGAAAGCGACGATCCGGAACTGATACGGCTTGCACTTGATTTCGGATTGCTGTCACCAAACCCGTCCGTCAAGCGAACGGCCCTGGAGAGCTTTCTCAAGACCCGCCCGATCTTCTCAATTCGTCTGGACGGCAGGGCGGTAAAGGACAACCGCTACACCGTTGTTATTCGTGACCGATGGAATGGAAACGTCACGCCGGAGAAGATCGGGTACTGGAGGATCGGTGTTGGCGAATATTCACCCGACAAACGTTGCTATGTGAACGCGAGTGCAGGGAATGAATGCTTCGTAACCGTCAATGCCGACGGTATTTTTCTGACGGCAAGTTATCTAAATGCCCGTGGCACGATCGGTGACGACGGCACCATCTCGGGGTCAGCCGCTTTGGGGGGGGTCGATGACCCGGTACCATTCACGATAAAGTTGCTCGAATGAGCTTAGTCGACGATCACCTCGTCGATCACCACGGGCCCGGTGCTCCAGGCATCAAGGATGGTGAGCGCAACCCAACGCATGTTGCGTGGCGCCATCTGACCTGTATCGAACAGACCATCAGGGGCCATCTGGCCACGGGTCCATTCCCGAAACCGACGCCCCTCGGCATCCAGGGAGTACTGGACGATAATCGTCCTGGGCAGGGCATACCCTGCCGTCGTCGGTGCGGTTATCCGGAGACGTTGCACCGCAGCGACATCGCCGGTGGCGAAGCCGAACACGATCCGTGCGCCCGGCACACCGTCATAGACGAAGACCCCGTCGCCAGCCAGATTTTCAGGAGCGAAGCGCGGATTGATCGGCGGCGTCGAACTGTTGGCGACGACCAGCTGCAATCCCCCCCGGGCGGACGGGTCGGCGGGCTGCAGCGTGACAGCTGCAGACGGGGCCGCATAGGCGGCCCCCTGCTCGTTCAGGAAGCGGCGCAGGTTTATCAGAATCTCTTCCGAACGCATGAACGTCGCCTGGCCGGGGTCCGCCGACGCATAGGCCATGCCGATCGGTGTCTCGCCCACAAAGGCGAAGGCGCCGGATGTCCCTTGCATGATCTCGCGACCGCCTTCGATCCTGGCCTCAAGCGTCAGGTAGTCACGACGCATGATGTGCAGCGGCACCCGTTCTTCTTCTCCCGAGGGAGAAAGGCGCAGCAGGCTGGCTTCGGCCGCCCGTCGGCCGGCAGAATCGATATTGAGAGTATCCAGCCGCTCGGTGCAGCGATCTTCTTCTATGCCCCGTACGACGGCGATCGCCAGGTCGATCCCCTCCCAGAAGGGGGCAATCACCGTGCCTGTCCCGGTCTGCACCGGGGCCGCCGTGGAGATGGTCACCCGCGGAAAGATGCCTGCCACATGGCGGGGCATCACCGCATAGCAGGTGCCTGCCTGACCGAACATCCAGCCGAAGCCGTTCTCTCCCTCGCCGTTTTTCACCGAAACGGTTTGTGCCTGTGCGGATGTTCCGTAAATTGCCGACAGGGCGAGTGCCGAAAGGATCATGGTCATGACGTTACGGAAGAGGATCATGTCTGTCGTTCTCGCGGCTCTCTTGATTCCCATGTCGGAGGCAATGGCACAGAACGAACCGGCACTTGAGCTCGGCCAGAATGGCTTCAGGGAGATCGTCCGGCCGAGCGCATTGATTTCCGGCACGGTCGTTACCGGTGTTCAGGTCTATGCTTCTGCACAGGACGATATTTCCATGCGTGGCTTCGTCCCCCGGCGCTGGGCGGGGGAAAGCATCTGTGCCTCTGTTCTTACGATCAACGGGCTCTATGAGGCAACGGCGACCTACAGGATTCCGGCTGACTGGCCGGGTGGGATCGCTCAGCTTCCTTTCCCGACCGTGCACGCCGACGTTCTTCTGGGTGCCGGATCCGACGGCCTGTCGATCCGTCTCAGCCGGAATGCCTGCGGCGCGGAGCTGGGGCGCGACATGTCCTTTGCGATCTGGAACGGTGGCGGCGGTGACAGGCTGACCGTCCTGCTCAACTCCTTCCGGGCCGATGCGGTCTATCTGTATGTCGCCGGGCGTGAGACGCCGATTCGCTGCCGTGCGATCGATCTGCCGGCCCGAAGCGCCTTCGACGCTGCATGCGATCTGCCTGTCGGCGGTCTTGCTGGCCCCACGCGGATCGAGATCCTTCGCATGGTGGCGCGCAAAGTTGCACCGCCCACCGATTTCATTCTCTGGTTGCCGCAGGAGTAGTTGGTGCGATACATGGCCTTCCTGAGGCGCTTCGTCTCGGGCTTCAGCGTTCTGGTCGTGGTGACGGTGGTCTTTCTGGCGACGACCGCGAATGACCGCTCGTTCCAGATCGAGGCGGAGACCCTGGGGGCAGCGATCACCTTCCAAGGTGACCAGAACACCTGGAACTTCCCGCGTTCCATCCTGTGTCTGCCACGGGCGATACCTGATTTGCGACAGGTGACGGCGGAAGCGGCGGATCGGGATACCGCCTGTAGCGCGGCGTTCTTCGAAGTGGTGGAGCGGACGGACCTTTCGATCCACTGGCACCACAGCGACGAGGTGGCCGTTTCGGTCGACGGCGAGGGGCGGCTGGAGATCGAGATCAGGCGACGTCAGGAGACGGATGTGCCCGAGCGCGCCTTTCTGGTCATACCCGCCGATATATGGGGCAGGCAGGGGGCTTTGACCTTCGTCGGCTCTGCGCGGATCGGCGGTGACATGGCAACGGGTGCCCGTGATTATCTGCGCGCCGGCAGGTGGGACGTGCGGCAGACCGGCATTGCCAATTCTCTGTTCCGGGATGTCACCGAGGTGGTGAAGCGTGGCGACTTCACCTTGGGTAGCTCGGTTCAGGTTCTCAAAGCCGGCATGCCTGCCACGCTTTTTGGCAATATCACGCCGTCGGCGGAACAAGGGATGCGCCTGGTCGCCCTCTCCGAACGGGGTGAGGTCGAACTGCAGGTGGCCTATTTCGGGGTGGGCACTCCGGTCATTCTGCGCCCTGACTGGATCGACAGAATCGTCTCCAGTTCGGTGCTCATCGCACTGATCGGCGTCATGACGTTCGCGTCGAGCATTTTCCAGATATTCATGTTTGCCCGCTCCGGGCGCAACCTCTGATCCTCTGGAGGACAATCCTGTTTGCTCCGCGGCCAGTAGCATGACTTTAGGTCATGCAATGCCCAATATTCATGCGTTGTGATGCCGGCTGGATGATCCCATACTCGACCTACAAATAAAAATGAAGGTCAGGAGACATGCGGGATATGATGAATCGCAGGCGGTTCAACACCTTCCTCGGCGCGGGCATGGTCTCGGCTGCGGCAGGGCTGAAAATCGGGATGGGGCAGGCCTTCGCGGCCGATGGTTCCTTCCAGCGGGTGAAGAATTCGGGAGTTCTGCGCATCGGCGGCGTGCCGGACGGAGCCCCCTATTACAAGAAGAGCCTGACCGACGGCAGCTGGCAGGGCTTTTATATCGATATCTGCAAGAAGCTTGCCGACGATCTGCGTCTTGAGCTGTCGGTGCTGGAGACGACCTGGGGCAATTCGGTGCTGGATCTTCAGGCCGACAAGGTCGATGTTTTCTTCGGCCTGAACCCGACGCCCGAGCGGCAGAAGGTCATCGACTTCTCGGTGCCGGTGTTCAACAACGCCTTCTCGCTGGTGGCGAAGGAGGGGTTGGAGGCGACCAGCTGGGAAGACGTGAACAAGCCCGAGGTCCGCATCGCGGTCGATGCCGGCTCGTCGCATGATGCGGCCGTCACGCGGCATGCGCCCAACGCAACCGTCGTGCGCCTGAAGAACCAGAGCGACGCCACCGCCGCCCTGCAGTCGGGCCGCGCGGATGCGCAATGCCTGGTGCTGGTGCTCGGCCTGTCGCTTCGGGCCAAGAACCCGAAGATCGGCAAGCTGATCATCCCGACGCCGGCCGACTACACCACCTCGAATGCCGGTTTCCGGCGCGAGGACGACCAGTCCTGGCGGCAGTTCGTCGACGGCTGGATCAAGGCCAACCGTGCGAGCGGCTTCATCAAGGACGCGATCATCCGCAATATGCAGCTGGTGGGCGTGAAACAGTCCGACTTCCCGCCCGGTTTCGACGTCTGATCTCCCCGGATCCGCGGCGGGGCCGGCTGCCGCCGCCGCGGATCCGCTGCCACCCTGGACCGGGAGATCCGGATGTACGAGTGGGATTTCGGCCTGTTGTGGGGCTATCGCTGGCTCTTCCTCGACGGGCTGTGGGTGACGGTGTCGTTCACCGTGGCCATCGTGGCCGGTGGCCTCGCGGTCGGTCTGGTCGGCGCGCTGGGTCTGCTCTGCCGCTTTGCGCCGCTGCGCATGGCCAGCCTCGCCTTCATCGAGGTCTTCCGCTGCACGCCGATCCTGGTGCAGCTGATCTGGTGCTATTACGCCCTGCCGATCCTGGCGGGCATTGAACTCAGTGCCACGAGTGCGGCGCTGATCGCGCTCTCCTGCTATGGCGGCGCCTTCTATGCCGAGATCATCCGCGGCGGCATCGTTTCGATCGATCCGGGCCAAAGCGAGGCGGGGGCGGCGCTGGGCATGATGCCGGCGCAGACCATGCGGCGGATCATCCTGCCTCAGGCGCTCCGGCGCATGATCCCGGCGCTGATGAACCAGTCGATCCTGCAGTTCAAGAACACCTCGCTGGTCTCGGTGCTGGCGGTGCCCGATCTGGTCTATCAGGGCCAGATGGCCGCCCATGACAGCTTCCGGCCGCTCGAGACCTATACCGCGATCGCGGTCGCCTATTTCGTCATCCTGTTCCCGCTGACGCTGTTCGTCCGCCATCGGGAGCGCAGGCTGGGGAGCCGGTCATGACCGCCGCTGAAACCAGGCCGCAGGAAACCAAGATCGACATCGCCGGCCTGCAGAAATCCTTCGGATCGCTCGCCGTGCTGCGCGATATCGGCTTCACGGTCCCGGCCGGTGGGGTGGTCTCGCTGATCGGACCGTCGGGCTCCGGCAAGTCGACCCTGCTGCGTTGCATGAACCTGCTGGTGACCCCCGATCGCGGCAGCATCCGCGTCGGCGATGCCCGCTTCGTCTTCGGCACCGGCGCGCCGATGCCCTCGCATCGCGAACTGGCGCGCTTTCGGGCACGCACCGGCATGGTGTTCCAGAACTTCAACCTCTTCCCGCATATGACCGTGCTCCAGAACGTCATGGAGGCCCCGATCCAGGTCCGGCGGCGGCCCAAGGCCGAGGCACGGGAGATGGCGCTGGCCCAGCTTGAAAAAGTGGGCCTGGCCGACCGGGCCGGGCAGATGCCCGACACGCTGTCAGGGGGCCAGAAGCAGCGGGTGGCGATCGCCCGGGCGCTGGCCATGGAGCCCGAGGTGATGCTGTTCGACGAGGTGACCTCGGCGCTGGATCCCGAACTGGTGGGCGAGGTGCTGGCGACGATGCTGAAACTCGCCGCCGACGGCATGACCATGGTGATCGTGACCCACGAGATCGCCTTCGCGCGCGAGGTGTCGGACCGGGTGGTGTTCATGCGCGACGGCGTCGTGGTCGAAGACGGCCCCGCCGCCCAGGTGATCGGCGATCCCCGCCAGGACGCGACCCGCCAGTTCCTCAGCCATTTCCACAAAGCCATCTAGGACCAAGCCATGGAGCGCATTGAACGACTGCGCGTCTTCCTGATCGAAAGCCCGATCGCGATGGCCCGGCTGCAGGGCGTCGGCAACGTCAAGGGCACGGTCAAGCGCGTCCTGGTCGAGGCGACCTCCACCTCCGGCCTTGTCGGCTGGGGCGAGGCGGCCCCCTGGGAGGTGTTCACCGGTACGGCCGAAGCGGCCCTCGCCGCGATCGACGTCTATCTGCGGCCACTGGTGACCGGTGCGCCGGTCAACCGCATCCGCGCGCTGACCCGGGCCATGGATAAGGCCCTGGTCGGCCATGGCGAGGCCAAGCTCGCGATCGAGACCGCGCTGTTCGACATTCTGGGCAAAAGCTGCGGCCTCTCGGTCGCCGACCTGCTCGGCGGCCGGGTGCGGGACGAGATCCCGCTCTCCTTCTCGATCGCGGATCCCGATTTCGACGCCGATTTCGCCCGCATGCAGGCCATGGTTCCGGCCGGCAACCGGATCTTCAAGGTCAAGACCGGCGTCAAGCCCCATGCCGAAGACATGGCGCATCTGGAGGCGATCCGCGACGCCTTCGGCGAGACGGTCGACCTTCGGCTCGACTACAACCAGGCGCTCGATCCCTTCGGGGCCATCGCCATCCTGCGCGATGTCGACCGGTTCCGGCCCACCTTCATCGAACAGCCGGTGCCGCGCGACTGCCTGGCGGCGATGGCGTCCTTCGCGGCCGCCCTCGATACGCCCATCCTGGCCGATGAAAGCTGTTTCGACGCCCGCGACCTGCTGGAGATCGCCCGGCTGGGTGCCGCCGATGCGGTCTCGGTGAAGCTGATGAAGGCCGGCGGCATCCTGAAGGCGCAGGCGCTGATGGCGGTTGCCGATGCGCTGCATCTTCCGGGCTATGGCGGCACGCTCTGGGAAGGCGGCATCGCGCTTGCGGCCGGCACCCAGTTCATCGCCGCGACGCCGGGCATGTCGCTCGGCTGCGAATTCTACATGCCCCATCACGTGCTGACCGAGGATGTGCTGCTGGAGCGGGTTCCCAACCGCAATGGCAGGGTGATCGTCCCCACCGGCCCCGGCCTCGGCATCGAGGTGACGGAACAGTCGGTGCGCGGCAATGCCCGCATCCTCGCCGAAGCCTGACATGCCGCCGCTGCGGGCCTGATACCGGCGCCGCGGCGGCGCCCCCAGGAAGCAGAGATGTCCCAGACCAACGAGACGCAGGCCGTCGTCATCGGCGCCGGCATCGTCGGCGTGTGCGCGGCGCTGGCCCTTCGCCAGGCCGGCCTGGCCGTCACCCTGGTCGACCCGGACGAGCCGGGCGGCGAGCAGGCGGCGAGCTATGGCAACGGCGCCTTCATCACCCCCGCCTCGATCATCCCCATGTCGGTGCCGGGCCTCTGGCGCAAGGTGCCGGGCTATCTGCTGGACCGGGACGGGCCGCTCACCATCCGCTGGCGGCATCTGCCGCGGCTCACCCCCTGGCTGCTGCGTTTTCTGGCGGCCGGCATGACCACCGCCCGGGTGGAGCGCACCGCCGCCATCCTGTCCGGCCTGCTGCACGACGCGCCCGACCGCCATGCCGCCCTGGCCGCGGCGGCAGACGTGCCGGGGCTGATCGAGCGGCGGGGCGTGCTCTATGTCTATCCCGACCGTGCGGCCTTTGCAGCCGAAGCCCTGTCCTGGCGGCTGCGGCGCACGGCCGGCGTGGTCTGGCGGGAGCTGGATGCGGCGGCGCTCCGCGCCTTCGAGCCGGCGCTGTCGCCCGCCTATGGCTTCGGCATCCACGTGCCGGCAGCCGCGAACTGTGCCGATCCGGGCGCCTATGTCGCCGCCCTGGCCGCGCATGCGGCGCGGCTCGGTGTGCGCCGGGTTGCCGCCCGGGCCACCGGCTTCGCTTTCGATGGCGGCCGGCTGCGAGCGGTCGAGACCGATCAGGGGCCGATCGCCTGCGACCGGGCGGTGGTGGCGGCGGGCATGGCCTCGGCACGGCTTGCCGCCGCGGCGGGGGACCGCGTTCCGCTGGAGGCCGAGCGCGGCTATCACGTTCAGCTGACCGGCGGCACCCCGGGCGGGCCGCATCTGCCGGTGATGCCGAGCGACGGCAAGATGGCCAATACGGTCACCCGCGAAGGGCTGCGCGCGGCGGGGCAGGTGGAGCTGGCGGGGGCCGGGGCGCCGCCCGACTGGCGCCGGGCGGAGATCCTGCTCCGCCATCTCTACGCCACCTGGCCGGGGCTTGCCCGCGATCTGCCGGTGCGCCGCTGGATGGGCAACCGCCCCTCCACCCCCGACGGGCTGCCGGTGATTTCGGTGGCCCGCCGCAGCCCCGACGTCTTTTACGCCTTCGGCCATGGCCATGTCGGCCTGGCCGCCGGCCCCAAAAGCGCGGCGCTGGTCGCCGCCCTGGTCACCGGATCCACGCCACCCCTGTCGCCCGCGCCGTTCGCTGCGACGCGCTTCCGGTGGTGACCGGTCCCGCGATGACCCTTGCCTCAAAAGGATCGACGATGCGTGGTGCAGACATTCTGGTCGAGATGCTGATCGGTTACGGCGTCGACACCATCTTCGGCGTGCCCGGTGACACCAATGTGCCGTTCTACGAGGCGCTGCAGCTGCGCGCCGACGAGATCCGCCATGTGATGGCGCGCGACGAACGCTCCGCCGGTTTCATGGCCGATGCCTATGGCCGCTTCACCAACCGGCCGGGCGTGTTCGAATGCCCCTCGGGCGCCGGGGCGATGTATTCGCTGCCGCCGGTGGCCGAAAGCAACGGATCTTCGGTGCCGGTGATCCTGCTGACCATCGACATCCCGCTGCCGGGCGAGGGCCGGGGCGTGCTGACCGAGCTTGACTGCGCGAAGCTGTTCGAGCCGGTCACCAAGCTGTCGGTGCAGGTGAAGTCGCCGGAAAAACTGCCCGAAATCATCCGCCGCGCCTTCCGTGCCGCCTGTTCGGGCAAGCCCGGCGCCGTGCATCTCCAGATCCCCGAGGACATGCTGCTGGCCGAGGTCGATCCGGCGCGGATTTCGCTCCATGTCGAAGAGGAATGCCGGCCCTTCCCGGCCTATCCGACCCTGCCGCCCGAGACCAAGCTGACCCGCCTGCTGGAGCTGATCGCCCGCGCCGAGCGGCCGCTGATCATCGCCGGCGGCGGCGTCAACCGTGCCGATGCGGGCGATGTGATCACCGGCTTCGCCGAGCGCCACGACATCCCGATCTGCACCACCATGACCGGCCAGGGCTCGATCCCCGACGATCATCGCCTGGCGATCGGGGTGATCGGCGACAACGGCTATCACCCCCATGCCAATCTGGCGCTGGAGAAATCCGACCTCGCGATCTTCGTGGGCTCGCGCATCGGATCGGTGGTCACCATCGGCTGGACCTTCCCGCAGGTGACGCTGAACCGCCGGCTGGTCCAGATCGACATCTCGCCCGAGGTGATGGCCAATAACTACGAAAACCTGCTCTCGGTGCAGGGCGATGCGAAACTCGTCTTCCAGCGCTTGTCGCAGATGGAAACCGACACCAATCCCGCCCGGCGCGGCGGCTGGGTGGACGAGCTGAACGCCGATCGCGCGCGTTTCTGGCAGAGCGCAGCGCCGCTGCTGACCGACGAGCGGGTGCCGCTGCGGCCCGAGCGGGCGGTGCATGCCTTCAACCGGGCGCTCGAAGCCTCGGGCGCCCCGGCGCTGATCTATTCCGACGCCGGCACGCCCACGCCCTATATGACCCGCTTCCTGAAGATCAACGACCGCGAGACCCGCTTTGCCATCCCGCGCGCCTTCGGCGGGCTGGGTTCGGCCCTGCCGGCGACGGTGGGCGCCTGGGCGGCGGATCCCGCCAAGCGGCCGATCGGCCTGTTCGGCGACGGCTCGTTCGGCATGAGCGTGGGCGAGCTGGAAACCCTGGTCCGGCTTCAGGTGCCGGCGATCCTGATCCTGTTCAACAACGGCACCTATGGCTGGATCAAGGGGCTGCACCGGTTGAAGGGCCACAATCAGTGTTTCGGCGTCGATTTCCTGCCGCCGGAGGGTCAGGCCATCGCCGAGGCCTTCGGGCTGAAGGCCTGGACGGCGCGCACGGGGGCCGAACTCGACGACGTCCTGGCCCAGGCCTTCGCCTGGAAGACCGGGCCGTGCTTCATCGACCTCAGGATCGAGTCCCTGGCCGAGCGGGTGCCGCCGGTCTATTCCTGGCTGCGCCGGCGCGGCGAGGATCCGATGGCGCTGGACAGCGCCGATCACGGCTATCGTTGAAGTCGGATCGTCTCAGGCTGCCGGATCATCTCGGGCGGTGGGGCGCGGCGCGGGCAGCAGGTTCCGCCGCCGCGCCTCGGCCAGGAACCAGCGGCGGAAGGCGGCGACGCCGTTCTGGCTCATGAAGGCTTCCGGGCAGCACATGTAGAAGCCTTCGCCTGAAGAACAGCGCTGGGGGAAGGCGGCTCTCAGCCGGCCGTCGGCCAGTTCAGCCAGAACATAGCTTTCCGGCACCACCGCCAGCCCCATGCCGGCCATCGCCGCCTCGATGATCATGTCGGTGACCGAGAAGCGCGGCCCCAGGATCGGCCCGGTGAAGGGGATGTCGGCCGCGCGCAGCCAGTGCATCCACAGGCTCGGCCGCGAGACGTTCTGGATCAGGGTGATCCGTCGCAGATCGTCTTCGGCGAGGAAGCCTTGGGCCGGCAGCAGGGCCGGGGCGCCGACCACCACCAGGTCTTCTTCGAACAGCAGATGGCTGCGGCAGGCGGCCCAGTTGCCCACGCCGCGCAGGAAGAACAGATTGGCGTCGAAATCCGTCGGATCCTGGGTGTTGGGGCAGGCCACCACCTCGAACAGGATCTCGGGCTCGGCCCGGGCGAAGTGTTTCAGCACCGGCAGGGCCCAGCGCCGGGCAAGCGTCGGCGACATGCCGATGCGCAGGAAATCCTCGGTGGTCCGGCCGCGCACCGCATCGATGGAGACCTCCTCCATCCGGTCCAGCAGATGCGAGATTTCCTCGTAATAGGCCCGGCCGGCTGCGGTCAGGATGATGCGCGGGCCGGCGCGTTCGAACAGGGTGACGCCCAGAAACTCTTCGAGATTGCGGATCTGTCGGCTGATGCCGCTTTGGGTGATGCACAGATCCTCTGCCGCCTTGGTGAAGCTCAGATAGCGCACCGCCGCATCGAAGGCGTGGAGGGCAGACAGGCTGGGCAGGAAGCGGCGCAAGCTCGTCTCCGGCGGTCAGAACCCGGCCGGGCCGGGTATCGGTGCACCGACCGGTGCCACCACCAGCCGGCCGATGCCGTCGGCCGCCAGCGTGAAGCGCAGCAGAATGACCACCGGGTCGGGCAGGCCGGTCGGGTCGAAATCGCCCGCCACCGCCACCCTGACCGCAACCTCCGCCCCGGCTTCCTGCCAGTCGATCGGGGTGAAGCGCAGGCGGATGGCGAAGATCTCGTGCGCCGCCCAGGCGCCGATCGACGGCCGGCCATGGATCAGCCGGTCGCCCCGGACCACCTCGGCGCCTTCGGTGAACAGCTGGCGGAAACTGTCGAAATCATCCTCGTTCACGGCCTCGATCCAGTCGAGGACAAGGGGCGTCGCCAGGTTCGACAGGCGGGACATCAGGGGTGCATCGGGCATGACGGTCGGTCCGGGCAGCGATCGGTTTCGTGGCATGGTCACATCTGATGGACGTGGACGGACATGATGCCGGTCACCTCCTGACGACATTCCGTCAGGAGCCGGACAAAAACCGCGATCCGCCCCGCATGATGCAGCGATGATCGGGCCGGCGGCGCTCAGGTGATTGGCTGTTTCCCCCAGCCCATAAGCCTGCGCCTGCGTGGGTGATCACGTCAAGACCGGTCTTCGATGTTTCACGTTGCAGTCCGCACGATCCCGGCCACCAGCCCGTGCAGCTCGTCGACATAACCGGTGCGCCCGGATGGCGTGTCGGGGTCCGAGGTGATCACGACGACCATGTCGATGCCGGGCAGCAGATAGAGCAGCTGCCCGCCATAGCCCCAGCCATAGACCGCCGGCCGGGCGCCCGTCTCACGCAGGAACCAGCCATAGCCATAGGCATCGCCGGTGAAGGGCGAGGTGGTGCGGGGCGTCCACATCTCGCGGATCCAGCCCTCCGACACCAGCCGGGTTCCGTCTGCCGCAACCCCGCCCCGGCGGAGCATCTCGCCGATGGCAAGCAGGGCGCGGGGCGACAGCGCCATCTGGTTGCCGCCCATATAGATGCCCTGCGGATCGCGGGTCCAGGGCGGGATGGTGATGTCGAGCGGATCCCCCAGCCAGTCGCGGGCCAGCGCCAGCGTGCTCTCGCCGCTGGTGCGGGTCAGGATCGCCGACAGCAGATGCGAATTGCCGGTGGAATAGAGCATCCGTCCGCCGGGCTCCGCCACGAAGGGCCGGGAGAGCGCCGTGCGCACCCAGTTCCGGCTTTCGACCCAGGCGCCGTAATAGGGGCCGGAGGTCCGCTCCAGCCCGGCCTGCATCGACAGAAGATGGCCGATGGTCAGCCGGTCCAGCCGCGGATCGGGATCATCCGGCAGGTCGGCGGGCAGCAGGTCTGCGACCTTCTGGCCGGTGCCGGTCAGCACGCCGCGATCGATCGCGATGCCGGTCAGCAGGGCGATGATGCTTTTCGACAGCGATTTGACGTTCACCGGTCGGGTGGCCGGCGGGCCGCGATAGACCCGTTCGGCCAGAACCTCGCCCGCCTGCGCCACGATCAGCGTGTGCAGGCCGGTCAGGCGCCGGGCATCGTCGAGCAGCCGGGCGAGCGCGGGTGCCGCCGCCCGCCCGGCCCGCGGGGCGATAACGGTGGCGGCGGCGAGCGCGAGGCCGCCGGTGATCAGCCGGCGGCGGGAGGGCAGATATCCGGTCATGGAACTGGAGTTGGGGCGATGCCCGGCCGGATCAACGGCCGGGCATCCTGTGGTCACGCCTGGCGTGTGTTTCGCCACAAGCCGCAGAGCCCCGCCACATCGCCCGAGCAGAGCAGCGGCATGGCCTGCCGGATCTCGTCCAGCGGCCAGTCCCACCACGCCATCTCCAGCAGCATGGCCACGGCCTCGTCGTCGAAGCGCTGCCGCACCGGCCGGGCCGGATTGCCGGCGACGATGGTGTAGGGGGCGACGTCGCGGGTCACCACCGCCCGGGTTGCGATCACCGCGCCATGGCCGATGGTGATGCCCGGCATGATCACCGCTTCTGCGCCGATCCAGACATCGCTGCCGACCACCGTATCCCCCGCCGGCCGGTAGCCGTTCTCCGCCCCGGCGAAGGCGGCCTCCCCCGTCCACCAGAAGAAGGGGAAGGTGGAGATCCAGTCGGCGCGGTGGCCCTGATTGCCGGCCATGATGAAGGCGGCGCCGGTGCCGATGGAGCAGAACGAGCCGATGATCAGCCGGTCGACATCATCGCGGTCGGGCATCAGATAGCGGGCACAGTGGTCGAAACCATGGCCATGATACCAGCCGGAATAATAGCTGAACCGGCCGGCGATGATGTTGGGGTTGGTGATCTGGTCGCGGATTTCGCGGCCCTTATACGGGCTGTCGAAGGCATTGGTCAGAAAGGGTGTGGTCATTGACTGAGCATTCCGCTGCGCGTCGTCCTGTATTTCCGCCATGCTTCGGGCATGACGATACGACAGCCTTGAACGATGGGTTCAGGCTGGAAACAGGTTCGCGCTGGGTCTGGCGGTCATGATGCTCATGGGGCGGGATGTTAGGTCAGCGGACAGGCCGGGGCAAGACCTTCCCGCCCGTCAGACCAGCCGCCGGATCGGCCGCTTCTTCCACACCAGGTGATAGAGCGCCGATTGCCCCGCCGCCAGCAGGCAGAAGGCGACCGGATACGACATCCACACCCCCTCGATGCCGATCCGCGCCGAGAGCGCCCAGCCGACCGGCAGGCCGATGGCCAGGATGGCGGTGCCCGAAACCAGGGTCGGCAGCAGCACCATGCCGCTGGCCCGCATCAGGCTGGAGGTGGCCATGCCCATGCCATAGATCACCAGCGCCCAGACCACGATGTGCAACAGGGTGCGGGCCTCCGCGACCACCGCCGGATCGGCCAGGAACAGGCCGAGCAGGGGGCCTGAGAACACATAGACCAGCACCACCAGGCTGCCGGTCAGCACCAGATTGAAGGTGAGCGCGGTGCGCAGGATTTCGGACAGCCGGTCGGTGCGCCCGGCGCCGATCGCCTGGGCGCCGAAGATCGAGGCGGTGATGCCGATCGAGATCGCCGGGAACTGGACATAGTTCACGATCTGGGTGATCGCGCCATAGGAGGCGGTCGCATCCGAGCCGAAGCGGTTGACCAGCGACAGGATCAGGATTTCGGAGAGCGAGATCAGCACCAGCATGATGCCGGTGGGCAGGCCGATGCGCAGCACCTTGGCGAGCAGGGCGCGGTTGAAGCCCAGCGCCCGCAGGAACACCCCGTCCGGCGCCAGCGGGTGGTTGCGGCGGCGCAGATGGATCACCATCCAGGTGGTGGCGATGGTCATGGAGACCACCGAGGCCCAGGCCGGCGAGGTCACCCCCATCTGCGGCAGCCCGGCCCAGCCGCGGATCAGCGCCGGGGTCAGCACCATGCCGATCAGCGTGGCGAGGCCAAGGGTGAAGAGCGGCGTGATCGTGTCGCCCACGCCCCGCAGCATGGATGTCGCGAGCAGATAGAGGAAGATGCCGGGGGTTGCGATCAGCATGATCCGCGCATAGGCCACCGCCTGCGGCAGCACATCGGGCGGCGTGCCCAGCAGGTTGAGGATCGCGGTGGTGGCCGTGCCCCCGAAAACGGCCACCAGCAGCCCGGCCGCCACCACCACGCTCAGCGTCGTGGCCGCGATCGCCTTGATCTGCCCGGTCTCGCCGGCACCGAAGGCCTGCCCGATCAACACCGCCGCGCCTGCGCCCAGCCCGATGATCAGCGAGATCATGAAGAACATCAGCGGAAAATACGACGTCACCGCCGCCAGCGCCGACACCCCCAGCATCTGCCCGACATAGATGTTGTTCAGGCTGCCCGAGGCCGCCTGCAGCAGATTGCTGCCGATCATCGGCACCAGAAACGCCAGATAGGGCTTCCACAACGGCTGCACCGGCGCCTTGGGCGAAAAGGGCGACACCCGCGGCTTGCCACGGCCGGCCGGCGCCGGAGAACGGGGGGTGGGGGCGGACATCGTGACGGCTCCGGGGCAGGCGTGCGGGATGGGGCTGGCACTCTAGCAGGGGGCGGGGTGGGGGGCTATGGGGAGAGCGGGGCGGGCCGCAGCATGATTTGAGATCCGTGCGCATCGGGGCAAAACCGGCGCCAGATGACCGGTTATCTGCGCGCCCGGACGAAGTGTTGTCTTCCCTTCCAGAAGGGCAAGACATTCCATCCTTAGGATATTAAACTGCAAAAAAGCTCCCAAGAGTTGACGAAGAGCCTTTTATATGATTTAGTGATAACTAATAGTCTTTTGTGCTGGCTATGAATGATGGCGTACAGTGACGAGTTTCCTAACTTTCGGGATGGATGCGCGGGAGGCGAAAATGTCGGATTGGATTTATGTCGATAATTCTAATGTGTTCATTGAGGGTAAGCGCGTTAGCGCCGTACGAAATGGACTCGTGCCCACGATTGGGGACGCATCCCAGCATGATGTCCTCGATAACACCTATCGCATGAGCTTCGGAAAGCTCTATCAGTTCGTGGCGGGCAACAACAAAGCGACGACGGCGCGGGCTATGCTCTTTGGTTCACGTCCACCTCAAAACGATGTGATATGGCAGATCGCTGAACAGGCAGGTTTTGAAGTTATCGTTCAAGACCGTAATGCGGCAAACAAAGAGAAAAAAATTGATACTGGAATCGTGGCCGCAATGACACGCGATGCCTATAGGAATGCTAAGTCTGGAGATATATTCACAATAGTTTCGGGTGATAATGACTATGTTCCTGCAGTAGATCAGTTAATTAAAGATGGATTCCAAGTAGACGTTGTATTTTGGGGGCATGCTGCACGCGAATTGAGAGAGGTTGCTACTAATTTTATTTCACTTGATCCACACATTGATGCTCTGCGATTTTAGGCGGCACTGCTTTTTGTTTTTGTCTCGATTCTGAGGGGCCGTCAAGAAGGTTGTTGAACCCTGTGAATCCGTTGTGATTCATGCCGCGCCAGAGGAATTGGGACCGGACAGAATGTGGGCGACGGAAACCCACCGGGTTTATGAGCGGCGTCGGCTGAGGTGCCCGAACGACCTGACAGATGAAGAATGGGCGCTGGTCGAGCCGCTGATCCTGCCTGCAGAGCACGGCGATCGACAGCGCACAGTCGATGTCCGCGAAGTTCTCAACGGTGTGTTCTATGTGCTGATGGTCATCCGCGGCACGCGTATTCCGGTCCATGACGTGGCTGCCGCCGTCGCCGCGGGGCGTTCGCTTGAGCAGATTCTTGAAACCTGGCCGAGCCTCGATGCCAGGACGGTAGGTCTCGCCACCCTCTACGCCGAGGCAAACCCGCTGCGCGGGCGGCCGCGCATGTCGGGTGCTCTGCCCGAGGGCTCGACCATCATCACCGACCGCCGCATTGCCCGCCGCAGGACGGCGGGTTGACGTTTCCGATCGATGAACGCCTCTGTCCCGTCCTTGCCGGCGTGGTCGGAGCGCGGGGGCAGGGCGGGACCAGCTCTCACAACCACCTCTCCATCACCACCCGCGGCACCGCGTTATACCCCACCTTTTCATAAAACGCCTTCACCGCCGTATTCGTCTCGCGGATCATCAGCAGCACCTTGCGCACGCCGTGGCGGCGCAGCCAGTCTTCGCCGGCGGTGACGATGTCGGCGCCGAGGCCCTGGTGGCGGTGGGCCGGGTCGACGGCGACGTAATAGAGCCAGCCGCGGTGGCCGTCATGGCCGGCCATGACCGAGGCGACCGGCCGGCCGTCCAGCCGCCCGACCAGTACCTCGGAATGCGAACGGCCGCGGGCGAAGGCGATGTCGTCCAGCGGGTCGTTATAGGGCATCACCAGATTGCAGGCCTGCCAGAGCGCCACCAGCGCCGGCAGTTCGGCATCCAGCACCGGGCCGATGGTCAGGCGGGGGCCGACGGTCAGGTGGGGCGGGGTGGGCTGGTCCGGCTGGTCCGGTTGGTCTGTGGTGGCCGTCATCGGGTGATCCTTTCGTTCCGGGATGGCGGGCGGGCGGCGATGCTGCGCCGTGGCCGCAGATCAGCAGAGATCCATGACCACAGAATGACAAAACCGCAGCGCCGAGGGCCAGCCTGCGGACCAGCCGCTTGACTCGTCGGTAACCAGCTATTACGGATGGAAAACCCATGAGTTTTCCTTTCGGCCAATTCGGTTTCCGTTTGCGTCACCCCTATGCCGGGTGGCGTGACGTCCGGGGCTGGGTCGGAAGGAAAGCCGGGGCAAGCCCGGCGGCGGAATCAGACCGGGCGGAACCGAACGGGAGGAAGCCCATGTCGATGGATGTCGCGGGCCCCGCCATCAGGGCGGTGCCGGCATGACGGGCGAGGGGCGCGCACCGGGCGGGGGCCTGCTCCGCCTGGCCGATCTGCTGAACACGGTCGTCGCCCGGATCGTGGTCTGGCTGGTGCCGGTGATGGTGGTGGTGACCATCATGGATGTGGCGCTGCGTCTGTTTGCCGGGCGGGCCACGCTCTGGGCCTTCGATGCCACGGTGCAGTTCTACGCCGCCCATTTCCTGCTGCTCGGCGGTTTCACCCTGCTGCGCGGAGGCCATGTCGGGGTCGATATCCTGCGCGAGCAGGCGGGGCCGCGCACCGGGCTGGTGATGGACGTGGCGTCCTGGATCGCCTTCTTCTTCCCCTTCGCCATCGTGATGGTGCTGTGGAGCTGGGATTTCATGATCGCCTCATGGGCGATCCATGAAACCTCGCCGGGGGTGGCGGCGCTGCCGGTCTATCCGATCAAGACCCTGTTCTTCGCCGGCAATCTGCTGCTGCTGATCCAGGGCGTGGCGGCGTTCCTGCGGGTGCTCGCCGGCGGTTTCAGCCGGCTGAAGGGGGTGTGACGCCATGCATCTCTCCCCCGAACTCTTCACCATCCTGATGTTCGCCGGCCTGCTGGTCGGGCTGCTGCTCGGCCATCCGCTCGCCTTCGTGCTGGGCGGCTTGTCGGTGATCTTCGCCATGCTCGGCCCCGGCATTCCCGCCTTCGGCATCGTGATCAACCGGGTCTGGGGCCTGGCCGACAATTACGTGATGGTCGCGATCCCGATCTTCGTGTTCATGGCCCGGCTGCTCAGCGACAGCGGCATCACCGACCGGCTGTTCCACACGTTGCGCCTGCTGTTCGGGCCGGTGCCGGGCGGGCTGAACTTCGCGGTGATCATCATTTCGGTGCTGCTGGCCGCCACCACCGGCATGGTCGGCGCGTCGCTCGCCGTGATGGGCGTGCTGGCCCTGCCGGCGATGATCGCTTACGGCTATCGCAAGGAAACCAGCACCGGCGCCATCGCCGCCGGCGGCAGCCTGGGCATTCTGATCCCGCCCAGCATCATGCTGGTGGTGATGGGCGGCTATGCCCAGCTGTCGGTCGGCAAGCTGTTCGCGGCGGCGCTGGTGCCGGGGCTGCTGCTGGCGGTGTGCTATGCGCTCTATACCGGCATCCTGTGCTGGATGAAGCCGCAATACGGGCCCCCGGTCACGGCCGAGGAACGCGCGCAGACCTCTACCGGCACCCTGCTGCTGATGCTGCTGAAAGAGGTGGCGCCCACCCTGGCGCTGATCCTGGGGGTGCTCGGCTCCATCTTCACCGGCATCGCGACCGTCACCGAGGCGGCGTCGATCGGCGCGGCCATCGCCTTCCTGATCATCCTGGCCTATCGCCGCTTTTCATGGGCGATGCTGCGCACCGCGGTGATCGAAACCGGCATCACCACCGCCATGGTCATGTTCGTGGCGATCGGCGCCACCGCCTTCACCGGCATCTTCGTCGCCGGCGGCGGCATGGGGGTGGTGCAGTCCTTCTTTACCGGGCTGGAGATCGGCCGCTGGGGCACCTTCGCCCTGCTGATGTTCGCGGTGTTCATCGCCGGCATGTTCCTCGACTGGCTCGGCGTGATCATGATCTGCTTCCCGATCTTCCTGCCGATCGCCGCCGCCCTCGGTTTCGACAAGCTGTGGTTCGTGATGATGATCGCGGTCTGCCTGCAGACCTCGTTCCTGACCCCCCCGGTCGGCTATGCCCTGTTCTACCTGAAGGGCGTGGCGCCGAAGGGGGTCACCACCATGCACATCTATCGCGGCGTCGTGCCCTTCGTGCTCATCATCCTGGGCGTGATCGGGCTGTGCGCGCTGTTCCCCGGCATCGTCACCTGGCTGCCCTCTCGCGTGGGCTGATACCGGCCAGGCCCAAAAAAACATCCCAACGACCAGACACGTCCGCATGAACGGACGGCGCGGAGGAAACATCATGCCCAGTATCACCATATCCGGGATGGCCAGGGTCGCCGGCCTCTCAGCCGGTCTGACATTCTCAGCCGGTCTGGCACTCGCCACCGGTACCGCCCTTGCGGCCGACGCCACCATGCGCATGACCACCACCTGGACCAGCGGCATCAACCTGATGGAGGGCGACAAGAAATTCGTCGAGATCGCCAATGCGATCACCGGCGATGCGCTCAAGATCGAGTTCTTCGAGGGCGGCACGCTGGTGCCGCCGACCCAGGTCTTCGACGCGGTGCAGAGCAACACCGTCCAGGCCTCGGCCGACTGGCCGGGCTATTGGGCGGGCAAGAATTCGGCCTTCGGCCTGCTCGGCAGCTATCCCATGCTGTTCACCGCCGCCGACTATATCCTCTGGACCAAGCAGTGGGGCGGGTTCGAGGCCTTCCAGGAGGCCTATGGCCAGTTCGGCATGGTCTATCTGCCCTATGCCGTGGTTTCGATGGAATCGGGGCTGCGCGGCCGCAAGCCGATTCCGACGCTGGCCGAGATGGATGGCAAGCGCATCCGCATGTCCGGCCGCGCCCAGGGCGAGATCCTGAAGCGGCTGGGCGCCGCCCAGACCCAGATCGCCGGCGGCGAGGTCTATCAGGCGCTGGAGCGCGGCGTGGTCGATGCCGCCGAATTCTCCGGCCCCGGCGTCGACTGGGGCATGGGGCTGCAGGAGGTGTCCAAGTACTGGATGACCCCGGGCTGGCATCAGCCGGGCTCGATGAGCGGGGTGATGATCAACAAGAAATTCTGGGACGGGCTGCCCGAAGAGGTTCAGGCCAAGCTGAAGATCGCCGCCGACGCCACCCTGTCCTGGTCCATCGCCTATTACGAGCATGACGCGGTCGAGGCGGTGCGCAAGTTCAAGGAGGCCGGGACCGAAGTCGTTCAGCTGCCGGCCGAGGATGTGGCGAAGCTGCAGGAGATTTCCAACCAGGCCCTGGTCGACGAGGCCTGTGCCAACCCGCTCTTCGCGAAGATCGCCGCTTCGCAGGTCGAATACATGGCAGACTATGCCGAATGGCGCGGCATGGCCGGGGATTTCGCCATGGGGCGCAATCTCTCCAAACTGCCTGATGTCGCGAAGCTGAAATCCTGCGCCGGCTGACATCGCCTCCGGAGGCTGCCCGATGACCACCGACACGCCGTCCTCTCCCATCCTTCCGGAGGTGACCGCCGCGGGCGGCCTCACCATCGACCTGCTGTTCGCGCGTCAGGCCCGCGCCACCCCCCAGGCACCGGCCCTGGCCGATGCCGGGGGCGAGGTCGCCTTCACCTATGACGCGCTCTTCGCCCGGGTGTCGCGGCTGGCCGCCTGGCTGACCGGCCCGGCCGGGCTGAAGCCGGGCGACCGTTTCGCGGTGCTGGCCGAAAACCGCACCGAATATGTCGAACTGCTGCTCGCAGCCGCGATGAGCGGCACGATCCTGGCCGCGATCAACTGGCGTCTGGCACCGCCCGAGGTCGCCCATTGCCTGCGCCTGGTCGAACCCGGGCTGATCGTGGCGAGCCCGCGCCATGAGGGCCTTTTGCGTGACGCGGACTGTGGCGACCTGCCGCATCTGCTCTTCGGCCCGGATTTCGAGGCGATCGCCATGGCGGGGCCGGTGCCGGATCTGCCTGCGGTCACCGGCCCGGAAAGCGGGCTGGTCATTCTCTACACCAGCGGCACCACCGGCCTGCCCAAGGGCGCGCTGATCAGCCACCGGGCCGAGATCTCCCGGGCGCAGGTGATGGCGATCGACCATGCCATTCCGCCCGGGCGCGGCTTCGTCGCCTGGGCGCCGCTCTTCCACATGGTTTCGGCCGATCAGGTGCTGGGCACGCTGATCCGCGGCGGCAAGGTGACGGTGGTCGACGGCTACGACCCCGAGGCCATCATCCGCGTCGTGGCACGCGAAAAGATCGGCTGGCTGGTGCTGATGCCCGGCATGATCGAGGATTTCCTGAACCATCTGGCGGCGGCGGGCCCCATCGAGCCCGATGTGATGGTGATGGGCTGCATGGCCGATCTGGTGCCGCTGGCCCAGATCCAGGCGGTGACCCGGGCGCTGAACGCCCCCTATCTCAACAGTTTCGGGTCGACCGAGACCGGCGCCGCCCCCGCCTCTGCCGCGGTGATCGGCGTGGGGGAGCTGCCCGCCGGCCTGTCCAAGCGCCAGAGTTCCGGCTGTGCGGTGCGCCTGGTCGACTGGGACGATACGGAAGTGCCCGACGGCGTGCCGGGCGAGGCGACGATCCGCTCGCCCTCGCTGTTCTCGGGCTATTGGAACAATCCCGAGGCCACCGCCGAGGATTTCCGCGGCGGCTGGTTCCACATGGGCGACATGTTCGTCCGCAATCCCGATGGCAGCCTGGATTTCGTCGACCGGCGCAAATACCTGATCAAATCGGGTGGCGAGAACGTCTATCCGGCCGAAATCGAGCGGCTGATCCTGGCCGGGGCCGATATCCGCGAGGCGGTGGTGGTGCGTGCGCCCGATGCGCGCTGGGGCGAGGTGCCGGTGGCGGTCGTCGCAGCCGCACCCCACGTAACGCGCGAAGACGTGCTCGGCCGCTTGCATGGCCGGCTCGCCCGGTACAAGCTGCCCAAGGCGGTGGTGTTCCTGGATTACGACGCCTTTCCCCGCTCGACCACCGGCAAGATCAAGCGCCACGACGTCGAAACCCTGCTCGACAGTCGGGGCCAGCTCAAGGGAGATCCCGCCCCATGACCAACGCATCCGGATCCGCAGCCGACGTCTCAACCAATGGTTATGTCGACGGCTTCGCCGAAGGCGCCGTGCTGCTGGAGCGCCGCGGCCCGGTCGCCTGGGTGCGGATGAACATGGCCGAGAAGCGCAATGCCATGTCGGAAGCGCTGGTGCAGGGTCTTGCCCGCGCCGTCGATGCGGTGGAGGCCGATCCGGGCTTCCGGGTGATGGTCATCACCGGTTCCGGGCCCGCCTTTTCGGCCGGCGGTGACCTCGCCCTGTTCCAGCGGCTGGTGGGCAGCGGCACGCTCGACACCTTCGACACCTATCTTGAGCGTGGCCGGGCGATGTTCACCCGGATCGAGCAGTTCCGACGCCCGGTGATCGCCGCGGTCAACGGCGTCACCGTCGCCGGCGGGCTGGAGCTGATGCTGACCGCCGACCTGGTCTATGCGGCGGAAACTGCCCGGATCGGCGACGGCCATGTGAAGTTCGGCGTGATGCCCGGCGGCGGCTCCACCGCCCGGCTGTCGCGGCGGCTGCCCTTCAATGTGGCGAGCGAGCTGCTGCTGACCGGCCGTCTCGCCGACCCCCGCGAACTCGCCGCCCATGGCCTGGTCAATGCCGTGCTGGCCGACGACGCGCTGGAGACCCATGTCCAGCAGGTGGCCGAAACCATTGCCCGCCACAGCGCCGACGGCATCGCCCGGATCAAGGCCCTGCATGCCCGCGCCCGCGATCGCAGCCTGGACGATGCGCTGGCGACCGAGGTCCGCGCCCTGCTGGACTATGCCCGCGGCCCCGATCTGCTTGAAGGGCTGACTGCCTTCGTCGAGAAGCGGGCGCCGCGGTTCAGGTGAGCCGTGTCGGCCGCGGTCAGTGCGGCAGCGGCTCCCAGCCATAGGCCGCACCATCGCTGCCCGGCGTCACCCGGCCGATGCCGGGGAAGGTGATATGGGCGCCGGCCACCAGATAGCCCTTGGCGGCGGCGTCTTCCATCGCCGCCAGCCGGCTCCGGCGGGCGGCATCCTGGTCGACGTCGAAGTCGATGGTGACCTCGGGCTCGGCGAACTGCACGAATTCGCCATGGGTGATGTCGCCCCAGACCACCAGCGTTTCGCCCTGATCGCTGACCACGATCGAGGAATGGCCCGGGGTGTGGCCCGCGCGCAGGATCGACTGCAGCCCCGGCACCGGGTCGGCGCCATCGGCAAATGTGAAGAAGCGGCCGGTCTCGCGATAGGGCGCGGTCATGGCGACCGCCTCGGCGAAGCCGCGCCGGGCGGCCTCGGGGGCGGCGGCGCGGGCCTCGTCGCTCAACCAATAGGCGGCGTCGCGTTCGGCCACATGCAGCCGCGCCTTCGGAAACACCGCCTTGCCGTTGCGGGTCAGCCCGCCCGAATGGTCGGCATGGATATGGGTCAGCACGATGTCGTCGATCTCGTCCGGCGTATGGCCCGCCGCCTTCAGGCTTTCAGGCAGATGGCCGAGCTTCGGCCCCAGCAGGTCGCCGGTGCCGGTATCGATCAGCACCAGCCGGCCATCGGGCATGGCGACCAGATAGGTGTTCACCGCCAGCGTCACCGGCGACTGCTTGCCGGCGCGGGCCAGCGCCGCTTCGATCTCCGGCCTGGGCTCGCCGCGCATGATATCGGCCAGCGGAACCGGGATCTGACCGTCCGAGAGGGCGGTGACACTGATCCGGCCGATATCGAGCTGATAGGGTGCGGCCAGGGGCTCGTCCGCCGCCGCCGGTCCGGCAAGGATCGACAGGCCGAGCAGGCTGGCGAAGGCGAGCGAGGCGGCGAGGGGGGTCTTCGACATGGGAAGAGGTCTCCGTGATCATCGGGACGGGCTTGCCCCGGACGCCGCTTCAGGTATCTATGGTCAGGTCAGCAATCAAATCGATGCGGATCATGGAGACTATCGATCATTTCAATCTGCGGGCCTTCGACCTCAACCTCCTGGTCGCCTTCGATGCCCTGATGGAAGAGGGCAGCGTCACCCGGGCGGCCCGGCGGCTGAAGATCGGCCAGCCGGCGATGAGCCATGCGCTCTCGACCCTGCGCATGCTGCTGGATGACGAGCTGTTCGTGCGGGTGGGGCAGGCGATGCAGCCCACCGCACGCGCCGTCGCCGTGGCCGGCCCGGTGCGCACGGCGCTGATGCAGGCCCAGGCGGCGCTGGGCACGCGGGAAAGCTTTCGCCCTGAAACCGAGCGCCGCATCTTCCGCCTGGGCATGTCGAGCGAGCTGGAACTGCTGCTTCTGCCCGCGCTCACCGCGCGTCTGGCGATGGCGGCACCCGGCATCCGCCTGCATGCCCGCATGGCGCCCTCCACGCAGGTCGAGACGATGATCGACACCGGCGTGATCGACCTTGCGGTCGGCTGCTCGCTGGAACCGGCCAGCCGGCATCGCGGGCTGGATCTCTTCCCGGCCGGCGTGTCGTGCTGCTTCAACCCGCGGCGTCTGGCGCTGGACGTGCCGGTCGGGCTCGACGACTATCTGGCCGGCCGCCATGCCGTCATCTCGCAAAGCGAGAGCCTGCACGGCTGCGTGCACGAGGCGCTGGAGCGGATCCGCACCGATCTCGACGTGGTGATGGCGGCGCCGGATTTCCTGACCGTGCTGTCGGCGGCGGTCGAGGCGCCGGTGATCGCCACCATCTCCACCCGCGTCGCCCGGCGGTTCGCCCCCGCGCTCGGCCTGACCGTGTCGCCGGTGCCGCTGGATCTGGTGTTCCCGCCGGTGCGCATGGTCTGGCCGGTGCGGCTGGATCGCGACCCGGCGGCGGCCTGGCTGCGCGACCGGATCATCGAGACGCTGGGCCTCGACGTGGTGCATGATCGGGCGGCATGACGACGACGGTCATCGGGGGGAGACATGACGACATCCTTCGCCGCGGTCCTGGACCGGGCCGCCCGCCATCATGGCGGGCCCGACGGGCTGGAGGCCCGCCTTGCCGCCACACCCTGGACGGCGCGTACGGCTGACGAACTGCGCGCCGTGCCCGACGACCGTTTCCTGGCCGAGGCCACCCGGGTGATCTTTCAGGCCGGTTTCGACTGGGCGGCGATTGATCGCCGCTGGCCGGAGTTCGAGGCGGCCTTTGAAGGCTTCGATCCCGCCCGCTGGTCGCTGATGTCGGATGACGATCTCGACCGGCTGATGGCGGCGCCCGGCATCGTGCGCAACGCCGCCAAGCTGCGCTCGGTCGGCGGCAATGCCGCCTTCTTCTCCGATATCGCCCGCAGCCATGGCTCGGTCGCGGCCTGGATCCTGACCTTCCCGGCCAGCCGCTATACGGAGCTGGTCCGCGAGTTGAAGACCCGCGGCGACCGCCTGGGCGGCAAGACCGGCCAGCTGCTGCTGCGCCGCATGGGTGTGCCGTCGCTGATCTGCTCCGATGACGTGGTTAAGGCGCTGATCACGGCGGATGTGGTGTCGAAAGCCCCGTCATCGGCAAAGGATTTCGCCGCGGTCCAGGCCGCCCTGGACCGCTGGCAGGCGGAAACCGGCTTCGATCTCACCCGGATCAGCCGCATTCTGGCGTTGTCGGTGGGCTGATTGCCCGGCGGGTCATTTGCCGCCGACGATCACCGGCCGGACCAGCGCCGCCAGCGCCGACCGCATCGCCTGGGGGTCGGTCACCCGGCGCGGGAAGCGGATGCGGAGATCCCTGTCGGGGGAGGTGAGGTCGATACCCTCGGGATCGATGCCCGCCGCGCGCCAGCGTCCGGCATCGCCGCCGCCATGCAGCCGGGCCAGGCGCCCGGGCAGGTCCTCGCCCCAGGGGCCGTTCAGCCGCTCCACCTCGTCGGCCTCGGCGGCGAGCAGGGCCTCGGCGCCGGCAAGGTCGGTCAGGAAATGCGCGACCTGCGGCTCGCCGGCATTGCGCCGCGGTCCGCCGGCGACGCGCAGATCCGCCATCTCCAGCCGGTAGAGGCCGATATCCGGCAGGGTCATATAGAGCTTCGTCTTCGGATGCCGGGCCAGATAGCGCCGGCGGACCGTCTCCAGCCGGGCCTGGTCGGTCACCTGCACCACCCGGCCGACGATGGTCATCCGCACCCCCGCCAGCACATCGGCAAGCCCCGGCTCGACCAGGGTCAGCGACGCGCGCGGATCGGCCGCCAGATTGCGGGCATGCAGCGCCAGCCCGGCCATGATGAAGACCGGGCTACCGTCGTGATCGGTCGCCAGATTGGTGGCGGCGCCATAGGGATAGCCGCTTTCCGGGTCGAGCGTCGACAGGGTGCCGAACCGCGCGGTGCGCAACAGCCGCCGGCCGTGATCTTCGGCATCGAAGGGCAGGGCGGCATCCAGGCGCAGCTCCCGGCCGCGCGGGGTGATGACGGGCGCGCTGTCGGACGGCGTCTCGACAGAGGGGGCGGATGTGGTCATGGCGGTCTCTCCGGGCTGGCGGTCGCGCAGCCGAAGGATGGTACGGAGAATATGAGAATGCAAGTCAATCGCAATTTAGACGAGTCGCGAGCCGGCGTCACCCTTTGGATCCGGCATCCCCCTTGGGACGATGATGCCGACGGTCCCGGCAGGCCGCCCGGAAGGGCATCCCGGCGGATGGCATCACTCCGAAAGGCCGCGGACCAGATGATCCGCCAGGGCCGTCACGGCGGGGGAGGCGGGTATCGTCTGATGCAGCCGGATCTCCATCGCGGGCAGAGCCGGCAGCCCGTCCTCGACGATCCGGAGGCCGGGCGGGACCAGCCCCGCCTTGACCACCATCACCGCCAGCCCCTCCCGGACGAGATTGGCCGCGGCAACATGGCTGCCGGTGACGAAAGCTGCACGCCAGGGGATGCCGGCGGCATCGAGTGCGGCTCCGGCCTGGCGCCGGAACAGGCAGCCTTCCGGCGCGACCGCAAGCGGCAGCGGCCGGACGTCCTCGATGCGCCTGTCGCCGGCCACCCAGACGGACCGATCGCGGCGGAGCAGGCGGCCGCTCTCGCTGCCGGCCGCATTCATGGCGATCACCAGATCATAGCGGCTGCCCAGATGGTCCGGCATGGCGGCGGTCAGGCCGATTTCCATGTCGATCTGAACGCCGGGATACGCCCGTGCAAAACGCCCCAGCAGAGCGGGCAGCAGCACTGTTCCGTAATCTTCCATCACGCCCAGCCGCACCGTTCCGGCAAGGCCGTCGCCGCGCAGCCGGGTCACGGCCTCGTCGGCCAGGTGCAGCATGCGCCGGGCATAGCCGAGCAGGGCTTCGCCGGCAGGCGTCAGGGCGACCTCGGCAGTGCTGCGCCGGAACAGACGGCGCCCCAGCCGGTCTTCCAGGCGCCGGATCTGCATGCTCACGGCCGACTGGCTGCGACCGACGACATCCCCCGCGCGGGTGAAAGAGCGGGTCTCGGCGACAGCAACGAAGCTGCGCAGGAGATCCTGATCCAGGAGGCGTCCGTTCATCCCCAGATTCATCCCGCGATCTCTCTTCATCAAGAAATCTGATCACATAGATTACATGAATGCGTTTCCCAGATGAACTTCTCCGACCTAGCTTCGACACCGGTTGAGAGATCGGGTGAAGCGATGAACGCAGGCGACAAGGCGGGCATGCTGGCTGCCATGGCATCCAGCGCCCTTGGCGGCACGGCGGTGGCGGTGACCCGCGATGTCGTCGGCGGCACCGCCGATCCGGTGCTGCTTGGCGCCCTGCGCTTCCTGTCGGGCGCGGCTCTGCTGCTGCCGGTTGTCATCCTGCTGCGGTCCCGCGGTGCCCCGGCGCGGCGGGCCTGGCCACGCGGCCGGGATCTGGCGGTCACCATCCTGCTTGGTCTGCTGTTTTTCGGCCTGTTTCCGGTATTGTTCAACGCCGCACTGATCCACACCACCGCGGCCCGGGCGGCCCTGTCCCTTGCCACCATGCCGCTGCTCACACTTGCGGCGGCGGTGTTTCTTGGAGTCGAGCGGCCGACCGGCGCCAAGGTCGGGGGCATCCTGATTGCCGTTGCCGGGGTCGCGGTGACGCTTGCCGCCGGGCTCGACATCGCGCCGGCCGGGGCCTGGCGGGGTGATCTGATCATGGTCGCCGCTGCCCTGTGCATGTCGATCTACAATCTGGGCGCGCGCGGGCCGATCAGCCGCCATGGCCCTCTGGCGTTCACCAGTATCGCGATGACCTCGGGTGCCGTGATGCTTGCGGCCATCGCGCTGGCGGATGGCGGCGCGGCACGGCTCGCGGCCTTCCGGGCGGGGGATTGGCTCGCGGTGATCTGGCTGGGGGTCGGCGGCAGTGCCGTCGCCTTCTGTCTCTGGGCGCTGGCGCTGGCGCGCACCAGTCCCGGCCGCGTCGCCGCTGCGGTGACCGTCAACCCCGTCACGGCCGCGATCACCGCCTTTTTCCTGACGGGAGAGGTGCCAGGCTGGCATCTGGCAGTCGGGCTGGTTGCGGTGCTGTGGGGCATCCTGCTCGCGGCACGTCCCGACGCACCCCGGTGATGCCGGTCACGATCGGCTGGCCGCGGCGCTCATCGCCCGGCCGGTCGCTCTTTTCCACCCGCCAGCCTTTCCAGCCATCGGGCCATACCGTAGCATCCAAGCCGGACGACGGGCCCCTCGCGGCCGTCTCTTATGTGCCAGTATCTATATGTGCCAGTATCTATATGTGCCAGGACGAGGAAGACCGATGGCCGACCCGAAGCCCACTGCACTGCCCGAGCGCCGGCGCGGCTCCGGCGTCAAGATGGTGTACGATCTTCTGCGCGACGAGATCCTCGACCTGAAACTCGCCCCCGGCAGCCCGGTGGACGAGGTGCAACTGGCGGAGCGGTTCAAGATGTCGCGCACGCCGATCCGCGAGGCGCTTGTCCGTCTGGCCGGCGAGGGGCTGATCGAAACCCTTCCGAACCGCTCGACCATGGTGTCGAACATCGATTTCCTCAATCTCAGCACCTTCTTCGATGCCCTGGTGCTGATGTACCGCGTCACCACGCGGCTGGCGGCGCAGAACCATCGGCCGGAAGATCTGCCGATCATCCGCGGCCATCATCAGGATTACGCGGCGGCGGTGGAAGCGCGTGACGCGCTGGCGATGATCGCCACCAATGCGGCGTTTCACGCCGCCATCGCCGAAGCGGGGCGCAACCCCTATTTCACCGCACTTTTCCGGCGGCTGCTCGACGAGGGGCGGCGCATTCTCCGCCTGTATTACCGCTCTTATGACGAGCAGTTTCCCCAGCGCTTCGTCGATGAACATGCCGAGATGATCGCCACGATCGAAGCGCGCGACGTCGAGCGGGCCGACCAGCTGGGCAAGGCTCATGCCGAGCAGATCGTGGCCCAGGTGCAGAAGCTGTTCGCCCGGAATGGCGGGCTCGACATCCCGCTCTGAGTTTGCATTTTCTTTGTCGACAAGAAAAATGCAAACTGCCATCATGACCTTGGCAGAAGGGGAGGACAGCTGCGTCCTGCCGGCGGACTGCCCGACCGAACGGCTGGAAGGAGACGAAGGTGACGGCGAAGATTTTCTCCGGCGTGATCCCCGCCCTGATGACCCCCTGTACGCCCGACCGGAGGCCGGATTTCGCCGCGCTGGTCCGCAAGGCCCGGCAGCTGATCGATGCCGGCATGTCGGCCGTGGTCTATTGCGGCTCCATGGGCGACTGGCCGCTGCTGACCGATGCACAGCGCATGGAAGGTGTCGAGCGCCTGGTCGCGGCCGGGATTCCGGTGATCGCCGGCACCGGCGCCGTCAACACGGCCTCTGCGGTTGCACACGCCGCCCATGCGCAGAAGGTGGGCGCGCAGGGGCTGATGGTCATTCCCCGCGTGCTGTCGCGCGGCACGGTCGTCGCGGCGCAGCGGAACCACTTCAAGGCCATTCTGTCCGCGGCGCCGGATCTGCCGGCGGTGATCTATAACAGCCCCTATTACGGCTTCGCCACGCGCGCCGATCTGTTCTTCGCCCTGCGCGCCGAACATCCCAATCTCGTCGGCTTCAAGGAATTCGGCGGCCCGGACGACATGCGTTATGCGGCCGAGACCATCACCAGCTGCGACGACGACGTCTCCCTGATGATCGGTGTCGATACCTGCGTGTTCCATGGCTTCGTGAATTGCGGTGCCACAGGTGCCATCACCGGCATCGGCTGCGTGCTGCCGAAGGAAGTGCTGCACCTCAGCAACCTTGCCCAGGCGGCGGCGAAGGGTGATGCCGATGCCCGGCAGCGCGCGCTCGAGCTGGAATCGGCGCTGGGCGTGCTCTCGTCCTTCGATGCAGGGCCGGATCTCGTTCTGTATTTCAAGTACATGATGGTCCTGAAGGGCGATGGCGAATACGCGCTGCACTTCAACGAAACCGACGAACTCACCGAAAGCCAGCGCGGCTACGTCACCGCCCAGCTGAAACTGTTCGATGCCTGGTATGCCGAATGGAGCCGGCTTCCGGGGGCCGTGCAGACATACAGGGCGTGACGGAGAGCCGTCCCGCCCCTTTGAACGGCCCTCCCTCCGGAGGGCCTTTTTATGGACCCGTCGCCACCGGGGGCCTGTCCGCGCATGGATAAGGAAGGAAGGTGGATCCCCGCCTACGCGGGGATGACGGGACAGGGTTCTCAGGGACGATGGCGCCATCCTGCCCGCCCGCAAACCGTTGCTGCAGCACGAGGGCAACACCGTTCCTGAAAAAAAAAGAAGCCGTCATCCCCGCGCAGGCGGGGATCCACCTTCGGCGTCGCCACCCTGCTGGTGTACGCCCGCATCAGATCCGGTGAAGCGGTACAAGTGCCTGTTCTGCCAGCCGGATTTTTTCTCGAAGCTTATATATTTTTTGTATTTTTCTTGTATCCTGAATAGGGGGTTTTCGCCGTTCGGCGTGGGAGGGGCCTTCGCCGGCGAGGATCACTGCTGATGGGAGACAACAGTGAACAAGGCTTCAATTTTCGCTGTCGGACTGATGGCCGCTACCGCCCTGGGGGGCACGGCGCATGCGGACAAGCTGGACGACATCATCGGCTCGGGCACGCTGCGCTGTGCGGTGGTGCTGGACTTCCCGCCGATGGGGTCGCGCGATGCGAACAACACGCCGATCGGCTTCGACGTCGACTATTGCAACGATCTGGCGAAGGCGCTGGGCGTGACCGCCGAGATCGTCGAGACGCCGTTCCCTGAGCGGATTCCGGCGCTGATGTCGGGCCGTGTCGATGTCGGCGTCGCCTCGACCTCGGATACGCTGGAACGGGCGAAGACCGTCGGCATGACCATCCCGTATTTCGCCTTCGAGATGGTGGTCACGGCCAACGGCAAATCGGGCGTGACGTCCTATGACGGCATGAAGGGCAAGGTGGTGGGCGCCACCGCCGGCACCTACGAGGCGATCGCGCTCGAGAACCAGGTGAAGGCCTGGGGGGAAGGATCCTTCCGGCCCTATCAGACCCAGGCCGATGTTTTCCTGGCGCTGGCCCAGGGCCAGATCGATGCCACAGTCTCCACCTCGACGGTGGCGCAGGCGAATGTGAAATCGGGCAAGTTCGCCGGGCTGTCGGTGGTCGGCAGCGCGCCCTTCGACACCGATTACGTCGCGCTGTTCACCAACCGCGAGGAGTACGGCCTGATCAACTATCTGAACCTGTTCATCAATCAGCAGGTCCGCACCGGCCGCTATGCCGAACTCTACGAAAAATGGGTGGGCGGCCAGGCGCCGGATCTCACCGTCGGCAGCGTCTATCGCTGATTGACCCGGCCCGGCCGTGGCGGCCGGCACATGCCGGCGCCACGGCGTCCGTCAGGAATGTGACCTGCTTCAGGTCCGGGAGACGGGGATGTTCACCTATACGTTCCACTGGAACCAGGCGCTTAAAGCGCTGCCGCAGATGCTCGACGGCGCGCTGGTCACCCTTCAGATCGCCGTGCTGTCGATGGCGATCGGTCTGGTCTGCGCCATCGCGCTGACGGCCTTTCGCCTGTCGGGCAACCGGTCGCTGTCGGCGGTGGCGGCGGTCTGGGTCGAGATTGCCCGCAACACGCCGGCGCTGTTTCAGATCTATATGGCGCATTTCGGCCTGGGCAATTTCGGCATCCATCTCAGCCCCTATGCAGCGCTTCTGGCCGGCATCGCCTTCAACAATGCCGGCTATCTGGCCGAGAATTTCCGCGGCGCCCTGAAAGCCATCCCCGAGACGCAGACCCGCACCGGGCGCTCTCTGGGCATGACCCCGGTGCAGACCTTCCGCTTCATCGTGCTGCCGCAGATGCTGCGCATCGGCTATCTGCCTGCGACCAATCAGATGATCTGGGAGATCCTGATGACCTCGCTGGGCGTCACGGTCGGGATGAACACGGATCTGGCCGGCGTGACCCAGGATCTGAACGCGCGGTCCTTCCGGACCTTCGAATTCTTCGCCATCGCCGCGGTGATCTACTACCTGATCGCCAAGCTCGTGACCCTGGCCGCCCGGGCGCTCGCCTGGCGCCTGTTCCGCTACTAGGAGGGCCGGAGATGTTCGATACCGCCCTGACCTGGAACGATCTGGCCTTCCTCGGCCAGGGGGCCCTGATGACCCTGGCCGTGACCGCCGTCTCCGTGGCCGCGGGCACGGTGATGGGGATCCTCTTCGGCGTGATCCGCTTTCAGGCCGGACCGGTCTGGTCCCTGCCGCTGACGGTCTTTCTCGACATCTTCCGGTCGGTGCCGCTGCTGATCCAGCTGGTGCTGGGCAATGCCCTGCAGTCGATCGCAAAGCTGGGCTGGCCGCCGTTTACCACCTCCTGCGTGGTGCTGTCGCTCTATACCGCCGCCTATTGTACCGAGATCGTTCGCGGCGGCATTGCCGCCGTGCCCATGACCACCCGCCGCGCCAGCCGGTCGCTGGGGATGACCTGGTGGCAGGATATGCGCCACATCGTGGCGCCGCTGGCGGTGCGGGTGTCGATCCCGGCCTGGATCGGGCTCACGCTCGGCGTCATGAAGGATTCGGCGCTGGTGCTGTGGCTTGGGCTGATCGAACTGCTGCGCGCCTCGCAGATCCTGGTGACCCGCCTGCAGGAACCGTTGTTCATCCTGCTGATCTGCGGCGTCATCTACTTCATCATAAGCTTCCCGATTGCCAGGCTCGGCGGCTATCTCGAAAGACGGTGGTCCCCCTATGATTGAGATTGAAAACGTCCGGAAGTCCTTCGGCAGTCTGGAGGTGCTGAAGGGCATCGACCTCACCGTCGACAAGGGCGAGGTGGTGACGATCATCGGGGGGTCGGGCTCGGGCAAATCCACCCTTCTCGCCTGCATCAATGGTCTGGAGCCGATCAATGCGGGCGTGATCCGCATCGACGGCACCCGGGTTCATGACCGGTCGACGGATCTGAACCGGCTGCGCCGCAAGGTCGGCATCGTCTTCCAGCAATGGAACGCCTTCCCGCATCTGACGGTGCTGGAGAATGTGATGCTGGCGCCGCGCAAGGTTCTGGGCCTGTCCCGGCAGCAGGCCGAAGAGATCGCGGTCCGGCAGCTCACCCATGTCGGGCTCAGCGAGAAGCTGTCGGTCTATCCGAACCGCATGTCCGGGGGGCAGCAGCAGCGCATGGCCATTGCCCGCGCGCTCGCCATGTCGCCCGAATACATGCTGTTCGACGAGGTGACCTCGGCGCTCGATCCCATGCTGGTCGGCGAGGTGCTCGACACGCTCAAGATGCTGGCCGAAGAGGGGATGACGATGATCTGCGTGACCCACGAGATGGGGTTTGCACGCGACGTCTCGGATCGGGTCGCCTTCTTCCATCAGGGGGTGATGGCGGAGATCGGCCCCCCCGATCAGATCTTCGGCGCGCCCCGGCAGCCCGAGACCCAGGCCTTTCTGGGGAGTGTGCGCTGATGACCGGGCCGGAGGTCGTCGTCATCGGGGCAGGGGTGATCGGCCTTTCGGCGGCGATTGCCGTTCAGGTGCGGGGCTTTCCGGTCACGGTGCTCGACCGCGAGGGGCCGGCGGCCGGTGCCTCGGCCGGCAATGCCGGCGCCTTCGCCTTCACCGATATTCTGCCGCTCGCCTCGCCCGGCATTCTGCGCAAGGCGCCCGGATGGCTGCTCGACCCGCTCGGGCCGCTTTCAATTCCGCCGGCCTACGCGCTCAGGATCGCGCCCTGGATGTACCGTTTCTGGCGGGCCTGCGCGCCGGCGCGCGTCGCCACCGCCACCGATGCGCAGGCGGCCCTGATGGATCTCTCCCGCGCCGAGCTGGAACCCTTCCTGCAACAGACCGGCACGCGCGGCATGTTGCGCAAGGACGGCAACCTCCAGGTCTATGAAAGCCGCGCCGAATTCGAAGCCGCGCGTCCCGGCTGGGCGGCACGCGAACGGCATGGCATCGACTTCCACCATCTGGATGCGGCGGGGATGGCGGCGATCCAGCCGGGGCTCTCGTCGCGCTTCACCCATGGAACCTTCACCCCCGGCTGGTACTCCATCGCCGACCCCCGGCTCTACACCCTGGCGCTCGCCGATCATCTCAGGGAGCGGGGCGGCCGGATCGAGCGGGCCGAGGTCACCGCACTCCGGCCCGAGGCGGCGGGTGTCGGGATCGTCACGGCCGATGGGGCGGTGCGGCGCGCAGCCCGGGTGGTGCTTGCCGCCGGTGCCTTCTCGCATCGCATCGCCCGCAGCATCGGCGACGTCATCCCGCTGGAGACCGAGCGCGGCTACAACACCACCCTGCCGCCCGGCGCCTTCGATCTCAGAACCCAGATCACCTTCGGCGGGCATGGGTTCGTGATCAGCCGCCTGTCCACCGGCATCCGCGTCGGCGGCGCGGTCGAACTCGGCGGGCTGGATCTGCCGCCCGATTACCGGCGGTCGCGGGCCATGCTCGGCAAGGCGCAGGCCTTTCTCCCCGGGCTCGTCGCACAAGGGGGCGTCGAATGGATGGGCTTCCGGCCGTCCTTGCCCGACAGCCTGCCGGCGATCGGCCGGGCCGGCAGCGAACCGCGCGTGATCTATGCCTTCGGCCACGGCCATCTCGGCCTCACCCAATCGGCCGGGACCGCCCGGCTGGTCGCCGACCTGCTGACCGACGAACCACCGCCGATCGATCTCTCGCCCTTTTCGCCCCACCGCTTCTGACAGAGTGAACGCCATGGCCTGCTTCACATTCTCGTGCATCGACGGGCATACCTGCGGCAACCCGGTCCGCCTGGTCTCGGGCGGCGGCCCGCGCCTCGAAGGGGCGACCATGCTTGAAAAGCGGGCGCATTTCGTCAGGGACTACGACTGGATCCGCACCGGGCTGATGTACGAGCCGCGCGGCCACGACATGATGTCGGGCGCTATCCTCTCCCCGCCGACCCGGCCGGATTGCGATGTGGCGGTGCTGTTCATCGAAACCTCCGGCTGCCTGCCCATGTGTGGCCATGGGACGATCGGCACCATCACCATGGGCGTGGAGAACGGCCTGATCACCCCGCGGGCGCCGGGCCGGCTGTCGATCGATGCCCCGGCTGGCAAGGTCGACATCACCTACCGGCAGGAAGGGCGTTTCGTCGAAGAGGTGCGCCTGACCAATGTCCCGGCCTTCCTCTATGCCGAGGGTCTGACGGCAGAGGTCGAGGGGCTGGGCGAGGTGGTGGTCGACATTGCCTATGGCGGCAACTTCTACGCCATCGTCGAGCCGCAGACGGCCTTCCGCGACATCGCCGATCACACCGCCGGAGAGCTGATCGGCTGGAGCCCGAAGCTCAGGGCCGCCCTCAACGAAAAATACGAGGTCGTTCATCCGGAGCATCCCGAGATCCGCGGCCTCAGCCACATCCTGTGGACAGGGGCGCCGACGCAGCCGGGCGCCCATGCGCGCAACGCGGTCTTCTATGGCGAGAAGGCCATCGACCGCTCACCCTGCGGCACCGGCACATCGGCGCGGATGGCCCAGCTCGTCGCGAAGGGCAGGCTGAAGGTCGGCGACGATTTCGTCCATGAATCGATCATCGGCTCGCTGTTCAACGGCCGGGTGGAAGCGGCGGCCACGGTTGCCGGGCGGGAGGCCATCATCCCCTCGGTCGCGGGCTGGGCGCGCATGACCGGCATCAACACGATCTTCATCGACGACCGCGACCCCTTCGCCCATGGCTTCGTCGTCAGATGACGGGGAGGGGGCAGGGATGCGTCTGCGATCGAGGATGAACCTCTCGGCCTGACAACAAGGAAGCTGACTGATGGTGAAACCCGCATCCAGGGCCGGGGCGCGCCCGCCTGTGCGCTCCGCCGTCGTCCGGGCGATCGTGGCTGCCTCGGAAGGCGTGCTCGTGGTTGAGAAGGTGCTGGTCGCGATGCTGATGGCATTGCTTCTTGGCCTGATCCTTCTGAACGTCGGCACCCGCTATGCGGGATCGTCGCTCTACTGGGTCGACGAGGCTGCGGTCTATGCAATGGTCTGGCTGACCTTCCTCGGCGGGTCGGCCCTGACCCGGCTGCGGCTCGATTTCGCCATGACCCTGGTCAGCGACAGGCTGTCGGCGGCGAATGCGACACGGCTGAAGGCGCTCGCCCATGTCATCGCCTGTCTGTTTTCGCTCGGCCTCGCGGTCATGTGCTGGAACTGGATGGATCCGCCGGGTATTGCGGCGGCCGGTTTCGATGCGCGGAGCTATGCCGGCGACAGCTTCAATTTCCTCTACACCGAATACACCCAGACGCTCGAATGGCCGGTATGGATGATCAGCCTGGTTATTCCGATCTTCTCCGTGACCATGACCCTCCATACGCTGGCCAATATCGTGGAGGAAATCGGCCTGTCGCCGAAGAGACTGCACCCCGGCTTCGGTTCGGCGGACGGGGTCAATTGAGATGATCACATCCGCGGCCTTTCTTCTCGTCATGCTCGTCGGCGTTCCCATCGGGCTGTGCCTGTGCATTGCCGCCGCCGTCTATATCTGGGCCAGTGGCGACACGCTGCTGTTTCAGACCTTTCCCGCACAGCTCTTCGGGGGCGTCGACAATTACGGTCTGATTTCGATCCCGCTGTTCGTCTTCATCGGCGAGGTGATGAATGGCGGCGGAATCACGCGACGCATCATCAACATGACGATGGCGCTGATCGGGGCGATGAAGGGCGGCCTCGCCTATGTGAACCTGATCGCCAACATGTTCGTCTCCTCGATCCTGGGCTCGGCCACGGCCCAGGTCGCCATCATGGCGCAGATGATGGTGCCGGAGATGGAAAAGACCGGCTATGACAAGACCTTCGCCGCGGGGCTGACCGCCTATGCCGGCATGCTCGGGCCGATCATTCCGCCGTCGATCATGTTCGTGGTCTATTCGGTTCTGGCGCAGGTGCCGGTGGGCGACATGCTGGCGGCCGGCATGGTGCCGGGCATTCTGCTCACCATCATCTTCTGCACCGTCATCGCCGGCATGGGCTGGTTCGTCTACGACTATCCGAGAGGCGAGCGTCTCACGGTCCGCGCGCGGCTGCGGATCATCCTCGGCGCCCTGCCGACGCTCTCGATCCCCATCGTCATCGTGGGGTCGATCCTGTCCGGCATCGCCAATCCGACCGAGGCGGCGGCCGTCGGCGCGGTCGCGGCGATCCTGGTCGGGCGGTTCTGGATCGGTGAACTCTCCGTCGCTCAGCTGCCGCGGATGCTGCTGCGTGCCGGCATCTATTCGGCGGTCGTGCTGATGCTGGTCGCTGCGGCTGGGGTTTTCTCGTGGGTGCTCGTCTACGGCATGGTGCCGCAGCGCGTGGCGGCATGGGGGCAGACGATCGCCACCGACCCGATCACCTTCATGCTGCTCGTCAACGTCATCCTGCTGGTCATCGGCACGGTCATCGACGGCGCGCCGGGACTGATCATGACGGTGCCGATCCTTCTGCCGATCGCGACCGGGATCTATGGCATCGATCCGGTCCATTTCGGCGTGGTCGTCGTCATCAATCTCGTGCTGGGTTTCCTGTCCCCGCCCGTCGGTCTCAGCTTCTTCGTCGCCTCGGCAGTCACGGGGGCGAAGCCCGGCCGGATGTTCGTCGTGACACTGCCCTTCTTCTTCGCGGCCTGCAGCCTGCTGATCCTGCTGTCGATCTTCCCCGCAATATCCACCGCCTTCGTCAGGTAACCGCCGCCCCATCATGCCTCCAGAGGACAGACCCATGACGATCTCGCGCAGGACATTCCTCCGTAACACGACGCTTGCGGCTGCCGGTGCGGCCTCGGTCGGCACGCTGGCGGCACCCAACATCCTGCGGGCGCAGGAGACGAAGACCTTCCGTCTCGGCATCACGACGCCGCCCGGCCATCCGTGGAACAATGCGGCCCTGAAGGTCGGGGAGATGCTGAAGGCCGAAACGAAGGGCCGCCTGGATCTTGCCGTCTTCCCCGCAAATCAGCTGGGCACGGAAGCGGTGATGTTGCAGCAGATGCAGGCCGGTTCGCTCGATTTCGGCTGGATCATGACGGCGGAACTCGGCTCCCGCATCCCATCGATCGCCGCGATCAACGCGCCCTATATCGTCGATTCCACCGCCAGGGTGGCGAAGCTGGTGCGCGATCCCCTGGTGATGAAGATGCTGGATGTCCTGCCCAGGGAAACCGGCACGCTGGGGCTGGCCTGGGGCATCACCACCATGCGTGTCGTGTTCTCTGCCAGGGAAATCGGCGGGCTCGACGATCTGAAGGGCATGAAGCTGCGGATCAACACCACCCCTGCCTATCGCGATTTCTATCAGCTGCTCGGCGCCGCGCCGACGCCGATCCCGACGCCGCAGGTGTTTGATGCCATGTCCAACGGCCAGGTGGACGGGCTTGAGGCCGATCTCGATTTCTCGTGGAATCAGCGCTTCGACAAGGTGTCGAAGACCATGCTGAAGATGAACGCCATCTTCATGCCCTGTGTCGCGCTCGCCTCCGGCCGGGTCTGGAAGGATGTCCCGGCTTCCGACCGCGAGCTTGTCACCCGGCTGACGCGCGAGGCGCTCGACGCCCAGATCGATGCCACCGTCGCCAACGAGGCGCGGCTGCTCGAAGAGTTCCGGAAGGTCATCACGGTGAAGGACGTCCAGGTCGCGGATGCCGGCAAGGTCATTGCCGAGTACGATCAGATCTGGCTGCCGAAAGCCCCGGTTCTGGCCGATCTGCGCGCGCTCGGCGCCACGCTCTGAGGCGCCGGCCCCAGCCATCGGCCCAGGGCATCCGCCTGAAAATAAAGGGGGCCACCCTTCCGGATGGCCCCCTCTCCGTCACACCCCCTTCCCCCGAAGGCGATGTATCGGTCCGGCGGTCACGCGCGCATCACTGCTTCGCGTTGGCGTCCGCCCAGCTCTTCACCAGCTGGTCGTAATCGACCGTCTGGGGCTTTTCCTTCTCGTTCTCGATCTTCAGCTGCGGCGCGATGGTGCCGTTCTTCTTCGCCTGCTCGTTCCAGTAGGCGAGGTCATGTTCGGGGTTCAGCTTGGGGCCGAACTCACCCTGCACGCCGGCGCGCTCCAGCCGGCTCATGACCTTCTCCTGCTCGGCGCAGAGCGAATCCATGGCAGCCTGGGCAGTCTTGGCGCCCGAGGACGCATCGCCGATCGCCTGCCACCACAGCTGGGCCAGCTTCGGATAGTCGGGCACGTTGGTGCCGGTCGGCGTCCACTGCACCCGGGCCGGCGAGCGGTAGAACTCGACCAGGCCGCCCAGTTCCGGGGCGCGCTTGGTGAAGCTCTCGTGGCGGACCGACGAATCGCGGATGAAGGTCAGGCCGACATGGCTCTTCTTCACGTCCACGGTCTTCGACGTCACGAACTGCGCATAGAGCCAGGCGGCCTTGGCGCGGTCGGTGGGGGTAGAGGTCATCAGCGTCCAGGAGCCGGTGTCCTGATAGCCGAGCTTCATGCCTTCCTTCCAGTACACGCCGTGCGGCGAGGGGGCCATGCGCCACTTGGGTGTGCCGTCCTCGTTCACCACCGGCAGGCCCTTCTTCACCATGTCGGCGGTGAAGGCGGTGTACCAGAAGATCTGCTGGGCGATGTGGCCCTGCGCCGGAACCGGGCCCGATTCCGAGAAGGTCATGCCCTGGGCCTCCGGCGGCGCATAGGCCTTCATCCAGTCCAGATACTTCTGGATGGAGTAGACGGCCGCCGGGCCGTTGGTGTCGCCGCCGCGGGCAACGCAGGAGCCGACGGGCTGGCTCTTCTCGTTGACGCGGATGCCCCATTCGTCGACCGGAATGCCGTTGGGCAGGCCCTTGTCGCCATTGCCGGCCATCGACAGCCAGGCGTCGGTGAAGCGCCAGCCGAGCGACGGGTCCTTCTTGCCATAGTCCATGTGGCCATAGACCTTGCGGCCGTCGATCTCGCGGCCGGTGAAGAACTCGGCAATGTCCTCATAGGCCGACCAGTTGACCGGCACGCCCAGATCGTAGCCGTACTTCTGCTTGAACTCGGCCTTGATCGCGGGGTCGCTGAACCAGTCGTAGCGGAACCAGTAAAGGTTCGCGAACTGCTGGTCGGGCAGCTGGTAGAGCTTGCCGTCCGGGGCGGTGGTGAACGACTTGCCCATGAAGTCGTCGATGTCGAGGTTCGGGTTGGTGACGTCCTTGCCTTCGCCCGCCATCCAGTCGGTCAGGTTGCGGACCTGCTTATAGCGCCAGTGGGTGCCGATCAGATCCGAGTCGTTGACCCAGGCGTCATAGAGGTTCTGACCCGTCTGCATCTGGGTCTGAATCTTCTCGACGACGTCACCTTCCTGGATCAGGTCGTGGGTCAGCTTGATGCCGGTGATGGCCGAGAAGGCCGGTGCCAGCACCTTGCTTTCATATTCATGGGTGGTGATCGTCTCCGAGACGACCTTGATCTCCATGCCGGCGAACGGCTTCGCGGCATCGATGAACCACTGCATCTCCTTTTCCTGGTCGGCGCGCGACAGGACCGACTGGTCGCCGATCTCCTTGTCGAGGAAGCTCTTCGCCTCCTCCATCCCGGCCCAGGCCTGGCCGGCAGCCAGCAGCAGCGCCAGCGCTGCCGTGGATGCCATCAGATGCTTCCGCATAAGCTACCTCCCTCTTGATCAGCCGCGGATGCCGGCACGGGGCATCCGTCGTTCGAAGCAAGCCTCGATTGGTCTTCAGTCACCCGCCGCGCAGGGCCCCGGGCAGTGGGGTCACACGAAGCGGAACACAAGGAATGCGTAGATCACCGACAGCCCCGTCGCCCACCACAGGCTGGCATCCACAAGCCCCAGCCAGCCCAGATGGATGAAGGCGCTGCCAAGCAGCGAGATGAACAGGCGGTCGCCGCGCGTGGTTTCGAAGCGCAGCAGGCCGACCTTCGGCGCCCCGCCGGGACGGGCGTATTCCCAGACCCCCATGCCGAGCAGCAGACAGGCGATGACGACGAAGAAGATGACCGTGGGCCAGGTCCAGGCCATCCACGAGAAGTCGAACGACATCGGTGCGGCCTCCCTCAGACGCGGCCCAGGGCAAAGCCCTTGGCGATGTAGTTGCGGACGAACCAGATCACGAGCGCACCGGGGATCAGCGTCAGCACGCCGGCGGCGGCGAGCAGGCCCCAGTCCATGCCCGAGGCCGAGACGGTCCGGGTCATGGTCGCCGCGATCGGCTTGGCGTCGACGGTGGTCAGCGTACGGGCCAGCAGCAGTTCCACCCACGAGAACATGAAGCAGAAGAAGGCCGCGACGCCGATGCCGCTGGAGATGAGCGGCAGGAAGATCTTCCCGAAGAAGCGCGGGAAGGAATAGCCGTCGATATAGGCGGTCTCGTCGATCTCTTTGGGCACGCCCGACATGAAGCCTTCCAGGATCCACACCGCCAGCGGCACGTTGAACAGGCAATGCGCCAGCGCGACGGCGATATGGGTGTCGATCAGCCCGAAGGCCGAATAGAGCTGGAAGAAGGGCAGGGCGAACACGGCCGGCGGCGCCATGCGGTTGGTCAGCAGCCAGAAGAACAGATGCTTGTCACCCAGGAACCGGTAGCGCGAGAAGGCATAGGCTGCCGGCAGCGCCACCGCCACCGAGACCACCATGTTGATGACGACATAGGTGATCGAGTTGATGTAACCCGAATACCAGGACGGATCGGTAAAGATGATCTCATAGTTCCGAAGCGTCGGCTCGGCGGGCCAGAGCGTCAGACCCGAGACGATTTCCTCGTTGGTCTTGAAGCTCATATTGACGAGCCAGTAGAGCGGCAGCATCAGGAACAGGATGTAGAGCGCCGGCACCAGCCAGGACCAGCGGGACTTGGTGCCCCGCTTGCGCATGCGGCGGGCCAGCTGCTCGTCATGGGCCGGCTGTTTGTCGTGGGCCTGGGTGCGTGCGGCGGGCATGGCGGTGGTCGTCATGTCACGTCCTCGCGTCGTAATTGGTCATGACGGTGTAGAACACCCACGACAGCAGCAGGATGATCAGGAAGTAGACCAGCGACATCGCCGCCGCGGGGCCGAGGTCGAACTGCCCGATCGCCATCTTCACCAGGTCGATCGACATGAAGGTCGTCGAATTGCCCGGGCCGCCGCCGGTCACGACGAAGGGTTCGGTGTAGATCATGAAGCTGTCCATGAAGCGCAGCAGCACGGCGATCAGCAGCACGCGATGCATCTTGGGCAGCTGGATGTATTTGAACACCGCCCAGCGCGAGGCCCCGTCGATCTTGGCCGCCTGGTAATAGGCGTCGGGGATCGAGACCAGGCCGGCATAGCACAGCAGCACCACCAGGCTGGTCCAGTGCCAGACATCCATCACCACCACGGTGATCCAGGCCGACAGCGGATCCTGCACATAGTTGTAGGGGATGCCGAGCGATTCCAGCGTATGGCCCAGAAGGCCGATATCGCCGCGGCCGAAGACCTGCCAGATGGTGCCGACCACGTTCCACGGCACCAGCAGCGGCAGGGCCATGGTGACCAGGCAGAACGGCACACCCCAGCCCTTCTTGGGCATGTTGAGCGCGATCAGGATGCCGAGCGGCACCTCGATCGCCAGGATCAGCAGCGAGAAACCGAGGTTCCGGAACATCGAATCCCAGAAGCGCGGCGACTGCAGGATGTCCTTGAACCATTCGGTGCCGGCCCAGAAGAACTGGTTGTTGCCGAACGTGTCCTGCACCGAATAATTGACCACGGTCATCAGCGGGATCACCGCCGAGAAGGCCACCAGCACCAGCACCGGCAGCACCATGAACCAGGCCTTGTTGTTCCAGGTCTTTTCCATGGGCTCAGGCTCCCGTGTCGACGCGCCAGGCGTCGGCATAGAGGTTGATGCCGCGCGGGTCGAAGGTGATCCGCGCCTCGGCCGGGATCTCATCGTCTTCCGGCACCACCGCCGCGATCTCGTGCCCGGCCAGATCGGCATGCACGATGCGGTGGCGGCCGATATCCTCGACCTTGGTGATGGTCGCGGGCAGGCCCGTGCGGCTAAGCCGGACGAATTCCGGCCGCACGCCCAGCTCCAGCTTCGCACCCGGCTTCGTGGCCGGTGCGGCGCCGATGCCGATCGCATGCGTGCCCAGCCGGGCCGTCGCCCCATCCAGGGTCACCGGCAGCACGTTCATGCCGGGCGATCCGATGAAATAGCCGACGAAGGTATGGGCCGGGCGTTCGAACAGCTCGTCCGGCGTGCCGATCTGCACGATCTGGCCCTGATACATCACCACCACCTTGTCGGCGAAGGTCAGCGCCTCGGTCTGGTCGTGGGTGACGTAGATCATGGTGTGGCCGAAGCGCTTGTGCAGCTGCTTCAGCTGGGTGCGCAGCATCCACTTCATATGCGGGTCGATCACGGTCAGCGGCTCGTCGAACAGGATGGCGCTGACGTCGTTGCGCACCAGGCCGCGGCCCAGCGAGATTTTCTGCTTCAGGTCGGCGGTCAGGCCGCGCGCCTTCTTCTTCGCCCGGTCGGCCAGGTCGATCATCTCCAGGATCTCACGGACCCGGGCATCGACCTCCCGTTCGGGCACGCCGCGATTGCGCAGCGGGAAGGCGAGGTTGTCGTAGACCGTCATGGTGTCATAGACCACGGGGAACTGGAACACCTGGGCGATGTTGCGTTCCTCGGTCGAAAGCCCGGTGACGTCGCGGCCGTCGAACAGGATCCGGCCTTCCGACGGGCGCAAGAGCCCTGAGATGATGTTGAGCAGCGTGGTCTTGCCGCAGCCCGACGGGCCGAGCAGGGCATAGGCGCCGCCGTCATCCCAGCGGTGATGCACTTCCTTCAGCGCGTAGTCATCGTCCGACTTCGGCGCCGGGCCATAGGAATGGCGGATATGGTCTAGGTCGATCAGGGCCATGTGTTCCGTCCTCCCCGGCTCAGACCGCTTGCGCCCGGGTGGCGGCGGCAAGCTGCACCGCGCGGCCCGTGGCGTCGAAGAACATCAGGTGACGGGGTTCCAGATACACGTCCAGCGTCTCGCCGATATCGTGATCATGGATGCCGGGGGCGATCATCACCCAGCGTTCCCCGGCGAAATCGACATGCACGAAGCTCTCCGACCCGTTGAACTCGGTCACGAAGGCGCGGGCGGCGAAGTGAACCGCGCCGCTGCCCCCCGGGGTCACCGTCAGGTGATGCGGCCGGAAGCCCGCGGTATAGCTGCCGTCGGGCAGCCGGGTCATGTCGCCCGGCACCGCCAGCGTCTGGCCGTCGGCCAGGCGGAAGACCGCGCCCGCCTTGGTCAGCGCCAGCGTGTTCAGCGGCGGGTCCGAGAAGGTGGTGGCGGTGATCAGGTCGGCGGGGTTGCGGAACACCTCGATCGTCGGGCCGAACTGGGTGATGCGGCCCTCGTGCAGCGTGGCCGTATTGCCGCCCAGCAGCAGCGCTTCCGAGGGTTCGGTGGTCGCATAGACGAAGATCGCGCCCGATTCCTGGAAGATCTTGGGCAGTTCGGTGCGCAACTCCTCGCGCAGCTTGTAGTCCAGATTGGCCAGCGGCTCGTCCAGCAGCACCAGCCCCGCCTTCTTCACGATCGCGCGGGCCAGCGCCGTGCGCTGCTGCTGGCCGCCCGACAGGTTCAGCGGCTGGCGGTCCAGATAGGGGGTCAGCTTCAGCAGCTCGGCGGCCTGGCGGACCTCGCGGTCGATGGTCGCGCGGTCGGCACCGGCCAGACGCATCGGCGAGGCGATGTTGTCATAGACCGTCATCATCGGATAGTTGATGAACTGCTGGTAGACCATCGCGATGTTGCGCTTCTGCACGGGCACGCCGGTCACGTCGCGGCCGTCGAACCAGAGCGTGCCGCGGGTCGGGCGGTCCAGCCCGGCCATCAGCCGCATCAGCGTGGTCTTGCCCGAGAGGGTGGGGCCGAGAAGCACGTTCAGCGTACCGCGCTCCAGTGTAAGCGTGGCCTCGCCGATGTGGGTCTCGTCGCCCACCTGTTTGGAAACGCCTTTGAGTTCAAGCATCGCGGTGTTCCATGTCTCGCGGTCGGCTCGCTTTCGGGACGATGTGGGTCCGGGCTCGGGTCGTCATTCTGCGGCGGCAATGCCGGTGACGGGCAGGCTGTGCATGAAGTCGTCCACGGCTGCCCGCTGGTCTTCCGACAGATGCAGGCCGCGCTTGGTGCGCCGCCACAGAACATCGTCGGCCGTCCGCGCCCATTCGTGGGTCACCAGATAGCGGATTTCGCTTTCGGTCAGATCCGCACCGAAATCGCGCCCCAGATCCGCCTTGCTTCGCGCGGATCCAAGGATCATCCGCGCCCGTGTGCCATACAGCCTCACCAGTCTGCGGCCAAAACCGTCGTCCAGGAAGCCGTATTCGGCACGCAGCCGGGCGACCTCTGACTCGAAACCGGTGGCGGGGAAGTCGCCGCCGGGCAGGGTGGCGGTGGCGGTCCATGCCGGGCCGCGGGCGCCCAGCTCCGCCTCGATCTTCTCCAGCGCCGCCTCGGCCAGGCGCCGATAGGTGGTGATCTTGCCGCCGAAGACGTTCAGCATCGGCGCGCCGTTGCCGGGCGCGTCCGGCCCGTGCTCCACCTTCAGCACATAGTCGCGCGTGGCTTCCTGCGCCTTCGACGCGCCGTCGTCGTAAAGCGGCCGCACGCCGGAATAGGTCCAGACGATGTCCTCGCGCCGCACCGGCTCGGCGAAATACTCGCTGGCCGCGGCACACAGATAGTCAATCTCGCCTTCGGTGATCCGGATGTCCTTCGGGTCGCCCTTGAAATCCTGGTCGGTGGTGCCGATCAGGGTGAAGTCGTCTTCATAGGGGATGGCGAAGATGATCCGGCCGTCGGAATTCTGGAAGAAGAAGGCGCGCGGATCATTGAACTTCGCCCGCACCACGATGTGGCTGCCCTGGACCAGGCGGACATTGCGGACGTCGTTGCGGGCCAGTGTGCCCTGCAGCACCTGATCGACCCAGGGGCCGGCGGCATTGATCAGCATGCGCGCCCGGAAGCTGCGGGTGACGTCGGGGTGGTCGACGCTCTGCACCGTCACCGCCCAAAGCTCGCCCTCGCGCCGCGCCGAGGTCACGCGGGTGCGGACCATCAGCTCCACGCCGCGGGCGGCGGCATCCATGGCGTTCAGCACCACCAGCCGGGCATCGTTCACCCAGCAGTCGGAATATTCGAAAGCGGTTCGGAACAGCGGCTTCAGCGGTTTCGCGGCCGGATCGTTCCGAAGATCCAGCGTGCGCGTGGCCGGCAGCTGCTTGCGGCCGCCGATGTGATCGTAGAGGAACAGGCCCAGCCGCAGCAGCCAGCGCGGTCTCAGCCCCTTGTGATGGGGCAGCACGAAGCGCATCGGCCAGATGATGTGCGGGGCATTGCGCCACAGCACCTCGCGCTCCATCAGCGCCTCGCGCACCAGCCGGAATTCATAATGTTCCAGATAGCGCAGGCCGCCATGGATCAGCTTGGTGGAGCCGGAAGAGGTGCCCGAGGCGAGATCGTTCATCTCGGCCAGCGCGACCGAATACCCGCGCCCGGCAGCATCACGCGCGATGCCGCAGCCGTTTATGCCGCCGCCGATGACGAAAATGTCATGGACCGGATCGCCCGTCACCCGTCTTCCCTCCCCAGGCTTTCGCATCGCAGCATTCTCTGTGCCGCTCGAAAGTCTGTGAAGCGTAATGTGAAGGTAATACGAATGTCAAACGAAACTCGCGGCGCGCCGGCCGCGTGTGCGGGTCGGTGCGATATGCGCGTTGGTGATGACAGGCGCGCAAACCCATGCAACCATCCGGCATATGTCACGTCATTTTCGGGCGAGAGCCGCCCGGACATGACCGTTTCGCGGGAAAGTCCTCCATGTCAGCCGCCTTCAGACCGTCCGACGTCATCACTGCCCGTTTCGAACTCTCGGCGCCGATGTTCTCGGGCCAGGAGGGCGACAAGGGCCCGGCCGAAATCCGCCCGACCGAAATCAAGGCCGCGCTGCGCTTCTGGTGGCGCGCGCTCGCCTGGGGGCGCGGCGTGCGCACGCTTCAGGCGCTGAAGGAACAGGAAGACCTCCTGTTCGGCGCGGCGGCGGATGAGGGCCGGAACGGCGCCGGCGGGCGGGGGCAGGGGGCGTTTCTGTTGCGGGTGCGGATGAAGCACAACGCGGGGGAGATTCAGTCACCCCCTGAGCCCGGGCTGAAGTATGTCGGATATGGCCTCTGGAACAAAAATAAGTGGGCGCGCCCCAGTCTTAAAGAGGGTTCGGTCTTTTCGGTTGAGATTCTGCCGAGATGGATCACCTGTAAAACCGGCCGGCGATCACTCATGGATGAAGACCAACAGTCGCAGATTACCGATGCTCTGAAACTGTTCGGGCTCGTCGGTGGGGTAGGAGGGCGTGTTCGCCGTGGCTTCGGGAGCGTGACGCTGACCGCCTTGACCCATAAAGGAGAGGCTTGCTTTACCAGGCCGAAGAATTTGCAAGAATATTGTCAGATTCTGAAAAAACTCGTGACGGACAATGCAGCGCGCGGCCCCGAGAGTAACGGCGATGTGCCTCAGTGGACGGCTTTCTGGCCAGGGTACGAGGACCGCCGGGGGACAGTTTGCACGATCGTTCATTTCGATAATGCTTGGCTCAATAAAATCGGAGATAACGCTGCGCGGTTGAATTTGAATAATGACCCGCTGGTGCTGCTGGATTGTGTTGGGGGGGCCTTTCAACAATACAGAAGCTGGGGGCGCAACGGAAATATTGCATATAAAGGCTTGAGGTCGTGGAGGCAGTTTCAGGCGGATCATGATGTATCGAAAGGAGAAAAGGTTGAGCTTCCGGTTCGAAGCATATTTGGCCTCCCTCATCCTTACAGAAAAGCCTTTCGAGTTGTGCCCGTTTTGGAGAAAAAAGGAAAAGATAGGCGGGCAAGTCCTCTTTTCATCCACATCCATAAAATAGGTACAAAATATATCTGCATTATGAATATATTTACGGGCCAATTCTTGGAAGAATCAGAGAAGATAAAAATCGAGAGTGATGTGCATGGCAAGGAAGAGAAGCTGGCATTTGATCAGAATGATCTGGATTTTGATGTGATCCTTGGTCTCCTTGGCATGTCAGATTCCAGACGGTATCGAACGCCTTTTGAAGTAAGCAAGGGCGGTTTGATTTTTGATGGGAAGACGGATCGATGACCGGGGGTGTAATGAAACACGTCATCCTCTCCATCACCCCCGTCCAGGAATTCGTCGGCCAGGCGCGCCGCACCCGTGATCTCTGGGCCGGATCCTATCTTCTGTCCTGGCTGTCGGCGCAGGCGATGGCGGCGGTGAAGGAGGCAGGCGGGGAGATCGTCATGCCGCAGGTGGACGACGATCCGATGATCAGGCTTCTGATCCACCGCAATGGGGTGACACCGCCGGTCGTCGGATCACTGCCCAACCAGTTCACCGCACGCCTGCCCGTGGGTGTGGGGCCTGAGATCTGCCGCGAGGCCGTCCAGGATGCCTGGGGAAAGCTTGCCGAGGCGGTCTGGTGCAAGTTCGTCAAACCGGTCAAGGAGCTTTCCAACTTCCCCGACCTGTCCGCGGTCTGGACGCAGCAGATCAAGGGGTTTTGGGAAATCGCCTGGGTGGTCGTGCCGCCGGTCGACGGTGAGGACGAGCGGCAGACCCTGAAGCGCGCCGGCGACCTGCTGCGTCGGCGCAAGCTCTGGCGCAGCCATCTGCTGCCGGATGAATACGCCACGCTTGGCCGCGAGGGCGGCGATCATTGCCAGCTGATGCCCGACTGGCGGGAACTGTCGGGTTATGCGCGGGCGAGCCATGCGGACAAGCAGGATGACTTCTGGGCGGAGCTTCGCAATCGACCGGGCAACTCCGTCCAGATTACGGATGGCGAACGCCTGTGCGCGCCGGCTCTGGTCAAGCGCCTGTTTCCGATTCTGATGCCGAACGTGCTGCGGGACACGATCGGCTGGGTGCCTGGCAACGACGGCGGCGAGATCCGCTCCTGGCCCTCCACCCGCTATATGGCGGTGCTGCCCTGGCTTCGGCGGGTCGCGAACCGGCAGGACGCGAACAAGCCGTTTATCGACCGGCTTAGGGCGTAGACTCATAAGCTCAGGCACCAGATCCTCGCGGCCACGAGCTTGACGGCGGCGAGATAGTTCTCCGGTCGCTTGTCGTAGCGAGTGGCGAT